>JBBRXJ010000003.1:0-88698 GCA_038248505.1 Bacteroidales bacterium
GAAAAAGAATGGAGATTTTCTGAATAGCTGTAAGTTATTTTCCAGTTGTTGATGTCCGCAATTTTTTTGGCAATAGATAAACCCAAACCAGTTCCCTGTTCCGATGGATTAACTTTTGAAAAGCGATTGAACAGTTTATCGACAACCAGAGCCTTTGCCTCTCCTGTATTAGAAATGATAAGCGAATGATTAGAAAGTGTAAATACAATTCTGCCATTTGTAACATTATGCCTGATAGCATTCAGAAATAGATTATTGATGGGGAGTATAAAAAACATTGTGTAAACACATAAATAATTGATTTATCATAATCATGCCCTGCGAAGTGAAGAGGAGGAGTAGCCGTAACGAAACGGAGCAGGGCATGATTATATTTGTAAACCATTAAACCATTATAATATGAGTACACAAAACACACTTCCCAAAAATTTCTTCAAGCAATTCAAAAGCAAAGAAGAATTCCATTCATTTTTTAACGATCTTTTCAAGCAAGGTGTAGAAGAAATGCTAAAATCTGAGCTTGATTCTCATTTAGGCTATCAGAAGCATGATAAAGAGGGCTATGGCACTGGAAATAGCCGAAATGGAACATATCCTAAAAAGATTAAAACTGACAACCTTGGCGATATGGTTTTAAATATCCCGAGAGATCGTAATGGTGAATTTGAACCACAATTAATTCCAAAAGGACAACGCATGAGCGACAAACTTGAGGAAGCTATAACTGGCATGTACAGCAGAGGCATGACAACCTCTGATATTAGCCAACAGGTTAAAGAAATTTATGGTGTTGATGTTAGTGAAGGAACAATATCCAATGTAACTAATCGTATTCTAGAACATGTCAAAGAATGGCAAAATAGGCCTCTAGAACCGATTTACATGACCGTTTGGATGGATGGTATTGTTCTTAAGGTAAGACAAAACGGGAAGATAATTAATAAGTGTATATTTCTTGTTATAGGACTGAAAAATGATGGACTGAAGGAAGTGCTAGGCATGTGGCTAGCCGAAAATGAGTCAGCTTCATTTTGGCTTACTGTACTTACAGACCTGAAAGCTCGTGGTATTGATGATATACTCATTGCTTGTACAGATAATCTAACTGGTTTTACACAAGCTATTAAAGGCGTATACCCCAATGCGATAACACAGCTATGTATCGTCCATCAAATAAGAAACAGCTGTAGATATGTTGTATGGAAAGACCGTAAAGAATTTTGCTCAGATCTGAAAAGTATTTATAGTGCAAATAATTTGGAAATGGCAGAAAAAGCATTAGTGACAATGGATTTGAAATGGGGAACTAAATATAAATACGCCATACAATCGTGGCAAAATAATTGGGAGAATTTAACCTGTTTTTTCGATTTCCCTCTAGAAATAAGAAAGTTAATTTATACAACAAACACCATTGAAAATCTAAACAGAGGCATAAGGAAATACACAAAAACAAAAATTCAATTTACTGACGATTATGCAGCTCAAAAAACTGTATATATGGCGATTATAAACATCGAAAAAAAGTGGAATATGCCAATACACAATTGGGGCATAATCCTTCATCAGTTTTTAACTATCTTTGGACATCGATGCAAACTAAATTAAGAACTTTAAAATGTGTTTACACAAAATATTTTACACTCTCTTTTAATATTTATATTCAAACTTGTTTATGTTTTGTCCTGTTTTGAATTGATTAATGCCCCATGTCAGATATAAACTTTATTCGCATCAATCTAATCTCTTCAACATTAAATTCGTCTTCGCCAAGTTCTTTGAAAGCATCTTCGATCGATTCGTCTTTTGCATCATCTTTAAAATAATCAAAGATTTCGTCTTGTTTGTCTTCGTCAATAACTTCGTTGATGTAATAATCAATGTCTATTTTTGTTCCAGAGTTGATAATTGCTTTTATTTCAGATAGTAACTCATCCATCGATAGGTTTTTTGCATTAGCAATATCTTCAAGCGACATTTTTCTGTCAATGCTTTGTATGACGTATACTTTATTGCTTGATTTGTTAACTACAGAGCGAACCACCATATCTTGTGGGCGAATAATATCTTTTTCTTCAACATAGCGAGCTATCAATTCTATAAACTCTTTGCCATAACGTTGAGCTTTACCTTGTCCTACACCCGTTATTTGTGCCATCTCTTCAATGGTGATTGGATAATTAATTGCCATATCATCCAATGATGGTTCTTGAAAAATCACAAAAGGAGGTAGATTTATTTTCTTTGAGATTTTACGAAGCAAATCTTTAAGCATGCTAAGCAACTCTTTATCAGCACCACTTGATGGTTGGTTATATGAGTCATCATCATCATCGGTTTGTTCATAATGATGGCTTTCTGCCAACATAAAGCTATGCGGCTCTTTTATAAATTTTTCACCCAGCGGTGTCAATTCAAGCAATCCATAATTTTCAATCTCTTTGGATAGAAAATTATTCACCAATGCTTGTCGCAATACAGCATTCCAAAATTTATCATCTTTATCTTTGCCAATGCCAAAAACATCAGCTATACGCTCATTGTAAACTTTTAAAGCTGCGGTTGCCTTACCCGAATAACTATGCCTCGTATTACGTTTACTCTTGTCTTTTAAAATATTCTATGGTATTCGTGAACTCCATTTTGTCGTTTCTGTTCGTCTGTTCAGACTTTTGCCGTTTGGCTTACTTCAGCGTATGAGACGCCCCAAACCGCCTTGCCACTTGCTAATGCTTCGGACACAACTCCGCGCATGAAGGGCTTGCACCCTCCTAACTTTTATTTAAACTATATTTGCTGCTTAAAGAAATTATTTATATATTCACTTTTCAAGGTGCATTATAGCAGTTTAGCGGAATTAAAACAAGCGCAAAAGCTACGTAACATTAGCTAAAACAGAAAAATGGAAAACGTAAGAATAATAAAATAAATGAGTGATTTGAAAAATTCAAGAATTGAAACACTAGATTGGTTGAGAGGATTGATGGCTTTATCCATAATGTTTTATCATTTAACCTATTGGATTGTTTCCCCATTAGATTCTTCTAATCCATTAGGGAGATTGGGTGTTTATGGTGTATCCATTTTTTTTGTTTTATCTGGTTTGAGTATGGCAATAGTTTATAATGTATATATAAAATCCATTCGTGCTTCTATTAATTTTTATGTGCGACGAATATTTAGAATTTGGCCTTTACTTTGGGCAGTATGTATTCTTGCAATTATTCCTCAAATTTTAAAAACTGGCACTTATAGTTGGAAACTTTTATTTTAAAACCTTACTACTTTGTTTGGCTTTATTAAACCTACAGCATATATACCCACTGGTGCTTGGTCAATTGGAAATGAAATGGTTTATTATGCTTTAACCCCTTTTATTTTCTTTCTGTATAATTACAAGAAATGGGTTGGAAATGCTTTTTTTATAATTTGTTTAAGTATTGGATTGTTTTTTTGCATTTAATTTATTAAATCCGAATACAAGATTATCAGACCAATGGGCATTATATGTTAATCCATTTAATAATTTATTTCTTTATGTCATGGGTATAGCAATATTCTATAATTTTCGAGAGGTGAATATTAATTCTATGCTTAATATTATATTATTAATCATTGCTGTTTCTTTATTCTGTTTATTACCTTTTGAAGGTGATCAAATTTCAATAGTATCAGGAATTGGTCGATTAATTTTTACACTATTGTCTTTTACTATTGTTCTTTGTTTTTATAAATTAAAAATTAATTTACCAAGTTTTCTCAGTAATGCTTTGGAAACATTTGGCATTGCTACTTATGGAGTCTATCTAATTCATCCTATAGTTTATCTATATTAAAATTATTTGCTAAAAAAGATGAATATAAATTCTAGTTTATTATTATTTAGTATAGTTGCTATTTTGACAGTTGGAATATCAATCTTATCGTATAGATTTTTTGAGTTAAGATTAATAAAAATTGGGAAAAGAGTAACATCCAATTCACCTAACATGTCTTAAGCTTCAATAAGAAAAGAAATTATAAAAGAGAATATAATGGTAATAGTTGAATCATTCAAATATAAAAAGCAACAAGTATTTTTGAAGAAATAAATAATACCAATAAATAAATTTAAAAATATCAAATATGTTTAAATTACTTTTTATAATAGGATCAGGAAGTTTTATTGGAGGAATTGCACGATATCTTACATCGCGAGCTATTCAAAATACAGTCGTTTCAGCATTTCCTTTTGGAACCTTTTTTGTAAATATTATTGGATGTTTTTTAATAGGATTGTTTTTTGGATTTGCGGAACGAGGTAATATTATGAATTCGGAGTGGAGATTATTTCTAACCCTTGGTTTTTGTGGCGGTTTTACAACTTTCTCGGCTTTTTCGTATGAAAACCTCACATTGTTGAAAGACAATAACTTTGTTTACTTTGCTTTATATGCCAGTTTAAGTGTGTTTTTAGGATTAATTGTCACCTATCTGGGGAGTGTAATTCATAAGTTGTTTTAACTATTACTATTAAAGGCAATATTTTTTTGTACCCTAAAAAAACGTTTTAAAAATCTCTTAAGTAATAGCCGCAGCAAGCATAATGCTCCTAAGTACCCTCAGTAGTAAACTCCTATTTGTAGCCTCAACAGGACTCGAACCTGTATTTAAAGTTTAGGAAACTTCCGTTCTATCCCTTGAACTATGAAGCCATATATCATACGCAAAAGTATTGAATTCCCGCTGATAAAAAAACAAATTATAATTTGTTTTTATTTATCTGTAAATATGTGACTTATAACTTTTTTGTTGAATATATATAAGAATCACTTATATTAGCCCTAAAGTAGATTTTTATGATTAGTTTTTTTGATCTAGCATTAATTATTATACTCGCTTGGACTGCCATAAGAGGCTATATGAAAGGATTCATTAGCAGCATTGCAACCCTTGCTGCATTATTGCTTGGTATATGGGGAGCTTCTACACTATTTGCCTCTTTTGGCGATTTTATTAAACGTGGTTTTTCTTTAAATACTCAGTATCACCATCTAATTGCATTCAGTATTCTTTTCATACTAATAATTGTACTTGTACTTCTTACGGGTAAATTGGTTGAAAAGCTTGTTGATAATTTATCCTTAGGAATTGTAAATCGAATAGCCGGTGCAATTTTTGGTGTTTTAAAAACCCTATTTTTTATTTCTATCTTACTTGTATTACTCAACAAGATAGAGGCTTCAATAAAAATTATTCCTGAAAAACAAAAACAAAATTCTTTTCTTTTTCTACCTTTGTCAAATTTTGCAGTAAAAATGTTTCCTTATCTTCAATTTAATAACTTCAAAAATAACATTGAAATGAAGATAATGAATGAGCCTCCTGCAATAGAATTTCAAAAATAACCGCACAACAAAAATTATGGATTTAATAAGCGAACTCAAGTGGCGAGGCATGGTATTTGATTATATGCCTGGTACCGAAGAACAACTAAAAAAAGAATCAACTAGTGTTTATTTAGGAATTGACCCTACCGCCGATTCCCTTCATGTAGGGCATTTAGCAGCTGTTATGCTTCTCAAACATTTTCAGATGGCTGGTCATAAACCCATTCTTTTAGTTGGTGGTGCAACTGGTATGATTGGCGATCCTTCTGGCAAATCTGCTGAACGCAACCTACTCGACCTTGCTACCATCAGACACAATCAAGATAAAATAAAAGAACAATTATCTCAACTTCTCAATTTTTCTGGTCCATGCGCTGCTGAAATGACCAACAATTACGATTGGATGAGCCCTATGAGTTTTCTCGAATTTATTCGCGACATCGGAAAACACATCACCGTAAATTATATGCTCGCAAAAGACTCGGTGAAAAAACGCCTTGAATATGGCTTATCCTTTACTGAATTTACCTACCAATTAGTTCAAGGATTCGATTTTTATCATCTCTATACAACAAAAAATTGTAAAATTCAAATTGGAGGTGCCGATCAATGGGGCAATATTACTACCGGTACAGAGCTTATTCGCCGTAAATGTGGTGGCGTAGCCTTTGCTCTTACCTGTCCGCTTATCACTAAATCAGATGGCGGTAAATTTGGAAAAACCGAACAAGGAAATATTTGGCTCGACCCTGAATATACCTCTCCATACAAATTCTACCAATTTTGGCTAAACGTATCTGACGATGATGCAAAAAAATATATTCGCGTTTTCACGCTTCTCGATCATGATAAAATTGAGTCCCTGAGCGCTGAACATGACGCTGCACCTAACTTAAGAGCATTGCAAAAAGAACTTGCTAAGCAAATAACCATTTTAATTCATTCTCAAAATGGTTTAAAATCAGCGATGGAAGCAAGTGAAATACTCTTTGGACAAGGCACTCTTGAGTCTTTAAAGGCTCTTGATGAAAAAACATTCCTTCAAGTTTTTGAAGGTGTTCCAACATTTGAGGTATCGTTTGATCAACTTAAAAATGGCATTCCGCTTGCCGATTTATTGTGTACAAATAGTCAAGTATTCCCCTCAAAAAGCGAGTTGCGCCGCATGATACAACAAGGGGGGTTAAATATAAATAAACAAAAAATTACAGATACAGATCTGACAATCACCGCTTCAGATCTAATGAATGATAAGTATCTACTCGTACAAAAGGGTAAGAAAATATATTTTTTAATTAAGGCAAAATGAGTAAATTTGAACCCTTTTACCTTTAAAATAAAGCTATGACGAACTACGAGAATAACAACAATTGGTTTAATACTGACGACGTACTGAAATTTATTTTTAATAATAAAAAAGTTTTAAGCATTGTTGCTTGTGTCACTTTTATTGTTTCTGCAATTGTTTCATTCATGATTCCTCCACAGTTTAAATCTACGGTGGTACTTTTCCCTGCTGCTTCGGCTTCAATATCAAAAGCATATTTAAGTACCAATGGAGGATCAAAGGAAACCGTTATGCAATATGGCGAAGAAGAAGACGCCGAACGTATATTACAAGTTCTTGCTTCCGATCAAATTCGAAACCGCTTAATACAAAAATTTAAACTATTTGATCATTACAAAATCAACAGAAATTCAAAACACCCTTTAGCCGAAATTACAGAACAATTTAAAAGCAATTTTAACTTTAGCCGCACAAAGTATATGGCCGTTGAAATTCGTGTATATGACCGTGATGCACAATTTGCAGCAGATATGGCTAATTACTGCTCTATGCTTATTGATACTATTATGAATACCATGTATAGAGAACGTGCTAAACAAGCATTCGCTATTGTTGAAAATGAATACCTTGCCATGGCTCAACAGCTTAATAATATACAAGATTCAATGCAACAAATCGGCTTAAAGGGCATTGCCGATTATGAATCACAAGCTGAGGTTTTTAACGCTGCGTATGCAAAAGCTATTGCTGAGGGTAATAATAAAGCGGCACGTAGCATTGAAGAAAAATTAAGGGTACTTCAAAATTACGGCCCTCACTTTTTATCTCTTCAAAAACTTTTAGAATATGAAAATGAACGTTTCAGCCTTCTAAAAGCAAAATATGCTGAAGCTCGCGTTGATGCTCAACAAAATGTTCCTTGTAAATATATAATTGATCATGCATATAAAGCCGATCGTAAAACTTTTCCAATACGATGGATTATTGTATTTATTTCTACTTTCTCAGCATTATTTATGACTATTTCATTACTTATTATAAAAAATAAAATCTCAGAAAATAATAATTAACACTATGGATATTAACGGTAAAATTTATCAAAAGTTTCTTTCAAGAAGAGAGGCTTACGACAAACAACACAACGACAAAGAAAAAGAGATTAAACAACATTCTAAAGGCAAGTTAACAGCCCGTGAACGTATTGCTCTTTTATTTGATAAAGACACATTTGAAGAGATTGATGCATTTGTTGCTACAGCAAACTACGGTACTTATGGCAAAGTGCAAAATACCGATGGTGATGGCGTTATTACCGGATATGGTAATGTAAATGGTCGTTTAGTATATTCGTATGCTCAAGACTTTACCGTAATGGGTGGATCGCTTGGTTGGGCTCATGCTCAAAAAATATGGAAACTACAAGACATGGCACTTAAAACAGGTGCTCCTATTATTGGTCTTATTGATTCTGGCGGTGCTCGTATTCAAGAAGGGGTTGCTAGTTTAGCAGGATATGCTGGTATTTTTAATCGAAATGTTAAAGCTTCAGGTATTATTCCTCAAATATCTGTAATTCTTGGCCCAGCTGCTGGGGGTGCGGTGTATTCTCCTGCTATTACCGATTATGTTTTTATGACTGCCAAAACCAGTTACATGTTTGTAACAGGACCTAACGTTGTTAAAGAAGTATTGAATGAAGATATTTCTTTTGAAGACTTAGGTGGTGCTAAAGTTCATGCAACAAAAAGTGGGGTAGCTCACTTTGTTTATGATGATGAAGAAAACACCATTCTTGGGGTTAAAAAGCTTCTCTCTTTTTTGCCTTCAAATAACATGGAAAATGCTCCGTTTATCGAAGGAAAAGATTCCGACGATCGTATTGTAAAGAAACTTCGTGATGTTGTGCCTGATGATCCAAATAAGCCCTATGATGTGAAAGAAGTTATTAAGCTTATTATAGATGGTGCCAAATTTTTTGAAATACATGAGCTATATGCTCAAAATGTGGTAGTTGGTTTTGCTCGTCTTAATGGCAGATGTATCGGTATTTTAGCCAATCAACCTAAGGTTCTTGCAGGTACGCTTGATATCGATTCTTCTATGAAAGCTTCTCGTTTCATTAGAACTTGCGATTGTTATAATATCCCTATTCTTACTCTTGAAGATGTTCCTGGGTTCTTACCTGGCGTTAATCAAGAACATAATGGTATTATAAAGCACGGGGCTAAATTAATTTATGCATACGCCGATGCATCGGTTCCTAAAATTACTGTTATCATGCGTAAATCATACGGCGGCGCATATTGTGTTATGAATAGTAAAAACCTAGGGGGCGACTTTAACTTTGCTTGGCCTACTGCTGAAATTGCTGTTATGGGGCCTGAAGGTGCCGTGTCGATTCTTAATCGCAAGCAAATAGAAGAGTCTACCGATCCTGCTAAAACAAAGAAAGATTTGGCTGCTGAATATCGTAGTGAAGTTGCTAACCCATACATTGCCGAAGAACGCGGTTTTATTGATGAAGTTATTGATCCCGCTTTAACCCGTAATAAACTTATTAAAGCCTTTGAAGCGCTCGAAAATAAACATGTTTCCGTGCCTTCTCGTAAACACGGAAATGTCCCTTTATAATCTTTTTATAACGAACATGGTTCAATAAGCCATGTTCGTTACTTTTACTCTATTCTATAAATCGTTCTCAATACATTCTTATATTAACAATATGAATGTGTTTGAATCGCTTACTCCTTATTAAAATCTTTTATATTGACCGAGAAAAACAAAACATATTTAATATATATAATTGTATTTCTTTTTGTTATTCTCAATGCAATTTCTCTATATAAAGAATTCTATTTTCTTACTATTTTCCCTATTGCATTAGCTGTTCTCTGTATTGGTATTTTTTCTCTTGATAAGCTTCTTATCATTATAACTGCTCTTACTCCACTTTCAATTTCTCTTAATGAAATTGGTATTGAAATCCCGTTTGATTTATTTATACCAACAGAACCCTTAATTTTACTAGTACTTCTGCTTTTTGTTCTTAAATCACTTTACACAAAAAGCTTAGATAAAAAAATAATTAATCATCCTTTAACTATTGTTATTGCCATTAATCTTTTGTGGATTTTTATTACCTCTCTTACAAGTACTGATATACTCGTTTCTCTTAAATTCTTTTTGGTGCGTTTATGGTATCTTGTTTCATTCTATTATCTGGCAATAATACTTTTTAAGAATGCTCAAAACATATATCGTTTTCTTTGGGCATATATCATTTCATTTTCTATTGTTATTATTTATTCTATTTATAACCAAAATGAAGTTGGCTTCTCAAACATCAATGCAGCACATTTTGTTATGGAGCCTTTTTATAACGATCATACCTCGTACGGTGCAATAATTGCGATGTTTATTCCTGTTCTTTTAGGATTAATCATCAATGAAATTAATCATTTTCGAAAATGGTCTATCACTTTTTTTATTCTTATTCTTTTTATTACCGCGCTGCTTCTTTCGTATACTCGTGCTGCTTGGATTAGTCTTATTGGCGCATTCTTAGTATGGATTAGCCTAATGATGCGTTTACGACTGACACATATTTTAACCATACTTTTTTCTATATCATTGATTTTTATTTTATTTCAAAATTCTTTTATCATGAAAATGGAAGAAAATAAAAAAAATCAACGTACCAACATAGCAGAACATGCCGAAACAATCACCAACATTACTACAGATGACTCAAATAAAGAGCGTATTAATCGTTGGAAATGTGCTTTAAAAATGTTCGTCGAGAAACCAATTTTTGGCTGGGGTCCGGGAACCTATATGTTTAAATATGCTCCCTATCAATTATCGTATGATCGTACTTCTATTAGTACCAACAGAGCCGACGGCGGAAATGCGCACAGCGAATATATTGGGCCACTTGCAGAATCAGGAATATTGGGAACACTCACGTTTATCGCTATTGTAATTACTAGCATCGTTTATGGTTTTAAACTTAGTCAAGAAACTAAAAATAAAAGGCTACGAATTACTGTTATTGCTTGCTTTATTGGATTAACGACCTATTTCATTCACGGTTCTCTTAACAATTTCCTCGATACAGATAAAGCCGCTGTACCCTTTTGGGGCTTTATTGCTATCCTTATAGCTACCGATCTATATCATAAAAATGATAGTAATAATTAGTAAGAGCGTGACTTTATGTTGCTCTTTAACTAATTCATCTTTCCTTATTTAATACCCAACATTTCATTAGTGCGCCTCCAGCCAATTATTTCCACTTCCCATCTCAACACGCAGTGGAACTAGTAATGTCACAGCATTCTCCATATTTCGTTTTACTAATTCTTTCAAAGTTTCCAATTCATCTTTCAATACATCAAATACCAACTCATCATGAACCTGAAGAATCATTCTACTTTTAAAGTTTTTGTCTTTCATCTCACTATGTATATTTATCATCGCTAACTTAATAATATCGGCTGCTGAACCTTGCACAGGTGCATTAATAGCATTACGTTCTGCAAATCCTCGCACAATACCATTGCGCGAATTAATATCGGGTAAATAACGACGCCGACCCATAATCGTTTCCACATAACCCTTCTCACGTGCATCTGCAATAGCTTGCGACATATACGTTCGAACACCCGGAAAGGTTTTAAAATAATTATCAATTAACTCTTTGGCATCCTTACGTGCAATGCTTAAACGACCGGCTAAACCATAAGCTGAAATACCATAAATAATACCAAAATTTGCCGTTTTAGCGTTGCGTCGCATATCTGTTGTTACTTCACCTAAAGGCAATCCATAAATTTTTGCTGCCGTTGCTGTATGAATATCCTCATCTTGCATAAAAGCCTCAATCATGCCCTCATCTTTGCTTACGTGAGCCATTATGCGCAATTCAATCTGTGAATAATCTGCCGACAAAAGTACATGCGAATCGTTTGAAGGTATAAATGCTTTTCGTATTTCACGACCTCGCTCCTCACGAATGGGAATATTTTGCAAATTCGGATTATTCGAACTAAGCCGTCCAGTTGCAGTTACAGCCTGATTAAACGAAGTATGTATTTTTCCTGTTTTTGAATTTACCAGTGATGGTAATGACTCAACATATGACGAGAGTAATTTGCGTAATGATCGAAATTCCAAAATTTTGCCGATAATAGGATGTGCATCACGTAACTTCTCTAAAACGTCTTCCGCTGTTGAATACTGTTTTGTCTTCGTTTTTTGTGCGCCATCACTTATTTTTAAGCGTTCAAACAATACCTCGCCTAACTGCTTTGGCGATGAAATATTAAAAGCTTGTCCGCCCGCTAACTCAATAATCTCGCTCTCAAGTTGAATTAAATCTGCTCGTAAAATATCACCCGACACATTTAAGGCTTCACTATTAATACGAACACCCTCCCACTCCATATCAGCTAAAACAACAACCAAAGGCATTTCAATAGTTTGAGAAAGTTTTTCAGAGTGCAATTCCTTAAGTTCTTTTTCAAAAATTGATGCTAATTTTAAAGTGATATCAGCATCTTCGCATGCATAATTTTTAATTTTATTAATCTCTACACTACGCATGGTTCCTTGTCCCTCGCCTTTTTTACCTATTAACTCTTCAATGCTTACTGTTTTATATCCCAAATAATTTTCAGCCAAAACATCCATATTATGTCGCTGCTCAGGCTGTAAAATATAATGGGCTAGCATGGTATCAAAAATGAGGCCTTGTACAAACACAGTATAATTTTTAAGAACTAGAATATCAAATTTTAAATTCTGTCCTATTTTTTCTATTTCCGTATTTTCTAAAATTGATTTAAACTCGTTTACAATTTTTTGTGCCTCTGTACGGTCTGCTGGTATTGGGATATAAAAAGCCTCTCCCTCAAAATAAGCAATAGAGATACCTACAAGCTGCGCATGATAAACATCGAGACCCGTTGTTTCAGTATCAAAACAAAAACGTTTTTGATTTTTTAAGACCTCAATAAGTTCAAAACGAAGCTCGGGAGTATCCAAAAGCTTGTAATCGTGCGCTGCATCCGTGATAGAGAGCAGTGTTTTTTGAGGCTGCTCCATTGGCATATCATCAAACAAAGAAGGTTGCATGATTGCCGGAGTCTTTTTTACTTCTGCGGCAGGATTTTGGGCTCTAAATCGATTTTGAAGATTTTTGAACTCTAATTCATCAAAAATGATTTGTAATGCATCTGTATCATGTCCTTTCATTAACAGTTGATTTTCATCTAATTCAATTGGTGTATTTAAATCAATTGTTACTAGAATCTTCGATAACTTTATATTTTCTATATTATTAAATATTGTTTCTTTAATCTTTCCAGTAAGTGAACTATAGTTTTCTATCAGATTTTCAACTGTTTTAAAATCTCCAACTAATTTTCTTGCTGTTTTTTCGCCCACTCCTTTCGCACCGGGAATATTATCTGAAGCATCGCCCCACAATGCTAAAATATCGCGTACCTGATCGGGATGTTCTATAGTAAACTTTTTCTTTACTTCATCTACTCCAAGTATCTCAACATCACCTCCAGATCGACCTGGTTTATACATAAATACATTGTCCTTTACTAATTGACAATAATCTTTATCGCTGGTCATCATATACGTTTGAAATCCAAACTTTGATGCCTTGTTACTTAAAGCTCCAATTACATCATCGGCCTCATAATTCTCTACCTGAATTACGGCTATATTCATTGCCTCCAATATCTTCTTTATATAAGGAATTGCAAATCGAATACCCTCCGGTGTTTCTTCTCGATGCGCTTTATAATCGGGATAAATATCCTGCCTAAAGGATTTTGATGGATCAAAAACTACTGCCATATGCGTGGGCTTTTCCTTATTTATAACATCTAAAATGGTATTAATAAATCCAAATACGGCGGAGGTGTTTTGACCCTTTGAATTCATTCGCGGATTATTTATAAACGCATAATAGGCCCGGTAAATAAGAGCAAAAGCATCTAGTAAGAAAAGTTTTTTTTCGTTCATGAATTATATTTTGATGTGCTGAAAAAATATTTGATATTAAATAAACCTTTGTAAACAATTTGCCTATTAAATTACCCCTGGCTTTAGCAAGTGGTAAGAAATTCAATGAAAAACCCGGCTTTAGCAAAAAAATCAAAAATCCTTATTGTTTTTATATTATATCTTTCTACCTAAATATCAGATTGCTAAGCTTAAGCATGTCCTTGATGTATACTAATGTAGAATCAGATAATATAATTCCTGTATTTTATCCTCTAATATATATAAAAAGTCTTTTTAAGCACATCTAAATAAGAAATGGCCTTAGTAGGTGTACACTTTTTATTATATACGATGATGCTCATTAACCCTGATCGGCAGCAAACCACTCAGCATAAGAATTTGCGGTTTCGGCTAATTTAATACTTACGAGTTGAATGCTGACTGGTAATTTTAATTGTATTTTTTTAGCAAAGTCTATAAGCATATTTTCACATGTTGGTTGATAAGCTGTGAGTATGGTCTTTTCAAACATCTGACTGCTTTGTTTTATCCAGGAATGATCGGCTTCATTGCTTATAACCACAGAATGATCAAAGGGTTTTATAATTTCTTGCTGTACTATTTCTTTTAATACTCCAAAATCTAGTACCATGCCTAGTTTTACGTTCCCTTTTTCTTCAATAGGTTGCCCCTTAACTGTTACTGAAAGACGATAGGAATGCCCATGAATATTACGACAGGAACCATCGTAATTCCACAGCGCATGCGCCATCTCAAAACTAAACTCTTTTGTTAAACGAATATAACTCATTTCTTACTGTCTTTTAATTCGCTATTATTTTGAAGTGTTTCATTTTAAATAAGGTAAACTAGTGAACCAAATTGCTTATTTATACGGATGCTATTTTTGCTTATTGCCAATGCTCTGTCAGCTACACCCCAAATGTCTGCGGATAAACCAAATAAATCTATAATTATAGTAGTCACATTTGAGTTTTAATAACATCTGAGTTTTCCCTGATTGTGTGTGATGGTAATAAATTTGGCGATTGCGGTCGTTTTTTCTATTTTTAAATATAAAAATTTAAGCGCTATATTAGCACTTAATAAGCTAATTCTCAGAAATTTATTTATTCCTTTTTAATATATTCATTTGTCATATTCATTTGTCATATTCATTTGTCATATTCATTTGATTCAGAACATATTTCCTAATTATTTTAGCAATTTTAATTGCTTGTTCAATTTCTTCGTTTGTAAGATCTATGATTGAATCTGGGTAACGTATTTTCTAATTATGTTATCAATTGACTAAAATCACTGCATTTATTTTGCAGCTAAATTATTATAAAGAAACAAAAAAATTGTCCTAAATACAATTCTTAATACATTCAACAATGGTAGTTAACTTCTCATGTTTCAAATAATAAAAAGTATTTTTTCCATCGCGCTTTGAATTTAAAACTCCTTTGTCTTTAAGAATACCCAAATGATGAGAGGCCGTTGACTGATCTATCTCAAGCAATTCATGAATTTCTGTTACCGATAATTTCTTTCCATCCTCTAACTGATTAATTATCGCAATACGCATTGGATGGGCAATGGCTTTTAACACCGAAGATGCTTTTTCAAGCTGTTCTGATTTGATTTTCATAAATTTAAATATATTATATATGCAAATATATAACTTTTTGCTTATTATCTGTAAATATGATGTTTATATAATTAATTTTAGACCTTATTTTTTAATTTCTTTATCTATTACACGCTGTCACTAATAATCTACATACAAACTCGTTATATTTGTACAAACAAAAGCAATGATCTCACTCGCAAATATTCAAAAGCCAGTTAATAAAGAACTTCAAGAGTTTGAAAAAAGCTTTCGTGACTCCATGAAAAGCAAAGTGGCCTTGCTTGACATAATCACCAGCTATATAATTCGCAACAAAGGAAAACAGCTACGTCCTCTCTTTGTTTTTTTAGCTGCTCGTAGTTTAAATGAGGTAAAACCGGCTACTTATGTGGCAGCATCGCTTATTGAATTATTGCATACCGCCACACTTATTCATGATGATGTGGTTGACGAATCGTTTGAACGTCGCGGTTTCTTTAGTATAAATGCCTTATGGCGTGGTAAAATTGCCGTATTGGTGGGCGATTATTTATTGTCGCGCGGTTTACTTCTTGCCCTCGATCATAAAGAATATGACCTGCTTCATACAGTATCTGATGCAGTGCGCGAAATGAGCGAAGGAGAAATTATGCAAATTCGCAAAACACGCGATTTACTTACTGATCCTGATGAATACTATGAAATAATTACAAAAAAAACCGCCTCTTTATTTGGGGCATGTATGGCTTCTGGTGCTCAATCCGTAGCTGCCGATAAAAAAATAATTGAAGATTATAAACAAGCTGGAATATTTGCTGGTATTGCTTTTCAGATAAAAGACGATCTGCTAGATTATGAAAAATCGTCCATAATTGGTAAACCAAAAGGCAATGATATAAAAGAGAAAAAAATCACGCTCCCTCTCATTTACGGCTTAATGAAAGCGAGTGAAAAAGATCGAAAACACATTATTTCGCTAATTAAAAACGCCAATCGCAAAAAACACAAAATAGGCGAAATCATTGACTTTGCACACAATAGTGGAGGCATTGACTTTGCACGTCAAGAGATGAGCCGTTACAAACACTTGTCGCTCGATATACTTTTAAAATACCCTCAAAATGAGGCAATGATATCGCTTCTGACTCTTATTGATTATGTTATTAATCGGGATAAATAAATCCTTTATTTTTAACCACTTTCGCTACTGACTTGTCATATTATAGATATATACCGTGGTTAAAACCCACGAATAGAATAACCGCTGATATCTCAGTCTTGAATGACTTGAACCGCAGAATAAAATCATTTTTCATTTAGTCCTGCTATTACTAAGCCAGCCTTTGCCTTTCCACACAGCTTTTCAACATCTTCTATTGACGCATTTCGTATACCATCAACACTTCCAAAATGTGTTAATAGCTTTTCTTTTAGCTTCTCTCCTACTCCCTTTATAGCATCTAATTCCGATTTAATAAAATCTGCTGAGCGTTTAAGCCTATGAAAGCTAATACCAAAGCGATGTGCCTCGTTTCGTAAATTTTGTATTACCTTTAATGTAATCGAATTTCTATCTAAATACAAAGGCACAGGGTCGCCCGGAAAATAAATCTCCTCAAGTCTTTTAGCAATACTAATAATCGCTATTTTATTAGTAAGTTCTAGTTTTTCCAGACTAGCTAATGCCGCGCTCAATTGACCTTTTCCTCCATCAATCACAATTAAATCGGGCAATGGCACATCTTCTTCTAACATACGACTATAACGCCTGTACAATATTTCTTCCATAGTAGCAAAGTCATCTGCTCCAACAACCGTTTTAACATTAAAATGCCTATACTCACTTTTTGCCGGTTTTCCTTTTCTAAAAACTACACAAGCCGCTACAGGAAATTCCCCTTGAATATTCGAATTATCAAAACATTCAATATGCATTGGTGCAACATTTAAACGCAAATCATATTTCATTTTTTCAATCACACTATTTGCCTTACGCCCTGTATCGGCTTTCTCAGCAAGTCGTTTTCGCTCCAACCTAAAATACGATAAATTTCGTTCTGATAATTCTAACAGTTTTTTCTTATCGCCTCTTTGTGGCACAAGTGTTTTAGCCCCAGGTATATCGGTTCCTATTTCAAAAGGTAAAATAATTTCTGTTGATGTACTTTGCAATCGCTCACGTAACTCAATAACAGCATAGGCTAGTAAATCTTCTTTAGCTTCTTCAATACGCTTTTTTAACTCAACACTATGTACTTGTACAATGGCGCCATTCATAATTTTAAGATAATTCACATAAGCTGAGGAGCTATCATCAAAAAAAGTAAACACGTCTGTGTTACGTATTTCAGGGGTTACCACAGTTGATCGACTTTGAAACTTCTTTAAAATATCTATCTTTTGACGCAATATTTCAGCCGCTTCAAATTCATAAGCAGCTGATTTCTCAAGCATCATAGAACTAATATATTGTATTACTTGCTGTAAATCGCCTTTTATTATTTTCCTAATAATATCAATATCCGATAAATATTCCGTCTCAGCCTGCAAACCCTCACATGGACCTTTGCACTTTTTCATATGATACTCAAGGCAAATTTTGAATTTATTGGCCTTTATATTATCATCCGTAAGCTTTAATGAACAAGTACGCAAAAGAAAAATCTCATTAATAAGATCGAGCAGTGTTTTCACCGTTCTTAGTGAAGTATAGGGTCCATAAAACGCTGCCCCATCGCGCACTACATTTCGAGTATAAAAAATTCTCGGAAAAGGCTCATTTGTAATACAAATCCACGGAAACGTTTTATCATCTTTCAATAATACATTATATTTTGGCTGATACTCTTTTATCAAATTATTTTCAAGCAGCAAAGCATCGCTTTCAGTATTCACAACAATATGCCGTATATCAGCTATTTTACTCACCAAAACCTGAGTTTTCGCACTATCGTTCGTTTTAGTAAAATAAGTCAATACGCGTTTTTTTAAACTCTTTGCTTTACCTATGTAGATAATTTTTCCGTTTGCATCAAAATATTGATACACCCCTGGCTTATCGGGTAAGTTTTTAACAAGAAGTTCAATATTTTCTCTCTCTATTAGCTTCAATTACTAAAATTTTGTATATTGGTACTGCTTTTGATCATTAAATATATTGATTATATTGGAATACATCAAAATTACTAAAGATTTACATTAAATAAGAGATTTCTTATAGCAGCCTGTTGAGAGAAAAAAAGACATATTTCTCAGCATTAATTTTTATTAAATACAAAATAAGTTCATTAAGAATTAAACTAATAGAATTCAATCATAATGGAAGAGTTAAATCAGGATCCCACGCTCGTAAAACGTGTGCAGAAGCTTATTGAGGAGAATCGTGATCTTAACAATCAAATGAAGCAGCTTAGTGCTAAAAATGATGAGTTATCTATCCAAATTGATACATTAAAAACACGCCTCAGTAAATTAGGAGATTCAGCTAAAGACTTACAGCTTGATCATACCCAGACCATTAAATTTAAAATGGCTACGGTATTATTTCTCGAAATTCATGGTTTTAAAAGTGTTAGTGGCGAGGAAGATTCCAAAGAAATCATTGATGAACTAGATAATCTATTTTATCAATTCGACGATATAACCGCAAATTTCAAAATCGAAAAAATTAAAACTATAGGCGATACGTACATGTGTGCTGGAGGAGTACCTATAAAAAACATTACAAACCCCTTAGACGTCGTTTTATCAGCACTAGAGATGTATAATGTCTTTAATGAAACAAAAGAAAAATACACTTCCAGAAATAAGCCTTTTTATGAAATGAAAATTGGCATACACACAGGGCCAGTAATTGCAAATACATCAGGCAAGAAAAAAATATCATACGACCTTAAAGGTGAAACCGTTAACACAGCTAGCCGCATGATGTCTGCTGCAGAAAACGGAATGATAATTATTTCTGTTATGACCTATGAGCTGGTTAAAGATTATTTTACCTGCGAACATTATGGCAAAATGCCAGTTAAAATGCAGGGAAACATGGATATGTATTCCGTTAAACGCATTAAAGTTTCACTCTCTGAAAATCGCGAGGGTCGCAAACCTAATGAAATCTTTCGTAATAGCTATTTAATGCGGCAGCTAACCGATTTTCAAGAAATTATACTTGAAAAATTAGAAAAAGAATTGCCTTCCTTTTTGTTTTATCATAACGTTAAACACACCATAGATGTAGCCACGCAAGCAGAGCTAATAGCATGGGGTGAAGGTATATCTGATGAAGACATTCTGCTACTTAAAACGGCCGCAATACTACATGATGTTGGCCAAATTCAAGGTGCCAAAGATCATGAAGACCGTGGTGCAGCAATGGCAAAGGAAATTTTACCAAACTATGGATATGCTCCTCAACAAATTGAAACTATATGTGAACTGATTATGGCAACAAAGCTTCCACCAAATCCACAAAATTTACTACAACAAATCATGTGCGATTCGGACTTAGATTACTTGGGAAGAAGCGATTTTATTCCTGTTTCAAACACCCTTTTTGAAGAGTTAAAAGCTCAAAATATTATTACAAACATTAACGATTGGAATAAAATTCAGGTGAAATTTCTCAGCGTTCATCAATTTTACACCAAAACTGCAAATACATTGCGTTCAGTTAACAAACAACAGCAAATTGATCGTATTAAATCGATAATTGAAGATTAAACATGAGGTGGATGAGGCATTGGGGTACGGTCACTTCGAGGACCCAGTGACCGAGTGCTCCAAAAATCTTTGGTGCTGATTCATAGCAGTTGTAAAACCAATTTCAAATTGAAAACTGAGCTGACTGAGGCATTCGCCGCGGCGAAGAAGCCCCGGCATTGTGAGAGACGGTCATGCGCCGAACGGCGCTTATACTATTTAAACGGGTTTGAAATTTTAAACCTGTCTTCAATATTTTGCCCGTCTTGCATATCGGTCAACAATATGAAACGCTTCGGTTTTCGGAACGCGTACGTGACTACCGACAAGAATGCTAAAGCGGGAACCAAACCTTCGCAAACCACTGAACACCAACAGTTTTATATTGTGTGTGGTTTTTTTTTAATCAACTACTTTAAGTCGATTTTCAATATCCATATTTTGATGTAAAATCCTGATGATCTCAATTATTTTGTCTTCTGCATTCTTGAAAAAAATTAAATTAGATTTAACTTTTGACACTCTGTATCCAACTCTAATATAATCAATACTACTACACAAGTCAAAGTTATCCACAATATATTCAATCTCATCAATGATTAGGTTGTGATATCTATCGGATTGTTTTCTTGACCATTTGTTTAACGTGTAAAGCCATATTTTCTCCAAATCAGAAATAGCTTTTTCACTTATCCTATATTTATTAATCATAAGTATTTTCGATGTAAATCTTCGAGATGCTTGTCAGCATTGAAGTTTTCAATCATTGGACTGTTTTCTCCTTCAATCAATGCGTTTCTTAATTCTTTCAGTTTTTTCTCTTCTGATTCTAAAATTCTTAAGGCTGAACGTACAACTTCACTTGCAGAACTATATTTTCCAGAGGTAATAGATGACTTTATAAAATCCTCGTAGTGCGAACCTAATGATATTGATGTATTTTTTCCCATTTTGATGTATTTTAATTTCAAAGTTACCAAATCTTGGTAATTAAATCAAATCGACTACTAAAAATCTATTATTATTCCGTATAAAGAGGATTATATTGTTAGTTATCAGGCATTTGTGATAGTTCCTCAAAATTACTCACTACTTCGGAATATAAGGTAACACAGCAGCTTTCTAAAGCAGCAGAAATGATGAGCGAATCATAAAACGAATAGCCATATTTTATTTTTATGGCATTGGTATTTCTAACAGTGTCAATAGTATTATCGTGAATAGAAACTAAAATTCAATTTCTGAAAGTGCTATTTACAAATCAACTTCTTTTGGAGAGTATTATTTATATACCACATTGCATAACTCCTGTAAAACTTGTGTGCTCACAAAAACCTGCGGATTGTTATCGATAAATCTGGAAAGCTTTTTGTTAATTTTCATTCTCCGTATCGGTATTGCAATATATTAGTCTTATCCTGTCACCATTCGCCGTAAGTTTTTAGGTCGTATACTGGTTATATAACTCGGTAACTTCGAGGGTCTTAGTGGTTCGTTGCTGTCACTTCGAGGACATTGGTGACCGATGGCCATCGAAGATGCTTTTACTGATTCATTAAAATTGTACGAATATTTATTATAAAAAAAAGGGGGTTGAGATGGTACATTGAGTTTTTCGCCGAGGCGAAGAAACTCTGGCGTTTAGGCTACCAATGCTACTTCAAATACTTAAAACTATTCACATCAAACAATCCCTTTAAACCAATTTTTATTTCAGGAATAACAATAAGCGCAAGAAAAGACAAAGTCATAAATGGGGCACTAAGCGGAGATCCCCAGTTTTTAATACATTTATCTAATTTTGAATATTTTTTTGCAACGGTAATAGCATCTAAATTCGACATTAATCCAGCTATTGGAAGTGACAAAACATCCGAAAAATTTTTAGATACTACAGCTAGGGCACCCTTTTTCTTTATTACTAAATTAATTACGGTAAACAAATCCTGATCATTAGTACCAACCGCAATTATATTATGGTTGTCATGCGAAACGGATGTTGCCATAGCTCCTTCTTTTAACCCAAAACCACGAACCATGCTAACTATAGGTTTATCTTTAGTGTTATAACGGTTTATTAATATCACTTTTAACAAATCACGAGATACATCTGAATAAGCAAGACCAGAGAAAATAAGAGCTGGCAATATAATTTTTTTAGTAACAATACTTTTATCAAAAACTTCAATAAAAGGAGATTCATTGCCGTCATTTAATAACACTATATCTTTTACACTAATTTCTTCTCTATTAAAATTGTTTATAATATTTAATTTAACAGATTTTTTTTTACGTTTTACTTCATTATAAATACATCTACCTTCTCTAAAAGTTATCAATGTATTAAACTCTTTAAGACTATCAACAACAATAAAATCGGCAGAATCGCCTTCTCTCAACAATCCAATTGGCAAATTATAATGAAGTACAGCATTAACTGAAGCAGCTCTTATTACATCAAATAAGTTATATCCAGCGTTAACAGCGAATTTAACAGAAAGATCTATATGACCCTCTAATAAAGCGTCAGGATGCAGATCATCAGAACAGAACATTAGATTTTTTGGTGATTTATCAAAAAGAGGTAATAAATTCAAAAGATCATTCGCTGCACTTCCTCTACGAATGAGAATCATAACACCAAGAGCGATCTTTTTCATTGCCTCCTTATAAGAAGTACACTCATGATCGGTAGATATTCCAGCACTAAAATAATTATGCATCTCATCATCGGATAAACCCGGGGCATGTCCATCAATAGGTTTTAAATATTTTTTAGCAATAGTAACTTTTTCTATAACTGATGAATCTTTATTAATAAGACCTGGATAATTCATTAACTCAGCTAAAAAATAAATAGAATTACTTTTCATTAAAGTCTCAATTTCAGAAACTCCAATGCTAGCACCTGAAGCTTCAATAGATGTTGCCGGAACACATGAAGGAGCTCCATAAAAGAAGGCAACATCTGTTTTTTCTGAGAGAGAAATCATATAATCAACACCACTTATACCACATACATTAGCAATCTCATGAGGATCGGCAACTACAGCAATAGTTCCATGTTTAATAGCCTGTTCTGAAAAAGCGCGAGGAGTTAACATAGAACTCTCAATATGGATATGGCTATCTACAAATCCAGGAAGGATATAATTTGATACTTGCTTATCAATACGAGTAATAGATACTATTTTATTTTCTTTAATATCAAGAGAGCAAGGATATATCTGATCCTTCCATACATCAACAAGATTAGCTTCAAAAATCATTTATGTAAATTTATAATTGAATATATATAAAAAAATTTCTAGAAAAATTTCAACCTAAATTATTTAAGTAGGTAGTTGAGGTGCCATAATGTGTTTATCAAAATGTATTAAAAGTTACGGTTATGTAAAGCTGTTAATTTCTAGCGCTTCTAAAAGTTTCGATTCTACTCAGCGCAGATCCTTAACGTACTACTTTCACCAATATATAAAAGAAGTACAAGAATGCAGGATCTAATTTAATAATACAAAACAAAGATATAACAATTAATACCGATAATAAAAAATGAAGCGAAATATTGATGAGTCATCGTGCAGGTCTATAAATAAATACCTATGTTCACTGAGGTAGTACACTGAGTTTTTAGCCGAGGCGAAGAAATGCCCTCTAAGTGACCATTCCAATAATTTAGTCAAAAAATTGTTAATAAGTACAAATTGTTTCACGTGGAACATAATTAAATACTTATTAAACAAATAATTACTACTTTATATTTAAATCTATTGATTAAATACATTGTTAATAAGTATTATCATAAAAAAATGAAATAGAAAAATTGTTTGAGATTTTTCTCCAAAAAGATAATAAAGTTGCTTTGTCGTCGCGGCGAATGTCTTAGCCACCCACATTTATTAATAGAATTAGTTTTTACAATTGCTATACACTAACAAAAAGTTTTTTCGTAACCACCGGTCACTGAAGCAGTATATTTAGTTTTTCGCCTAGGCGAAGAAATGCCCTCGAAGTAACCGCAACGCAAAACTGAGGCACTCGAAGTGAACGTCTCTCCAATACAAGGGAGCCTCATCCACCTACTTTTTTTGTGAAAATACTATTTATATATGCAATAAATCAACAAAAGACTCTTCGTAGCTCTCTATCACTTAGGCACTCGAAGAGACCGTATCACTAAAACTCTTTCTTTTGTTATCAATAATTAAATTTCTGTTCCACGTGGAACATCACCTACCTAATAAAACGAGAAGTATATTAATATCGGCTGGCGATACGCCTGGTATTCGTGATGCTTGTCCGATTGTGCTTGGATTAATTCTTTTTAGCTTCTGCCTACTCTCTGTTGAGAGTGATAAAATTTTATCATATTCAAAACGATTAACTATCTCCAAGTTCTCCAATCGTATCATTTTTTCTGCTAATTCCTGCTCTTTTTGAATATAACCTGAATATTTTATTTGTATTTCTGTTTGCTCGCAAATTTCATCTAGTTGCATGTCATTTAAGTCTTCTAATATAATTATATCGGGACGAACTGTTTTAATGTCATCTATTGATATTTCAGGTCGAAGAATTAAATCATAAATTTTTATCTTTTGCTTAATCTTTGAACTTTCTCGTGATTCTAGCATTATATTAACTTCGTCTGGACTGATACTTTCTGCTTTAAACTTAGTTAGAAGCTGACTAACTTCTAATTTTTTCCTGTTTAATCTACTTAAACGTAAATCACTTGCTAAGCCTAAGGAATGCGATTTTTCTGTTAAGCGTTCATCAGCATTATCCTGACGTAATAAAATACGATACTCAGCACGTGAGGTAAACATTCGATATGGTTCATCTACTCCTTTTGTTACTAAATCGTCAATTAATACGCCAATATAAGCTTCGTTTCGTTTTAAAATAAAAGGGTTCTCTTCTTTAATTTTTAATGACGCATTAATACCAGCCATCAAACCCTGAGCAGCGGCTTCTTCATATCCTGTTGTTCCATTTACTTGACCAGCAAAATATAATCCATTAATTGCCTTTGTCTCTAAACAAGAATTTAATTGTGTTGGATCAAAATAATCATATTCAATTGCATAGCCAGGTCTGAATATACGAACATTCTCTAAACCTTCAATTTTTCGGAGGGCTTGCAATTGTATCTGCCATGGTAAAGAGGAAGAAAACCCATTTAAATAATACTCAATTGTATCAAGACCTTCAGGCTCAAGAAACAACTGATGTTTATCTTTTTCGGAAAAAGTTACAATTTTATCTTCAATACTCGGACAATATCGCGGACCGCGACCTTTTATGGTTCCAGAAAATAAAGGTGAATCGTTAAACCCTTGTCTTAATAGATCATGAACCTGTTCATTTGTATAAGTGATATAACAGGAACGTTCTTTTAATTGAAGTTTTTTACTGTTTGCTAGATATGAAAAACTACCTCCTTCAGAATCTCCTTTTTGTTCAATAAGATTTGTAAAATTAATTGATCTGCCATCAATTCGTACAGGAGTACCTGTTTTCATTCTTCCAACTCGTACTCCAATCTCCTTCAGTTGATCTGATAAACCCTCTGATGGTTTATCTGCCATTCTTCCACCTTTCAGTTGATTTTTACCAATATGCATCAAACCGTTTAAAAATGTTCCACTGGTTACAATAACTGCTTTACATTTTATTGTTATTCCTATTTCAGTACGTACACCGCAAACTCTTTCTCCTTCAAATAAAACCTCTAAAACAGTATCTTGTAAAAAAGATAAATTAGGGATCTGTTCTAATCTATTTCTCCAATTAATTGAAAACAAAGTACGATCACATTGTGCCCTTGGACTCCACATAGCAGGACCTTTTGAATGATTCAACATTTTAAACTGAATCATACTCTCATCGGTTACTAATCCCGAAAGACCTCCCATTGCATCAATTTCTCTAACTATTTGTCCTTTTGCAATGCCACCCATTGCTGGGTTACATGACATTTGAGCAAATTTTGAAAGATCCATTGTTATTAAAAGTGTTTTGCTATCAAGATTTGCGGCAGCGGCGGCAGCTTCACAACCCGCATGACCGGCACCAATTACAACTAAATCATAGTTTTCAAACATTTCTCAAGCCTCCTTAACGCCTTATCTTCTTCTAAAGTCATTCGTTTTTTATCAGGGATATTGAGGTCATCAAAATCCATACAATGTAATAAACCATGCACCATTACTCGATCTAGCTCGTTTTGAATAGTGCATTTAAACTCTTTTGCATTACGCTTTACTTGCTCAATACTAATAAAAATCTCAGCGGAAACAATATTTCCAACACTATAATCAAACGAAATAACATCTGTAAAATAACTACGATTGAGGTATTTTTTATTAATCCTCCTTAAAAATGTATCATTTACGATAAAATAAGAAATTTGTCCAAAGAATTTCTTCTTTAAAACGAGCTCTTTTTCTAACCAAATTTTTCGTAAAATAGCCTGTTTAGGCCGGAAAGGAATATTTATATAGCTGAAGGTAACAGCCATTTATACTTTAAAATGCAGTTCAACTTTTGATCCTGAATCATTAAATATCAAATTATCTGCTAATTGTTTCATAAGAAAAATTCCTCGTCCATTAATGCTCTCTAATCTATCAGGTAAGGTAGGATCAGGTAACTTTGAATAATCAAAACCGTTACCTTGATCTCCAACAGTAACAACAAGTAAATTTTCAGTTTTAACAAAGTTTGCGGCTAATTCAACATATTTTGATTCATCAAGCTTATTACCATGAATAATACTATTATTAACGGCTTCAATAACGGATATTAATAAATTTCCATATACACTCTTGCCGAGATTTAAACTTTCGGAAATTTCATCTACAAAAATTTCTACTTCTCGCAGAGATTCTATTTTGGACGCTAATTTCAATTCTTTTTTCATTAACAAATTATGGTCATTTAGCCTTTATACTTTATTTATTCAAAATAGTTGCTAAAATAGCTTACAATTATGTTTTAAGCAAGAAAAAAATCAAATGCTTACAATAAATATCCTTAATAAATTAATATACACCTACATACTGTAGGTATTTTTAAACAAGAGTATTAATTACTTTTTGTTAACCAATCTCTTGGATTTAACTTATTAAGTTCATTCCATATTTCAAAATGTAATACAGATGCTTCTTCGTCTTGATCGTAGTAAACCTCACCAATATCCTGTTTAGTAATAACATCGTCGCCTACATTTACCTTCACATTAATTAGATTTTGATATACCGATAGATAGCTTCCGTGACGAATAATTAAAGTATAATTAGCTCCTTTTATAGCAATTATCTTGCTTACTTTACCAGCAAAAACGCATCTTACAACAGATCCTTTAATAGCAGTAATATCAATTCCATTGTTATTTATAAAAATACCTTTTAGTACAGGATGTTCTTGTTTACCGAAACTACTTGTTATAATACCGCTCTTAGTAGGCCAAGGAAGCATTCCGCTGTTCTTTCCAAAATTATCAGATAAACTTTTTTCAGTAGGTGTTAATTGAGAATAGAGCGAACTTTTTGCGCTTTTCTTTGCTTCCGATTCAATATATTTTTGAATTGTTTTACTTAACTGATCGGCAATTCGACGATTATCATTAATCTTTTTTGTAAGCTCTTGTTCTTTTTGCTTGAGACTACCTACTATTTCTTTTTGCTTTTGTTTTTCTATCTCAAGTTTAATTTTTTCTGATTCTTTTTCACTTATAAGCTGGCGCTTTTCATTAATAATAGCTCGCGTCTTATTGCTTTCTTGCTCTATCTGTTTTTTAATTGAACTTATATGTTCAGCTTGTTTTCTTCTATAATCTGATATTTGCTGGATATACTGTAAGCGCTTAAAAGCCATATTAAAATCTTCAGCTGCAATAATATAAATTAAAATATTTCGTGTTTTTTTTCTTTGAATTTGAGTTTGAACAATCAGTTTTATATATTCCATTCGAATTTCATCAAGTGACTGTTTTAGATAATCAATCTTTTTATATTGATTATCTAGTTCATTTCCAAGCAGATTAACATCACTTCCAATATCTTCAATAAGTCTTTTTCTTAAATCTACACCTTTATTAATTACGTTTAACTTACTAATTGAATTTGACTTATTATTTCTTACTTCTTTTAAGAGATTACTTGTATACTGTATCTCCTTAAGTGTTTTATCTTTAGATTTCTCAAGTTCTGCCTTTGTTTGCGAAAAACATAAAGCATAATTAATTACAAAACAAGAAATTAATATGAAATAAGACTTACTTTTCATAAAGATGTATCTTTTCTTGTAAATTGATCTTTTCTTCAGACTCGCAATCACATTTAAAGGCTTGCTTCCATAAAACAATAGCCATGGCCTCTTTTTTGAGTTTTAAATGAATATCTCCGTAATGATCAAGAATTGTACAACTACTCATTCCGCCGCGTTCTAGTGCAAGTTTTATAAACTTTTTAGCCTTATTGTATTTACCCATTTGATATAAAATCCATCCATAGGTATCTAAGTAACTTGGGCTATCTGGTTTTATTTTTACTGTTCTTGCTGACATTTGTTCAGCTTTATTAAGATTAACATCACGTAAGGACAGGAAATAGCTATAATTATTTAGCACCAAAAGATCATTTGGATCAATTTTAAGTGCTTTTTCATAATAAGTATCACTCAATTCATATTTTTTTAAGGTGTTTGCTGATTCGCCAATAAAACTATAAATAGTTCCTAAAGCCGTTTTATCGCTAACTAGCTCGCTTCCTTTTATTAAAATATCAATAATTTCTGCATCTTTCTGTATTTGAGATGATGCTATAGCCATATAAATATACAGACTTGCTTTATCTGGATAGGTGTTCTTTATTAGAATTGTATTGGCGTATAAGCTATCATATTGCTTTGATTTATTTAAAATAAAAAACAATTGCTCCCAAAGCATATAGTTACCATAATTGAGTTTTATAAGTTCTTTTAAATTTACTATAGATTTATTTGTACTATCAATTTTCAAATAAAAATCAGATAATAATGCTAGAACACTTTTCTCTTTAGGTACTATTGTTTCTAATAGACGGGCCCCTGATACTAAAGTTAGAATATTGGATTTGGTTTCTTTCTCACTAAGTAAGTGATAAAAAGCTTTTACTTTTATTTCCGATTTAATAGATCTATCGAAAATAATATTGATAAACAAAGAGTTTTTAGCTGTATCGTATTTTCTTTCTGATAAATAAAACAAATAATTTAATTTAAGAAGAGCATTGAATGGATAATTAACCATAAGTGCTTTAAACAAAGAATCTGCTGCAATAGTATCCTTTGCCTTACCGACTAACACGGCATTTTCGATCATAAAATTCAAACTATCTGGAAAACGTTTCATTAAATCGTGAACCTCAATGAGAGCTTCATTAATTTTCATTGATGATTTTAACGCTTCAATCTTCATTTCACGTACAAGAATACTAAACCCAGCCTTTTTCTCAATAGAATCGCATAAAACAACAGCATCAGCAAAAAACTCTGACTGCATATAGGCATCACCAAGAGCAATCATTAGCTCTACATCATTTGGAGTACGTTTTAATATTCGTTCATATACACTTCTTAAACTATCACGCATACCAAGATATTGAAACATTGCAGCAATATTTAAAGAATAATGAGAATTAAGAGGATCGTTTTTTTCAGCCATTCTAGCAAAATAAAGACTCGATGATATGTCTTGTTTTTGAAGAAATATACGTGATAACTGATAATAGGAGGCTGCACTATTTGAATTAATTTTAAGACAATAAGAATAAAGCTTTGCTGCATCCTGAATATTACCAAGCAATTGAAGACGATTTGCTTCAGTAAAATTATAATAATACTCTTGCTCTAATTCCTCAGGCGATTTCAAATTCTTTTGACCACCTTTATTTGCAGGCGTTTGAGCATAAATATTACAGCTTAAGAGGAATAAAATAAATAAAATAAATTTTCTCAACTTTTTAATTTTGAATTCTGACTAATATCTATCTTCTCTTTTGTCTTTAAATAGGAGGCTTCTGACCCAATCATTGATTCTGTTATATTAACATTTTCAAGCAGTACTCCATCGTAAATTATACTATTTGACACAATACTGTGTTTGATTGAAGAACCTTCATTTATAGATACATAAGGACCTACTACTGAGTTTTCAATAAGAACATTATTTTCAATATAACAAGGTTCAATAATAATTGAATTCTTTAATCCTTTGTTTTTTACAGCTTTCTTTGTGCTTTTCTTTAGATCTAAAATTCGTGTATTTGCATAAATAGTAGCTGCAACATTACCACAATCGAGCCATTCATCAACCTCAACTGTTTTAATTTTCATACCCTTTAGCTTTAAATTCTCAAGTGCATCGGTTAACTGATACTCACCTTTTACTGTAATTTTATTACTTATTAAGTACTTAAGTTCAGAGTGTAATTTATCTGCTTCTTTAAAATAGTAAATTCCAATAATGGCTTTATCCGAAATTTTTTGTTTTGGTTTCTCAACAAATTCTTTTACAATGCCATTTTTATCAGTTAATACAACACCAAACTGACTCGGATCATCTACTTTTTTAATCCAAATTAAACCTTGCTCATTTGATTTAACGGTAATTGTGCTATTAAATAAGGTATCAGCAAAAGCAATAACAACCTTGCCATTAAGCATTTCTTCAGCACAAAAAATGGCATGTCCAGTACCTAGCGGAACATCTTGATAATATATTTTACCTTTTGCTCCTATATTTTTTGCTATTTGAAGGAGCTGTTTTTCAACATCTTTACCAAATCGTCCAGTAATAAAGCCAACTTCGTCAATTTTCTCATCCATGACTTCAGCTAATTCTTCTACTAATCTTTGTACAATGGGCTTTCCAGCAACTTTTATCAATGGTTTTGGAATAGTTAAGGTATGAGGACGCATTCTTTTGCCCATTCCAGCCATAGGTATAACAATCTTCATAAATCTATTTTTGCTTTTTTATTTTAATTCCATATTCTTTTTCAGCTTGAGTTTCTGTAATGTCGGTATCTACAGCTTCTTCAAGAAACTCACAGTTACGCTGCTCTGTTAAAAAATCTTTAAAATATTCAATATCTCCATAAGCATCAGCATCGTCTCTATCATAGTGCCAGTGGATAGTTACCTTACCTGGAGCTACTAATTTGCAAATACTTTCAAGCATCATTGGAACAACTTTAGCAGAAGCGGTATTACAATACCAAAGAGATACATCAACCGTTAAGTCCTTACCATTAATAATTTCAGTATGCTTCTGAATATCTTCATAGATCACTCTATAAGCTAATCCTGGATTCTCAGGTAAAGAAACACCTATTAATCTAAATTTCATTGCATCATAATCTAAAATAATCCATGGTGTTGTAGGATTACTAGCATCTTCAGGTTTAAAAACAACTTTTCCCATCTTCTCAATATTCATTTAATTAATTCTTTCCGGTATGGCCAAAACCACCCTCTCCACGCTCAGTTTCATCTAATATATCAACTACATCCCATAAAGCTGTTTCATGTTTTGCTATAATCATCTGACAAATACGATCGCCATTTTTTATTGTAAAATCTTCAGAAGAAGTATTCAGAAGAATAACTCCTATCTCTCCTCTATAATCAGCATCAATAGTACCTGGTGAATTAACAATAGAAATACCATTTTTTAATGCTAAACCACTACGTGGACGAATTTGAGCTTCATAGCCTTTAGGTAACTCAATGAAAATACCAGTAGGAATTAGAATTCGTTCGTGAGCCTTTAATAAAACATCCTTATTTAAAAATGCCATTAAATCCATTCCAGCCGACATTTCAGTCTTATACTGAGGTAATGGATTGCCTGATTTATTTACAATTCGCACTTTTAATTCCATCTTCTTAATATCAGTTTTGACAAAAGTTTCTCTTTAATTTCAATTATCGCAATAAAAGTAGCTAATATAAGGCTACCAACCACAATATTTACAATAGAATTTTCAGTTCGTACGAAGCGCATTAAAATATACAAGCAAATAGTTAAGACAAAATAAAACAACAATTTAGGCAAATTGTAAGGTACCATCATAAACTTTTGACCAAAATAAAAAGACACGAAAACCATTGAGGAGTAAGTAATAAGTCGAGCCCAACCGGAACCCATATATCCAATTAGAGGAACTAAAAGAAAATTTACCAGAATAGTAACAACAGCGCCAAAAATAGTAAGATATGCGCCATACTTTGTTTTATCCTCTAACTTGTACCAAATAGATAAATTATAAAAAACACCAAGCATTAGGTTTGCAAGTAAAGCAATAGGAACCACTTTTAATCCCTCCCAATAGGAGACACCTACAAAGTATTTAATTATATCCATATAAGACATTATAGATAAAAATATGATTAAGCCAGCAATAACAAAATAATTCATAACCTCAGCATAAACTTGTTTAGCCTTAGCATCAGTCCCTTTATTAAAGAAAAAAGGGTCATAAGCATACCGAAACATTTGTATGAAAAGAGTCATTAAAACAGCTATTTTGACGTTTGCTCCATAAATTCCTAATTGTGCCATGGCATTCACATTATCAGGCAAAAGATATTTTAAGAGAACACGATCCATGGCTTCATTAATATTTCCAGCTAAACCTGCAATTAATAAAGGCAAGACATAAACGAGCATACTCTTAAAAAGCGAAAAATCAAATTTCCATTTAAATCCGAACAAAATAGGACTAAGCAATACCAAAGTAAATATGCTTGAATAAAGATTAGCTAAGAATACCAAACCAACATCAGGTTTAACGCCATGATTAAGAATTTTAAGAAAGACCAGGTTAAGAATTATATTCACCAAAACACTAACAATTTTGATACCTGCAAACCAATAAGCTTTATTCTCTTGTCTTAGTTTAGCAAAAGGGATTGTTGTAAAAGCATCAATAGCTAATATCCAGGCAAAGCAAGTAATGTATTCCGGATGTTTTGAATAATCCAGTAATCCAGTAATTTGAGGTAAGAAGAAATAAACCAATGCAACAAAAAACAAAGAAGTAAAAAGAAGAGCGATTAAAGCAGTAGTGTACACCAGAGGTCGTTTCTGTTCATCTTTAGAAAACCTGAAAAACCCAGTTTCCATTCCATAAGTTAAAATAATAATAAGAAAAGTAACATAAGCATATAGCTCCGTTATTACACCATACTCTTCGGGGAGGAAGATTCTGGCATGTAATGGAACCAACATATAATTTAAAAACCGTGGTACTATACTACTCAAACCATATACCACTGTTTGACCCGCTAATTTTCTAATATCGCTCATATAAAAAACTCTGTAATACCTGATTTTATTAATGTTCCACGTGGAACAATTTGTTGTTATCAACAGTCTGTAAGGCTTTATGAACAGTCTCTTCTTTGAAAGTGAAGCCTGCAGCCAAAAGCCGCTTAGGATAAACTTCCACAGTTTCAAAAATAACGCTTGCTGCTTCGCCCAAGACAAGGCGTACTAAAAAGGTAGGAATACCGAGAACAAAAGCGAATCGTTTAGCCTTTAGTTCATAAATTATGCTTTGCATACTAACTTTATTAGGTGCCGCAAAATTAACGCTATCCTTTATATTTTCATTATCAATCAGAAAATAAAATGCATTCACAAGATCATTTATCCCAATAAAAGACAAAGAAAAATCCTTGTTTCCTGGTTTTAAATAAAAACCTAAAAAACTTAAAACCCTTAGCTTTGAAACAAAAGCACTATCATTAGCTAATACTACAGCAAATCGGGCTAAACAAACTCTAATTGTATTTGCTCTTTTTGCTTCAAACTCCCAATCTTTACAAAGCTTTACAATAAAACTTTGTTCATTGTTTTGAGTTGTTTCATCGGCATATACTAATCCATTGTAAATACCAATTGCGCTTGCATTAATAAAAAGACGTGGCTTAACAGTTAAAGAATTTATAGCTTGTACTAATGCTCTTGTAGTATTGATTCGACTATTATAGATAGATTTTTTCTTTGCCATGGTCCACCTGCCAATTAAATTTTCGCCTGCCAAATTAATAACCACATCTGAATCCTTAATTGCACTTAATAGTCTGTTCTCGTTAAATAAAACATCTCTATCTATTTTAATAAGTAAATCACCTCTTCTAGCTATTTCAATAGAGAGTTTTCTCCCAATATATCCTGAATGTCCAATGAGTGCTATCTGCATAATTCTTTATTTTTTATACATTTGTGTCAAAATTCATAGAAATGATTGATAAAATAACTTCATTACAGAACGAAATAAAGGCAACTTTAATTTCAGATCAAGCAGGTTTAGAGGCGTATCGATTAAAATATTTAAGCAAAAAAGGACTTATAAATGAACTTTTTGAGGGATTTCGTAATGTATCACCAGACCAAAAGAAGTTAGTTGGTTCAAAACTCAACGATCTAAAAAATTTGGCACAAACCAAATTTAATGATCTTTCTGTTCAATTTTCAGTAAGTTCATCAAATAATCTTATATCTGATTTAAGCCGATCACCAGAACCCTATGTTTTAGGATCTAGACATCCGATCAGTTTAGTAAGAAATAGAATTACTGAGATATTTTCAAGAATAGGTTTTACAGTAAGCGAAGGTCCAGAAGTAGAAGACGATTGGCATGTATTCTCAGCATTAAACTTTCCTCCTGATCATCCAGCACGTGATATGCAAGACACTTTTTTTATTGAAAAAGATCCTGATATATTGCTGCGAACACATACATCATCAATTCAGGTAAGAGTTATGGAGAACACAAAACCTCCTATTCGAACAATTTCTCCTGGTAGAGTATTCCGTAATGAAGCAATATCATCACGTTCACATTGCATCTTTCATCAGATTGAAGGACTATACATTGATGAAAAAGTATCATTTGCAGACTTAAAACAAACATTACTATACTTCTCAAGAGAGTTTTTTGGCAGCAAATCAGAAATTCGTTTGAGACCATCCTTTTTCCCATTTACGGAACCTTCTGCAGAAATGGATGTTTCATGCAGTATTTGTGGTGGTAAAGGGTGCAATATTTGTAAATATTCTGGTTGGCTTGAGATTCTTGGGTGCGGAATGGTAGATCCTAATGTATTAAAAAACAACCATATTGATCCTGAAAAATATAGTGGTTATGCCTTTGGAATGGGTGTAGAGCGTATAGCAATGTTAATGTATCAGATAAAAGATATACGATTACTATTTGAAAATGATGTTCGCTTTTTAAATCAGTTTACAGCTTCAAATATTTAAGACTGGGGCTTGCACGCCGCCCTTGTTAATGCTTTTATTTAATCTAAACGAATATTAATTGATTTATTTATATCAATTAATACAGTCCACTTATTTATTCCAGAACCGCTGGTATAAACCGTTCCGCTAACATCACCAGATATTTTATTGGATCCTTCTAATACAGATTTATAATCTGTAATTTCTCCTGCATTAACAATACCAAAATCTGCTGGTCCTACAACTACCTTTAAATCTATTGCAGATGCGTTTTCAATGCGTAAATCGTGCTGATTTAATTCACATGAAACAAAAGATAAAACGATAACAAGAATAAGAACAAAACGTTTCATTTTAAAATAATTTCATAATTAAGCGGTATACTAGCTTTAAATTGAGCACTTACGCCACAATATTTAGATTGAGATAGTTCAATTGATTTTGTAATATTATCTAAATGATTCTCTAATTGATTACCCGTTAAAATATATAAAACTTTCATTTCATTATATTTTTTAGGATGTTCATCACTTAGATCTCCTTCAACATTAATCTCTAAACTAGAAATAGGTACTCTCATTTTCTTTAGTAATGATATTACATCCATTCCTGTACATCCACCTAAAGCAGCTAATAATAATTGTTTTGGACGAGGACCTTCATCATTTCCACCATTTTCTTTAGTAGCATCCATTAGAATTTTAAAGCCATTAACATTGGCTTCAAACTTCATATTATCAATCCAGAAGGTATTTACTTGATGTTTCATAAATTTAAAATAAAAGTCAATATAAAAATCTAACAGATTAAAATAATTCAGGATTAATTAAACGAGTTATACCAAAATGATTATATGCCATTTCAGTCACTTCACGACCTCTAGGCGTTCTTTTAATAAAACCTTCTTTAATTAAAAAAGGCTCATACACTTCTTCTATCGTTCCACAATCTTCTCCAACAGCAGTAGCAATAGTAGTAAGACCAACAGGACCACCTTTAAATTTTTTAATTAAGGTTTCAAGAATTTTATTATCCATTTCATCTAAACCTTTTTTATCTATATTCATAGCTTCTAAAGCATAATTAGCAATAGTAATATCAATAATTCCATTTCCTTTTATTTGAGCAAAATCTCTAACTCTTCTAAGTAAAGCATTTGAAATACGAGGAGTACCTCTACTTCTAAGAGCAATTTCTAAAGCAGCATCATCTTTAACTTTAACATCTAAAATTTTACAAGACCGCTTAACAATATTTTTTACTACTTCCAGATCATAATATTCTAAATGTGCTTTAATACCAAATCTAGAACGTAAAGGACCTGTTAATAAACCTGAACGTGTTGTTGCACCGATAAGAGTAAAAGGATTTAATTCAATTTGAATATTTCGGGCAGCAGGACCTTTATCAATAATAATATCAATTCTTCTATCTTCCATTGCAGAATAAAGATATTCCTCAACTACTGGATTTATACGATGAATTTCATCAATAAAAAGAACATCATTTTTATCTAAATTTGTAAGAATACCAGCTAAATCTCCAGCTTTTTCAATAACAGGTCCAGAAGTAATACGAAGGTTAACACCCATTTCTTTAGCAATAATAAAAGCTAAAGTTGTTTTACCTAAACCAGGAGGTCCATGTAATAAAACATGATCAAGTGCTTCTTCACGTTGTATTGCAGCTTGTACAAAAACTTTTAAATTATCAATAATTTTATCTTGCCCTGCAAAATCGGAAAATGCAGAAGGACGAATCTTTTGTTCAATTTCATTTTCATTCAGCTCCAGGTTACGAATGTCAAAGCTATTATCTTTTTTTGAATTCTCCATTTTGTAATTTTCACTTTATTAGCTATTGTATTAATAATATAATAAATATAAATATATATATGTAATACTATATAGGCTGTTAATAGTGTTTAAAAAAAAAGTCATATATGTATAGCAAATCAAATAAACATGTTGTTAAGAGTAAAATTAACAATTTATTAGCATATTATTTATCTAATAATTAAATATTTATAAAGATATAAACAATGTGTGTATTAAGTATATTGTTTACAATTTTAAGTCAAAAAAGTTCTAAAAAATGTGAATAGCGATGTGAATGAATGGTCGTTTATATCTGATAAGTGGAGTTGCAGGATACATATATTTAACAGTGAAAAAGGTATTAACAGTAATTAACATTTAGTAGAAGTAATTAACAATATATGTTAACAAAGCTAAAGGCTTGAAGATGAATGTTTTTTTTATCCGTCTCTTCCTCACTTATTCTTATTCTCTGAGGAGCTATTATAGGGTTTTAAAGAACAATCTATCTTAACTTGGTCTGATTTGGACAGGATCCCAGTTTGGCCAAAGGGAAAAGAGTAGGACTTAATAATTTTTTTCACTACCGATCTTGAAATTATAGTCTTACTTATTTAATACTTTTTACAGAAGTTTGGGAGTATTTTAAGAATAGGATTGTAGAGGAATAAAGCAAAAAACATACCCATAAGGTTAAAAATAAAATCAAAAATATCGCCATACCTATTTGTTAGAAGAAATTTCTGAATTAATTCTATCATGCCTCCATAAAGGCTTGAAATAAGAATAGCATAGAAATAAGGAAGAAAAATATTTTTCTTATTTTCTAAAAAACGAAGAAAACCATCTATTAATAAAAACGTTAAAAAGAAATAAAAAATGGTGTGAACAATTTTATCAACAGGAAAATTTTGAAGAAAATGCCAATGACTCACACTATTTGGTACGTGCATTATGCTAAGATTAAGCACAATTAAAGCCCAAAGAAAAGAACGCCAAAAATATTTAATTATAGACCAGAACATTTACAGCTTATTAGAATTTTTATTGAATAAAGTTCAATGTTATAGAAAAAAATCGAAATCAATAAGGATCTACATCCGCATTTATTAATAAGTTTTTAAGATCGTTTCGAGAAAGAATTAGGTTCATTACGTTAGTAATTGTTGTTCGTCCTTTATTAACGGGAGTATCACGTTTTATTTTGAGGAGAATATTGAAAAGAAAATAATTACTAACACGTCCAATATAAGGTTGTTGAGGACCAAGGACTAAATCACCAAAATATTTTTTTAATTCTTCAGCAAATAATGAAGCACCACGCTCCACCGTTTGATAGTTTTTATGTTTTAATGTGAAACGAATAAGACGAAAATAGGGAGGATAATTAAAGTTTCGTCGTTCATAAAGTTGAGTATCAAGCATTTTTTGATAATCGTTATTAACAACACAAGCAATGATATTATTTTCGGGATCACTGGTTTGAATAATCACTGTTCCTTGTCGTTTTGATCGTCCTGCCCTGCCACTAACTTGAGTAATTAGTTGAAAACTACGTTCGTGCGCTCTAAAATCAGGGAAGTTGAGCATATTATCGGCATTTAAAATACCTACTAAACTTACATTTCCAAAATCGAGCCCCTTGGTAACCATTTGTGTGCCAATTAGAACATCGACTTTATGTTCTTCAAAATCGCAAATAATTTTTTCGTATGCCTTGCGCGTTTTTGTAGTATCAAGATCCATGCGAGAAGTGCGAATTCCGGGAATTAAAATAGAAAGATCTTCCTCAATTTTTTCAGTACCAAAGCCACGAGTAGTAATTGAAGGATTAGCGCAAGCTCCGCATGTGTGTGGCATTATAACCTGATGACCACAATAATGACATATTAAATTATTAGAAAAACGATGATAGGTTAAAGAAACATCACAATTGATACATCTTGGAATCCAGCCACAGGAAGTACATTCAACAAAAGGAGAAAAGCCACGACGATTTTGAAAGAGAATAATTTGTTCATTAGCAGCAATTGTTTCTTTTATTTTTTCAAGAAGAACATTTGAAAAATGCGTGTGCATTTGTTTGCGTTTTCGGGCTAGTAGTGTATCAATGATAATAATTTCAGGAAGCTCTATATTTTTGTATCGCTTATTTAGTTCAACCAATGCATATTTTTTATTCATTACATTATGATAGGTCTCAACAGCAGGAGTTGCAGTACCAAGCAATACTTTTGCTCCAATGGTTGAAGCTAAATAAATTGCTGCATCGCGAGCGTGGTAACGAGGAGCAGGATCATATTGTTTATAAGTATTTTCATGTTCTTCATCAACAATAATTAAACCAAGGTCGCGAAAAGGTAAAAAAACAGATGAACGAACACCAAGTATAACACGATAACCATTGGGTTTGTTAATATTTTTCCACACTTCCACACGTTCCGCATCACTAAATTTAGAATGAAACACACCCACTTTATTTCCGAAAACATTTTTTAGACGATTGATAATTTGAGTAGTTAAAGCAATTTCAGGCAATAGATATAAAACTTGTTTGTCTTTTGCAATATAATCGCGAATAAGATGAATATAAATTTCTGTTTTTCCGCTAGATGTAATACCGTGCAAAAGAGTAACTGGAGTATGAGAGAAGGCATTTAGAATTTTGTCATAGGCTTTTTGTTGAAATTCATTTAAGACAGACTCACCAACTACATCAGCAGCATGGTTTTCGAGCCTAGATATTTCAATTGTTTTTACTAATAGAATATTTTTTTTTACTAAAGCGTTTAATGCAGCATTATCGCTATCTTCGACTATTAGGTCTTTTCGACGAACAAGTTCTTTCCCTTTTTCTGATAAAAATCTAGAAAAATCTAGATATCGCATAAAAACTTGAAGTTGTTTTTTTGAGCGTTCCAATTTTAAAAAACACTCATTAAATGCTATTTTATTTCGTAGGTCATTATTTATAAGACAAAAAATTTCTGTTTTGGTACGAAAAGATTCAGCATATTTTTCTTCGGTAAAAACTGCCCCTTTTTCAACAAGACTGCGAAGAATGTTTGGAATATCTTTCAGGCTAGATTCGCTAATAAGTTTATCAGCATTGGTGTTTTTAAGCTTTTCAATAAACGATAATAATTCTATTTCACGAGGGCTGAGAGAATCAACATTATCAAAAGCATCATTAAAAGAGATATTTGTTTCACTTTCAATACGAAGTCCAGCAGGTAATGCCGCTTTAAGCACATCACCAGGAGTAGACATATAATAATTGCAAATCCAATCCCAAAAAGCAAATTGAGCTTCGTTAACAATGGGAATTTCGTCAAGTATTACAAGTATGTCCTTTGTTTTATATTCAGTAGGAGCTGTATTATGAATGCTACGAATAATACCAGAATAAAACTTTTTCGAACCAAATTGCACCATAACTCTTTTTCCGACTGCCGCACTAGCAATCAATTCGGGTGGAATTGAGTATGTGTAGAGTCTTTGTAGAGGAAGAGGCAAGATGAGGTTCGCAAACATTTTAGAGAACGGTGAGATGTGAGTAGGTTAAGTGAAAGAGAGAAAAACCGTACAAATTTCAAGGTTCATTAAATAAGGATTTTGGTGAGCTCAAGCATTTCAGAGCTAATGTCTTTGTGCATTTTAACAGTTTTGCTTAAATCCATTTCAATAATTTGTTCGTGTTGAAAACCAATCATTATACCAGAACGGCCAGCAAGAATTGCGTTTACCGATGCCATGCCCATTCTGCTAGCAGCAACACGATCATAACAAGAAGGACTACCGCCGCGTTGAATGTGACCGAGAATTGTAACTCGTACGTCTAGATGAGGTAATGCGGCACGTACTTTATCTGCTACTTCCATTGCGCCACCTTCTTCATCACCTTCGGCAACAATAAAAATAGAAGAACTATGATCACGTTGTTCTTTCAGTTGATTAATACAAGCTTTAACCTGATTTGGAATTTCAGGAATAAGCACACCTTCAGCACCCGAAGCGATACCACTATTAATAGCAAGGAACCCAGCATCCTTACCCATTACCTCAACAAAAAATACACGGTCATGAGCACTAGCGGTATCTTTAATTTTATCGACACATTCAATAACCGTGTTTAAGGCAGTATCGTAACCAATAGTATAATCAGTACCAAAAATATCATTATCAATAGTGCCTGGAATACCTACAAAAGGAATTTTATATTCATTGTAAAAGTCACTAGCACCCCTAAATGAGCCATCGCCACCAATAACAATAACTCCATCAATATTATGATGCTTAAGTTGTTGAAACGCTTTTGCACGACCTTCAGGAATACGAAATTCTTTGCTACGAGCGGTTTTAAGAATAGTGCCGCCTTTTTGAATTATACCACTTACATCAAAACGGCTGAGTTTACGAATATTTCCGTTTATCATACCTTCATAACCCTGTATGATGCCATAAATTTCAACGTTATTGAATAATGCGGTGCGAACGATTGCTCTAACAGCAGCATTCATACCAGGTGAGTCGCCACCAGAGGTTAGTACTCCAAGAGATTTAATTTGTGTCATTTTTTTTAATTAGAATTGTAAATATAAGGAATAATTAGCAAGATAAAAAGAGAATGATAATTCTACTAAAGTAATGATTTATAGGTTTTTGAACAGTTTCTTTATAAGATGTGTATCATTACTCAATTCAGATTAAACACTATTTATGTATTCGTAGGCGAGAAGGAATCTTATAAATTGCCACAAGGGTCGCTGTTATTAGTTGTTTTTAATTTATCTAGTTTACTGTTATATTTATCAATTTTTTTCTGAAAGTTTTTTGCTTTTTTAGGCTTTCGGTATTCATTTATTTGTGCTGAAACGACAATGTTGGTAGTATTTTCAGTATTGTTTATTTTTTGTGTTTTACACAGATTTTTTTCATTGGCAGCACTGCGGCCACATTTGGTACAAAAAAAATTTGGCGGGAAAGCTTTGTTTTTATAATCTTTCAGGTTGTCAGGTAATTCTTTTGCGACTTTACAAAGTGTTGCCATATTTATTTACGATAATGTTTTTTAAGTTCTTCAAATATAATATAAACGGCAGGACAATAGTATGTATTTTTTAGGCATAAATTTAAAATTTTGTGAATCTGAGATTGATCAGTGTGCGGGTACTCACGACAAGCTTTTGGGCGTTTTTCATAGTACGTGCATTTATTGTCTGGCAATAAAAAGGGGCATGGATGAGTTTTAAAGACCATATCTCCGTCTTCATCAACAGCAATATAGCGAGCAGTAAAATCAGCTGTTTTCATACCAGTAGCAGAGCTTAAACGATCAACATCTGTTTTGTTGAGAATGGGAGAGATGGATTTACAGCAATTGGCACATTGTAAACAATCAATTTTTTCAAAAGCGCTATTATGAAGATTATGTACAATGGTATCTAAATCGCGAGGAGCTTTGTTTTTTAGCTTGTTCAAAAGTTTTTTTGTTGATAAGTCTGCAATACATGCTAAATGAGATAGTTGATCTGTTAAAATCATCTTAATAAACGGTTAATAGTATAAATTTTAAGAACAAAAGTAGGTTTTCGTAGTCAAATAGTAATATATTGAGAAATGTACTTTTTACTTAAAGACTCTTATCTTCATAAACTCAACTAAATAGGCATTACACTTTTTTAAAAAAAAGAGAAAACTTGGCTATAAATCGACAAAAAGATACGTTGAGAGACTAAAATACTTACTAAAATGTAAAGAAATGTAACCTTTGGGTAAAAAGTTCGTAAAAAGCCATGTCAATATAAATTATTTAATGTAGGTTTAAACTGATAATAATATCGGCTTAACACATACTAAAAAATAGAAGCAAAACGTATTAACAGGGTTAAAGAAAGCTAAAAAAATGAGACAGTTAAAAATTACCAAGTCAATCACTAATCGAGAAAGTCCTTCATTGGAGAAATATCTTCAAGAGATTGGAAAGGTTGAGTTGATTACGCCAGAAGAGGAAGTAGAGCTTGCGCGGAGGATTAAGCAAGGCGATAAAGTAGCATTGGAAAAATTAACTAAAGCTAATTTACGTTTTGTGGTTTCGGTTGCTAAGCAGTATCAACATCAGGGTTTAAGTTTACCCGATTTGATAAATGAAGGCAATTTGGGATTGATAAAAGCTGCCGAAAAATTTGATGAGACAAAAGGCTTTAAATTTATATCTTATGCGGTATGGTGGATTCGTCAATCCATTCTACAGGCTATTGCTGAGCAATCACGTATAGTTCGTATTCCTTTAAATAAGGTTGGTGATTTGAATCGTATAAACAAAGCCTTTGCAAAACTAGAGCAAGAGCATGAACGAGTTCCATCTGCTGATGAGTTAGCAAACGATATTAAATTACCAAAGGAAAAAGTAATTCGTGCTATACAGATATCAGGACGTCATATCTCGATGGATGCTCCATTTAAGGAAGATGAAGATAATAGTCTTTTAGATGTTATGGAGAATAAAGAATCTCCATTAGCAGATGATAGACTTCTAAAAGACTCTTTAAAGAAAGAGATAGATCGTACGCTCAACATACTTACTGAAAAAGAACGTAACGTAATTGAGTCCTTTTTCGGTATTGGTCGTCCAGAGATGTCGTTAGAAGAGATAGGTAATCAGTTTGGGCTAAGCCGTGAGCGTACCCGCCAAATAAAAGAAAAAGCTATCAGACGCTTAAGACAAAGCACCAAGAATAAATTATTGAAACAATACTTAGGATAGTTTTCTGAAGATATAAGAATTAAAAAAGCTGGCTTTTTCGATACGAATTAGTCGGCTTTTTTTGTTTTATAGGGTACAGTACAATTTCTGTGTATTAGTACTATAAATCATTAAAATCAGTTATTATGAAAAACATTAAAATTTTATTTTCATTAGTTATTATTGCTAGTTTATTTATGACCTCGTGTAAACGAGAAGATATTCGTGATGCCGCGGAAGAAGCTGCAGCCGATGAAGAATTAGCGTCGTCGCTTTTTGATGATGCATTTAGTCAATCTGATAATGCTTATTCAACAAAATTAGGTGGATTAAAATCAACAGAAACCGATACAAATAGTAGTATTTGTGCTGCTATTACTATAAATAATGATAACAATACTATTTATCCGAAAATTATTACCTGCGATTTTGGTAGCGGATGTACAGACACCAAAGGTAATACACGTTCAGGTAAAATTATAACAACAGTTACAGGTGCATATCGAACTGTGGGTGCTGTTCGTACTATAACACTCGATAACTATTATGTTAATGGGAATAAAATTGAAGGTAACAAAACGGTTACCAATATGGGTAAAAACAGTCTTAATCAAAGCTATTTTACTATTAAAGTAGAGAATGGAAAAGCAACTACGGATGAAGGTCGTGTAATCACCTGGAATAGTAATAGAGTTCGTACATGGGTTGAGGGCGAAAAAACCTCGGGCAGTTTGGCATCATTTTTAGATGATGCTTATGAAATTACTGGTAATTCAAGTGGTGTAACAGGGGATGGAGAAAATTATACGGTGACTATTACTTCTGCATTAGTCGTTTCAGTAAGTTGCAGACACATTAATAAAGGAAGCACCGCCACTTTAGTTGGCGAAAATCCGGAAGTGGTTATTGATTATGGCGATGGAACATGCGATGCACAAGCTACTTTAAGTTATAAGAATAAGACTAAAACGATTTTACTTAGGGGTAAATAGAGTCTTTATATTAAAAGGAAAACCACGATTATGTCGTGGTTTTTTTGTTTCATACCGCATTGAAACGATAGTTATTAGTATATATATATTGCTATATGGGACTAAAATAAAATTTTATGTTTTGTATATTTGGTTTATACTACCGAAGAGCCTATTAATAATACAAAATGAATGTAACATTTATAATTACTCAAAAATATCTATATTCGCGAGAATAATTAATACTAAATTTCTGTGATTTCTTTTTATTCTATAGTGTGATTCTAAAATTTCTTTTTATTTAGTCTAAGCATTCTATACTTGTGTTCATACGATATGGAACCTATTTATGATTTTGCTTATTCAACAAATATAAGAGCTCCAGCGGAGATACCGATTATTAATAAATACCAGAAAGAGAAAAAATATTTTTTAAAATGAAAAAGAAACACAAAATGGTTTTGACTAAATAAAAGAATACTTTCAGAAACATTTAAATATACTTTTAAGCCTATTTCAATATAAAATAGATTTCTTACTCGTTACTTATCACTCCGCAACGCCAGATCACTATACACTCATGAAAAACAATGTCAGAAAAATTAATTTATATTGAAGGTATTGGAGAAGTGCTTTTAAAAAAATCGCATGCAGCTAAACGTATCACTATTAAAATAGAGGCGCTTAAAGGTGTGCGAGTAGTAATGCCTCATTATGTTGCTTTTAAATATGCTTCTGATTTTGCTGAAGAAAAAGCAAAATGGATAAAGGAAACACTTAAAAAAATGGATGAGGTAAAAACTAAACTCACCATTTTTGATGATAAAACGATATTTAGAACCAAATATCGTGAATTAAAAATTATTGCTGAAATGCGTTCCAATCTTCGAGTACAAGTGACTTCATCGCATGTTTCTATTTTTTATCCTTTTCATCTTGAATTAAAAAGCGAACAAGTACAAGATGCCATTCGTAAAGCAATGAAAGAAGTTATGCGACTAGAAGGCAAAGAATACCTTCCACGCCGTGTTAAAGAATTGGCCACCCAATTTAATTTTGATTTTAAAACAGTTAAAATATCTGATGCTACTGCCCAATGGGGTAGCTGTTCCCCTGATAATCGTATTAGTTTAAACCTCCATTTAATGCGCTTGCCCGATTATTTGGCTGATTATATTATACTTCATGAACTCGCACATACTCAAATAAAAGACCATAGTAAAAGATTTTGGACCAAGCTCGATACTATTCTTGGAAATTCAAAACTCGTTGATAAACAATTAAGAAACTATCAAATTGAAGTTTTTTAGAGGAGCGATGTTTTCTTTATTTACAAGGCCAAAAAGCAAAGGCTTAATCGGTATTTAACTTGTTTTTATATCTCTTTAATGGTATCTCTTTGACTATTCATTGCAGGCTTTGGCGAGTAGTAAGAGGCATACATGTTTCTGATATAAGATTTGTTACTATCATAAAAAATAAAAGCATTTATGTATATTGCGTTTAATAATAAATTTTGATTTCAATCAGTAAATACCTTATTCACAGCTCATTTTCTGTTAAATACTTCTGTTAACTATCAACTAATTCTATGTCTACATTTCAACGCCGCCTTAATCTTTGGGACTCTACCGCTCTTGTAGTTGGATCAATGATTGGATCAGGTATTTTTATTGTAAGTTCGGATATGGCCCGTGGGCTAGGCGCGACAGGTTGGTTTTTACTGGCTTGGATTATTTCAGGAATTCTTACTGTTTTCTCCGCACTAGTATATGGCGAATTGGCCGGAATGATGCCCAATGTGGGCGGACAATATGTTTATTTACGCGAAGCATACGGCAGTTTGTATGGGTTCTTATACGGGTGGGCGCTTTTTTTAGTTATTCAAACGGGTACCATAGCAGCTATTTCCATGGCCTTTGCAAAATATCTCGGTTTACTAATTCCATTTGTTAGTGAAAACAATATTTTATTGCAAGTTGGAATTATAAAAATAAATAGCGTGCATGCTATAGCCTGTTTTGTTATAATATTATTAACGTGGGTCAATACCTTGGGTGTTAAAGAAGGGAAAACGGTACAAAATATTTTCACATTTCTAAAAGTTTCAATACTCTTTATTTTCATTGTTGCCGGTTTTATTTTTGCTAGCAGCAAAGGATACTGGCAACAAAACCTATCTATATTATGGGATACACATATTGTTGGGGGTGAGATTAGTGGTTTTGGATTAGCAATTGCTATGGCTACATCAATGGTTGGTAGTATGTTTGCTCTCGACTCATGGTATAATGTAACCTTTGCTTCTGATGAGGTTATTGATCCTAAACGTAATCTTCCTCGTAGCTTAATTTTGGGTACCATTACTGTTTCCATTATTTATCTTTTTACAAATGTTGTATTTCTATTATGTTTGCCCTTGCGTGGTGATAGCACATCAACAAATATTATTGCTCAGGGTATTCAATTTGCTGCTAACGATCGTGTTGGTACTGCTGCCATGTATGCGATGATGGGAGCTGGAGCTGCCGCAATAATGGCCATTGTAGTTATGATTTCAACATTTGGTGCTAATAATGGAATTATACTTTCGGGTGCACGAGTATATTACTCAATGGCAAATGATGGTTTGTTTTTTAAATGGGTTGCTACTTTAAATAAAAAAGGAGTTCCTGCTAAAGGACTTGTATTACAAGGAGTTTGGTCATTTCTTTTATGTCTTTCAGGTTCTTATAGTCAACTTCTCGATTATGTTATTTTTGTCTCCATGCTTTTCTTAGTGCTTACTTGTTTTGCGGTTATTAAATTTAGACGTACACGTCCAGATGCTGAGAGACCTTATAAAGTATGGGGATATCCTTATGTTCCAATAATATATATAGTAAGTGCTGTTTTTATTATGATTGTTCTTCTTATTAAAAAACCACTTTTTACCTGGCCTGGCTTAGGAATTGTAGTGCTTGGAATACCGGTGTATTACCTATGGAAAAACAAAAATACAAACAACATATAGAACAATCGGCCTCCGTATATCACTACTCACTCTGCGTCGTCGGATCACTTCATAAAATACAAATGAAAAAATCCTCCATCATATATCACATTTTCATTGATCGCTTTGCTGGGAATATGCATGGAAATCCGATGCATAATGATTACATAGGAGGAAATTTAAAAGGGATAAACGAAAAAATAGTTTACATTGCTTCTCTGGGTGTTGATATTATATGGCTTTCGCCTTTTTATGAAAATACATCCTATCATGGATATCATATTACAAATTATGAAACCGTTGATAAACACTTTGGCACTACTGAAGATTTATGCAACTTAATTGAAACAGCTCATAATTATAATATTAAGGTGATTGCCGATTTTGTTCCTAATCACTGCTCTCGTCATCATCCTTTTTTTGTAGAGGCAATTAAGAACAAGGATAGTAGGTATTGGAAATGGTTTTATTTTACACGATGGCCTAAAAAATATCTATCTTTTCTTCATTTTAGCGAATTGCCTAAAATAAATTTGGAACACGAAGAAGCGGCTACATACTTTATTAAAGTAGCTAAATACTGGCTTTCACTGGGTCTTGATGGATATCGAATAGATCATGTAGTAGGAATCTCTCACAAATACTTAAAACGTTTTAATACTGAAATAAAAGCTTCGTATCCTAAATCGATTATTATAGGTGAAGCATGGATTGAAGGCATAAACCTTAAACAATATAGAACTTTAAAAATAAGAAGTAATTTAAAAATGTTGCTTACTAAAAATGCTCAAGATACTATACAACTTGAATATATTGATGAACTTGATGGAGTGCTTGATTTTAGAGCAAACCGTTTAATACGCGAACATTTTTGTTGGAATCCCCCCTTACATAAAAATTTATCGGAAGAATTACAGAAACATTATTCAAAATATCCTGAAATATTTTTATTGCCAGTTTTTCTTGATAATCATGATATGGAGCGTTTTATGTGGCAATGTGGTAATGATATAAGCAAATTTAAGAATGCTATAAATTTTATTTTCACCCTAAAACAACCGATAATCTTATATTATGGAACAGAGCATGGAATGACACAAAATAAAAGCATCTCAGGAAAAAATGGCAATGATATTTTCGCCAGACAAATGATGCAATGGAACAATCTTAATGAGGAGAATATCTTATTTTTCAAAGCACTCGCTATAAAAAGAAAAAGCATTTTTTAAAACAAACATAATATTATAAAAAGCATTTTTTAAGTTTTATTTTTATTAGTAATATTCCGCTATATTTACAAAGTAAAGATTAATATTATGATAAAAGCACTATTAATTACAAGCTTATGTTTATTGTCTATCTGGAAAAGCTCATGTAATTGACCACCCAATGCTTTTCATTTCAATTGTAATTTTTCTTGAAATGTTTCTAATAAAAAAAATATTGAGTGTCTTTGTTATTTATTTTAGTGTTTTATGTTTTTTAAGGAGTAATGGACATTTGTGGTGCTGTTTATTTTTAATATCGCTGAATAATTTGACAATAGATTATCATCTTTACATAATTAGATGAAACGGAAACAGGTTTTGCTGGAGAGCAACCTGTCAGGGATACATCTAATGGTCTATAAAAATGTTAAATCAATGGGTTATCTTATAAAGTAGCCCATTGATATTTTTTCGAGACCCTCATGCCTTAAAAAACTCATCTATAAACTTTTTTTTTCTTGCCATTGACAATCCATTATCGTTACGCAATTTGTTCTTCAAATCAGCAAAGTGACCTTCTATTGCGTTAGTTGTATTGGGTATTTTCAAACTCATATTATTGTACCATGTAAATAACCATGGAAGGTTTGTTTTCATCCTTCTATAAGCACTTCTAAGCTTTCTATGGACATATCTATTTTTTCCCTTTGCATCAAACTTTCGTTTATTCAAAAAAGATTCCCATTTGATGAACCAATTATTTAAACCGCCTTTGAAACTCTCCTTATCTGTTTTTGTTTGTAACAATGTATGTTCCAAAAGTTCTTTGCTCGCTTGTATTTTAGGATTTTTTGTCAAGTATCGTCTGATAATGGCTACTTGATGAAATTACACATTTGAATAAGAACTTGCTTTTCAAAAAGTTGAAATAGCATTTTACGACCATCACAAATAATGGCTTATATTTTTATACCTCTTCTTGTTATTTCTTCTACTCCATTCAAATATAATTTGTTGGTTTCTTGTTTAACATATTGTTTACAAAGGATTTGCCTGGTGATACTGTCTTTAAAAACCATTACACAAAACTTTCTTCCAAAATAGGTTGTATCCATAAGCACATTGGCAACACATGGAAACGTAGATTTTTCTTCTATTTCAACCGTATCTATTTTTCGGTGTATTGTCTTTAAAGAGCAACCATCGAGACAAAGTTTTCCAACGGCATTTAGTCGCAAGTTGCAAATAGCTTTGCTTGCCTTCAACATATTCTTTCCAAATATCTTCTTTTTTAGGTCTTTGAGCTCCTAGGAAACGCTTACCAAAAGCGGCTCATTTATATCGTTGAACATTGTTGTGGAAACCATCCTTTCGTACAATTTTACTCCCACAATAAAAGCAGTTTATTTATTCATATTTTTTCATTTAGCTCAAATATAACATTTTCAATGCCTTCAAGTGTTTTAAACACCATATTTGTCCATTAACCCAATTTTCACTACAAAATCCAGATGATTTAAAAATAATGTTTCTTGATAATGGGGCTTTCCATAAAGCGAAAAAACTAAAAGTGCTGGGAAATATCATACTCATTTTCCTCCCTCCATATAGTACAGAACTAAATTCAGCAGAAAAAATGAGGGCAAAAATTAAAAGAACATTCACAAACCGCTTATTTAAAAACCTAAAAGAAATAAGTACATTTATTGAAGAGCAAGTGATGGCTTTAACTCTGTATGATGTCAAATCCATTTGTTCCTATAAATATATATTTTCAGATTTGACTAAAGATTAAATCATTATGGTATAAGCGAGTAAAGGGGGTGGTCAAGTTGGATGATCGAAAGGTGTTCAAGTCAATGATTTATTTCAGCTTATTACTAAACTTGATGAAAACGGGAAATTAGTGTGGATGCAAAAACTTCCTAAAAAACAAGTTGGAACTGCTGGCCAAGGTGGAATGTCATACAAATACATGAGTTGCAACGATGGTCACTATTTAGTTTTTCTTGATAACGAAAAAAACATGAGTTTGCCAGATAACAAAAGACCTTATATGCACAATGATGGAGCAGGAGCGTTTTTAACCACATATTTAATTGAAGATAAAAAGGAAGTGTTAAGAAAATAACTTTATTAGATACTCGAAATATAAATGAAATTGCTATTTATCAGTTTAAAACTACCAGAATGGTTTCGGTTGCTGATAATACATTTGTTTTTGAAGCGTATAAAAAAGATATACGCATAAAAGTTATTTTAAATAAATAGGAATAATTATGTTGAAAGAGCCGAGATTACTAAAAGTGATCTCGGTTTTTTTGTTTCAATACCGAATAATACAGTTTTTTAATTTCTTTTGCTACCTTTACTTTACTATACATAAAGCATTTGAAACGATTTTTGCAATATTGCCTTTTCATTTTAATATTTGCTACTCCAAATCTTTTAGCCCAATTCTATGAAACGGGCCAAGACCCTGCATCAATAAAATGGCGTCAGATAACAAGTCCACACTTCCGTATTATTTATCCATCAGAGATTAGTCGTGATGCTCAACATTTAGCCAATACTTTGGAATATGTTTACGGACCCATGGCGAAATCATTAAAACATGAGCCGCGTAATATATCCATTCTGCTTCACAACCGTTCTTTAAAATCAAATGCTTACGTGGTATGGGCTCCCAAACGAATGGAGATTTACACAACGCCTCCGCAAGATATGTATCCACAACTATGGACTGAACAAATTGCTTTGCATGAATTAAGACATGTAGTTCAAATTGATAAATTAAATTCAAGTTTTGGTCATATACTATCTCTAATCTTTGGAGAGCAAGGAGTAGGATCACTCGCTGGAATGGTACCTCAATGGTTTTTTGAAGGCGATGCAGTTTATACAGAAACAGCCTTTTCAACAACTGGGCGAGGCAGAATGCCTTCGTTTGAGATGAGACTTCGTGCAATTACCCTTGAAAAAAACACACAGTATTCATACCCAAAAACACTTTTAGGCTCATATCGCGATTTTGTGCCTGATTATTATGAGTATGGTTACCAAATGGTGTCGTATGGCCGCATTAAATATGGGAATTTAATTTGGGAAAAACCACTCCGCAATGTGGCTCGTGCCCCTTTTATTGCTAGCCCTTTTACGCTATCAATGATTCACAATATGGGCCATACTAAACGTAGCTTTTACCTAGAAGCATTTGATAGTTTAAAAATAAAATGGAATATTCAAAACGACTCTGTTCATCCCGAAAAATATATATCGCTTAACACAAACCCTAAAAAATATTATACCACCCTACGTTTCCCTCAATACCTCGATAATTCGCATACGCTGGCATTCAAAAGTAATATAGACGACATTGATCGTTTTATTGTTATTGACTCCTTAGGTAACGAAAAAAGGCTCTTTACACCAGGCAGTTTTGACCGTACCTGTATTTCGTATGCTGCCGGAAAACTTGTTTGGTGCGAATATCAATATGACCTACGATGGGAAGAACAAAATTTTTATGCCATACGCATGCTTGACATTCAATCGGGTAAAACAAAAGAAATTAGTAAACGTAGTCGTTATTTTGCTCCGGCAATTGATTCGTCGGGGAAGTACGTTGCAGCTATTGAAATTGATATTTCAAACCGTTGTGCAATAGTTATTCTTAATGCTGATAATGGAACAATACTTAGCAAAAAATTGTTTGGTTATGATACCGTTTTACAATTACCTTCCTGGAACAAATCATCAACATCCATTATATTTACTGCAGTTTTAGCATCGGGGAAAGGTATTTTTCAATACAACATACATTCGAACACCCTAAAGGCGGTTATTGAGCCATCATTAAATGACGTGTCTTTTCCCATATATTATAAAAACTATATTCTTTATAAAGCTGATTACTCTGGCATTGATAATATTTACGCTATTGATACGCTTACAAAAAATATTTGGTGTATTACCAATGCTAAATATGGCGCCTCTGATCCGACGGTTTCGCCAGATGGAAAAATATTGTTATTTGCTGACTATAGTGTAAAAGGATACAATGTTGCGAAATTGATAATAGATACGAATTCTTGGATTGAGTTGCCGAGAGTCAAAAACTATTCGCTTCAATTATCGAATACGATAGCAAAACAGGAGAATTTTGTTTTAAAACATGAAAACATTCCTCAGGACACTTTTATAGATAGGTCTTATAAACGATTTCCTCATTTATTGCACTTTCATAGCTGGTCGCCATTTTATTATAATTACGATTTTACTTCAGTAAATAATCCTTTATTGTTTCCCGGTATTACCTTTCTTACTCAAAATACGCTGGGCTCTTCAACGGGTTCTATAGCACTGGCTTACAAAAATAGATTAGTAAGTTTGAATACAAAATATACGATGAGCGGTCTCTATCCAGTTATTGAATTTAATACCGAATCGAATACTTTTTCAGATGCATTTTACACGCGTATATATCAACCATTAAACTTTAAGAAGAATAAATACTTCCGAACATTTATTCCAATTTTACATACCAGACTAAGTAATAGTAGCAGGTTCAATGATAAAAGTACGAAAACACCTCATTTTAATTATTTACGTTATCAATTGTACTTTAGCAATTATTTAAAATACTCGTATCGCGATATTAAACCGCGCTTTGGACAAGTGATTGATATTAGTTTTTTACATAATGCGTTTAATAGTAGCGTGAAAAATTCAACTTTTATTGCTGATATTAATTTGTATTTACCCGGTATTGGTCGCCATCATACATTCGCATTACGTGGAGCCTGGCAAACGCAATACGGAAAATCAATTGTTTACAATACGCTACAAGTGTCTAGAACTATTCATTTTCAAGATTTTTTCTTTGATAAGATATCTTGTTTTGCTGCCGATTATTTTATGCCTCTCTTTTATCCTGATCTTAATTTTCGCTCGTGGTTTTATATAAAACGTGTTCAGGCAAATTTATTTTTTGAACTAAACAATTTCAACAAAATATATTATAATGGCAACTATTATGGCTACAAACCTATTATGTACAAACCTATTAGATACAAACAAATAGCAGGTATTGACGTAACAGCCGATTATCATCTTTTAAATTTCATTTTTCCTTTTAATACTGGCATCCGTTTAGAATATTTTCCTCTTTCTGATAACTACTTCGCCCAAGTTTTATTTAGAATTGCCTTAAATCCGTAAGTAATTTGGGGTTTATATAAAATATTTATAAATGGTAAACGTATTTAACTACTAAAAGAAATTTAGCTTAACTACTTTCGTTTGTCTAGTATTTACGGTAAACTCAAAGATCTCATTTTTGGGTGCGTAATTGAAAGCTTTATTGTATTTGGTCCGCCGCGGCGTAGAAAAAGCTTGAATGGAAAATAATTAATGCTGATTTGTAACATTAAAATTGCTCTACATCTTATGAACCGATGTATATGAGAACGTTATGTGTCCGCTTTGGAGGAGTGTGAGAGACGGATAGAGTCAGGGTTTTCTGGCGAAGCCGTTTACTCGATAGTAGGGTGTTGTTTGTCCTGCTATATGGACAAGTTAATAATATGTTATATGAAAACAAGAAACAAATTTATTAGGTAGTCCAATCGATACGAATAGAAGAAAATCGTCCAATTGTTTATAAATTTTTGCGGCCACCGAAAGAGTATCCAAGAGACAAGCCGAAATCCAAACCAGATCCCCACGTGTACATCTTGGCCCAAGAATCTCCGTTTGCAGGCACAGCATCCTTCCATTCGTATTCACTATTAAAAGGGGGGCCGTAACCCAACCAATAACTGATAGTGAACCCTGAATTCCACACATAAGTTTGCCCCAGGCCTGCACCTATAACAAATGACTCAAACAGGTATTCGGCACCATAGTGAATCCCGTCAAGGTTCATATACCTAGCATTGAGATCTACAAAACTATTTCTGTATGCAGATTTAAATAGCCACATAAACTTGGCGTCCTCGACAGGTCGTAAAAAATATTTATAATGGAGTCCAACACCATATTCTTTCTCCTCAGAGATGAATGGAAATGAACCTCCTCCCATTACAAATAGGGCGTGTCGGGGAGTCATACGCAGTTCATAAGACATACCCCATCTCTCGAAACCCAATCCGGCCACATTGAATTGGAAAGAATGACGGTTGAATAGGGTGTCATTTGACTGGGCAGTAACAGCCGTGTATGTTAAAATTAAAATCACGAGACACGATATTTTCTTCAGCTGTTTCATTTTGTTTTCACTATTTATTGCAATCATACTGTTGTTTTTAATTATGTTATGTTGCAAAGAAACAAATACAAAATAGATTAAATGCCCAAGCGTATAGGCTTAAGAAACTTCATTGTCCAACCTTATAGGGAAGGGCTCGCAACTATCTAAATAATATATTTTTCTATTAAATTGAAAATTCGAAAAAAAAGTGTAAAAAAAGACATTAATTCTATCTTGAAATTCGATTTTTACCTAAAAATGACTACGGGCTAAACTTTATTACGAAATTCAGTTGGGGTTAAACCTTCGTATTTTTTAAAGATAGAATTAAAACTACTCTTAGAATTAAAGCCACAATCATACGCCAACGAAAGTATGGTGTATTTTTTATTTGAAGGGTTGCTCATTTTTTGTTTTGCTAAATCCACTCTATAACCGTTCACAAAGTCAAAGAAATATTTCTTCAAATTTTCATTAATTACTTGAGAAAGATGATTCGTTGAAATATTCATTTTCTCGGCAACTTCTTTTAATGAAAGTTTACCATTTAGATAAGGTTTTTCTTCCTCCATATAGAGTAATAACGCTTTTAAATGGCTTGCAGAATCATCTTTTTTAAGACCAGATTTTTCATAACGATTACTTGCTGAATTAGTATCAGGCTCTATTGTCAGAACTTCTTTTTTCTCCAAAGGAATTGAATAAATAACTTGTTGTCTTATGCCAAAAAAACCTAACAAAAAGACAAATGCCACAAAAGCAGACTGTCCTTGCATGTCAAGCATCATATGATCTTCAGGGAGCATATCATTGGATGTAGTTGCGTCAAGATAATAAACATAAGCAACTAGGCTTGAAATAACAACCCATAAAAGGACTAATAGGAAAGTTAATATTCTCAACCAATTTAAGCTGATGTTTTCTTCATAAGAAAATATTTTCCGAATAGAAACTTTATGATTTTTCAAAAGTCTTAATGTTGCTACTAAGTATATTGTTGAAAATAATATAGCGATCCCAAAAACGAAACTTTGATAAGGATTTGTTGATACGTGAGTAACTAAATTAACCTTTTCGTTATATGGAAGTTGTGCCAAAGGAATAATACTGATATAAATAATAGCTGTAGGGATAAGATGAAGTAACCACTTAGCTTTAAAAACATTCTCTTTAGTGCTTAGTGATTCAGTATAGACATACATTATAGAATAATATACAACTAATACACCTGAAGGGATATGACCATATTCGATGTAAAAAACATAGCCAGACTGGAATGAGTAATAAACAAAAGCTAAGTGAACTGCAAAAAATGAAAGCCAGAGTGCTAATATTTTGTCAGATATAGATTTCCTTTTTTTGGAAAGAACTAAAATAGCAAAAAAAGCAGATTGAAAAGCACCTATTAATATTAATACTTCCATAAAAACAATATTAACACTTTATATTTTTTCTGATGATAATTCCACTAATTTCTGAATAGCCTATTTTGAACTTCTTTTCCATCACTCAGTTTTATTATTGGTTCTTGGTTTCTTTTTACCCTATAACGCTTGATTGCTATACCCAGTAATGGATTTCGTGGGATGATACTATCAACCGATGCAAAATTTAATGCGGGTGATACTGCTCGAAAACCTCTGAATCTCCATTGTATGTAATGTTATTAGGCCTTGTTTCTTATTATATTTTCGTCTTTTTGAGTCAAAAGGGAATTTAATAAATCTATTGAGTAGTATCTATGATTCTCTAGAAACATTTCAAACAAAGGTTTTAAGTCTTTTATGAAACCCTTGTCTTTAGATATTGCAAGCAATTCTAATTTGCCGATACAATTAATACCAAAAATCTCAGCAATAATCCTTGCTTTTTTCTCATCAATCAATAAAAAATCAGCATGCAACTCCTTATATAAAATTACAGAATCAGATTCTCCATAATCCATTATAAAAGCCAACTCATTAAATCCTTTAATTGACATAACTTTGTTATTTAAATATGAACAAATCCTATTATGAAATGGTTTAGACTCATCTAAGGCAATAATACTGGTGTAATCCAACATGTCGGCTAAACGCTTTCTACCGTCAGGGGCAAGAAATTTTAACTGGGCAGTAGCACTAACCACTTGTCTGTTTTCTTTTTTCAATTTGGCTTTAAGATATTTCCAATAGTTGCAGGTTTTGGTGTAGTTGTCTTGGTTGGTAAGCAAAGCTACAATATCCAACACACTAAACCACCACATGGCATTTTGTTCGTCCCAAACAGCGCGCACTTCGCGTTAGTAAAAAAAACGGATGGATATTTTGCACTACTCATTATTTTACTGTTATCTATTCTGGCACACTGTAATTATACATCCAAAGGTATGATAATTTTTATCTCGTAGTTGCAGTCTGCGGTCAACGTACAAATGTATCCACCATCTCGATTACAGCATGCAGAACTACAAGAAGCAGATTTTCTGCTTCTCGCCACACTAAGGTGTCTTGCGGAATTATGAAGCACTTTCCTATCAGTTTACATCTCTGTTCATTGGTATAATCTTTTCTTCTGTACCTATATTTTGCCCCACGGATATTTTTAAATTCAGAAAAAATATGGAAATCAACGCTATTAATCTCATTTGTTGTTAGTCTGAATTATGATTCAATAATATAATGATTTTATTTGATTATCACATTTGCTGCTGCATGATTCTTCAAAAGCTGAGCGGCAAACGGTGTTATTTTATTCCTTGTCTTCATATTTTTCCGATAGAATTAATTTCAGAGTAAATCATCCGTAGATATTGAATCAGATTTGATATCATCTATCCTATCTATTATTATCTTATTCATAATTTATTGTTGTTTAGCAAATTTATACTAAAATCAATTATAGTACTGCTAGTGAGATATTCCTAATTAGTCGAGATTTTGAACTTGCACCTAAACTTATGCAGTTATAATAAGATGGCAATATCGAAGCAAAAAATTTTCTGCTACCACAAAACATAATACGTGCACAAAGCCTCATTTAACCACTGAATCGGCAATTACTTATAGGCGCTGTGGTGCATTTTGAATGGTAAATATATGAATTTATTTTACATATTAAAATGAATAGCAGTTCAGAGGGTGCAAGTTCCTTCATGTCTGAAGCATTAATAATTCGAAAAGCTTGTCCCGATTATTAAACAGGAGTGGTTTGCGATGAGCCAAGTACACTGAAGTAAGCGAGACAGTAAGACGTTGGCTATGGCAATGTTCTTGCGTTAAATGGCAAGTCATTATTATTTGTACTTGCAACAAGCAGGTAAATTTGAGTATACCTCATTATCGGCATTAAATTTTTCAGTGTCGTGTCCAACATTGGCAATGGCTTTTTTAATAGTATCAAGGCTAGTATCCATGTTGTTGAATTCTACATGAATTTCTTTTGTTTTGGTGTTCCAAACGGCTAAATTAACACCATGCACGGATTTTGCTGCTTTTTCAATACGGTCTTTGCATTGGTCGCAATTGCCTGAAACCATAAATATTTCGTGTTGTATCATTATTTTCATATCATGCCCTGAATGTTCTGCATTGTCATCCTGATTATCGTTTTTCTGCATTTCGCCCTTATTATGATCTGTTGAAATCGTACCACCATCCTTATTCATCATACTTGGTTTACCTTCAAGTTGGGCGGAAGCATCAACGCTAAATGTACCTTGTGTAACTATTTCTTCACCTTCGTTTAGGCCGTTTTCAACTACATAACTACTGCCCAGCATAGGGCCAAGTTCTATTTCACGTATTTTGAAAATGGGTTCGTCTGTGCCAGTTTGTTTTACATACACAATAGAACGTTTGCCTGTCCATAATACTGCTGAACGTGGAATGACCAATTTGTTACTGTATTCTGTAAGATTAGCTTTTACAATACCTTTGGCAAACATTTCGGGTTTTAATTTACCCGATTTATTATTAATTTCTACCCTAACTTTTGAAACACGAGTAACAGGGTCAATAACAGGTTCGATAAAGATAATGTTAGCTGTAAAAGTTTTGCCGGGTATTGAATGCACTTCAAAGCTGAGTTTGTCGCCTTCGTTTAAAAAAGGCAGGTCGCCTTCGTAAGCATCGAACATAGCCCAAACGTTTGAAAGATCGGCAATATCGTATAAAATGGTACCCTGCGATATATGGTCGCCATTGTTAATACGCCTTGCTATTACAATGCCCGTAGTGTTTGAAACGACTTCAAAATTATTTTGTACCGTGCCTGAACTCTCAATATTTGCAATTTGCGATTCGGTGAGTTTCCATTGAAGCAATTTTTCTTTAGAAGCTTCGTAAATTTCGGGCTGTGTTTGCTTGGTTTTAACGGTTTCTAATAACTCTTGTTGTGCAGTAACTAGATCGGGCGAATAGATAAGTGCCAGTGTTTGACCCTTGCGAACGCGTTCGCCAGTAAAGCTTACAAGTAGTTTTTCTATTCGACCAGCTATGTGTGCAACCTGACTTTGCAACAAGCGTTCATCAGCCTGAATTTTACCGTACAGTCGTACTTCTTTGATTGGTTTCTGTTTTGTAACAACCGATGTAAGCACGTTGGCAAGCTCTGCGGCCTCTTTGGTTAAATGTATTGCGTCGGCATCAACAGATGCATCGTTTTGTGCAAGGGGTATTAATTCCATTGCGCAAATTGGGCATTTGCCCTGTTTGTCCAAACGAATTTGCGGGTGCATGGCACATGTCCAGATAGTTGCTTTTCCCTTTTGAACTGTTGTATTTGTACTTATTACTGATTTATGCGATGAATGGAATAATAACCATCCTAGAAACAAGCCACCAAGGGTAAAAAGGCTGTATAACACATATTTGTTTAATAATATCTTTTTCATGATAATATAGTTTAATATTTTTTTAAAGCTCGAATGGAACTTGCATGTGAATTTTCATTCTTGTTTGTGTTTAACGAACATGCTCGTTTCATATCGTAAATTTTATTTTGTTTATTGAATTTGAGTATTTGCCATTAATCGTTTTAACCATGCTATTGCTGTGTTGTAATCGGTAACTGCTTCGATTTGTTTGATTTCGTAATCTAATAGCTGCTGACGATTTCGTAATAAATCCGTTAATCCTACACTGGAAGCTGAATAGCTTTTTATCATAATATCAAGCGATTTATTAGCCAAAAGGCTTTGATTTTTATAGAGTTTAATTCTTCGCCCTGCATCCTGATATAATTGCAACGCTTCGTAATATTCGGTTTGTAATGAATAGGTAAATGCTTTATAGCCTTGCTCGGTTGCCAATTTCAACATGTTTGCTTCGGTTTGCATAGCATTGTATTTCTTACGATAGATAGGAAGTGTAAGCGTAACCATTGGCATAATCATATCAGTGCCATTCATGCTCGATGTGGACATATCTCTATTGTTGATTACTGAATAATTAACACCTATACCCACCATTGGGTAAGCCATTCGTGTAAGCATTTGTTTTCGGGCTTCTAATGATTGTTGTTCGAATTGCAACATACCCAGCATGGGATTGTTGGCCAATATACTATCGGAAACAGATAAAAGAGATACGTTGAGTGTATCAGATTTTAAAGTGTCGGCGATGGTAATAACCGATTTTACAGGACGATTTAAATAGCTGTTGAACCTTGCAATAATCGTATTTTGTTGATTTTTGAGCAAAGCATTATTATTTTCGAGTTCGCCAATTTCAATTTGAATGAGGTATAAATCAGCTAATCCAGAACCTCCATACTGTGAGCCCATTGACGATTGAATATTTGACTGGTTATTGCTAGAATTTCCACCCATTGTATTCATGCCCAATGAACCGGAAGAATTATTTTGAGCGGTGTTATTTGACATATTAGTGCCAGTTGTTATGGAATTGGTGTTTCCAGAAGTACCGGCCTTAAATTTAACCAATGTAAGTCTTTCGAGGGAGCGGAGTATTTCAATATTTTTTTCGGAAATACGAATATTTTGTTGCACCTTATACATTTCGAACCAAGTACGTTGCACATCATAATACACCTGCAATTTAGTATAACGGAACAAATCGTATTTGGCTTTTGCCATTAAACCCATTTCGTCCTTTGCATTCTTTAATACTCCAAACCACGGAAACATTTGCATTAAACGAATATCGGCTACCTGATTGCCACTTATTAACTCCATTGGTTGAATAAATATGCCTAAACTAATTTCGGGGTCGGGCAAACTGCCCACCTGTGGTACTTTCTGTAAAGCTGCCTGATACTCAGCGTATTTTTGCAAAACAATTGGATTGTTTTTGGCTGCAATTTGAATATAGCTTGTTAAGGAATCAGTTTGAGAAAACAATACCATACTTTGAAATAGATAGAAATATGATATAAGAATTAAGTATATTTTACAACTATTTATCGTTTTCATCATTTGTAGTTTTAATGAATCTATTTAATTTGTAGATCTTTTGAAATAGTTAAAAATTCATCAACCATATCTTTTGGAACAATTATTTTAACCAATGCTCGGTTGCTTCAGGTTGTTAAGCCCTTGCATTATAATAGAATTTTGCCTTATCTAAATAATGATACCTATTATATTGATCAGCAATATTAGCACTTACAGAATCTGTAGCTTTAATAAATAGGTATCCAATATTTTTCTTTTCCATAGTAATATCTATTACCTTGTTCTCAATTATTTCCTATATTATTATTTCTTATTTCAATGTATTTCTTTTCTCTCCAATGGCATTTTCCCTCCACATAGATTGAAACAAGGGTACAACAAATATTGTCATAACCTGAATAATCATACCGCCGAACATAGGAATAGCCATTGGAATCATAATATCTGAGCCTTTTCCGTTGGAAGAAAGTACGGGCAAGAGAGCAATTACAGCAACGGCGGTTGTCATCATAGCAGGACGAACACGTTTTTTTCCAGCCATAACAACGGCTTCACGCACGGCGTATACTGTTGATGGTTTGTTTTCTTCAAATACTTGATGAATGTATGTACCCATAATAAGACCATCGTTAGTGGCAATACCAAACAGGGCAATGAACCCGACCCACACGGCCACACTCAGGTTTATGGGGTGCATTTGAAACATATCTCGTAAGTTTATTCCGGCTACGGCGAAATTCATAAACCAATCCTGACCGTAAAGCCATAACATAATGAAACCACCAGCAAAAGCAACGAATACGCCTGAAAAGTGTATGAGTGAGGCTGTTACCGTACGAAACTGGAAGAAAAGCAACAAGAATATCATAATAAGACTGATGGGAATAACAATTGCCAGCCTTTTGGTTGCACGAATTTGCTGTTCGTAGTTACCGGCAAATTTGTAAGATACCCCGACCGGCAGAACTATTTCACCTGAGTCAATTTTTTTCTGAATAATTTTAGCTGTTTCTTCCACAACATCAACTTCGGCTTTGCCTTCTGTTTTATCGAAAATTACATAACCAACAAGAAACGTATTTTCGCTACGAATCATTTGTGCACCTCGTGTGTAATCAATGTCGGCTATTTCGGCCAACGGAATTTGTACGCCATTCATGGCGGGGATAAGGATGCGCTTTAAATCTTCGGGATTGTCTCGAAGCTCCCTTGCATAGCGTACCCGCATTGGGAAACGTTCACGGCCTTCAACGGAATTGCTCAACACCATACCGCCAACGGCAACTTGTAATACTTCCTGAACATCGCTTACGCTCATTCCGTAGCGTGCCATTGCTTCACGGTTGAGCTTAATCTCAATGTAAGGTGCACTCACGGTACGGTCGTAAAATACGGCGGATGCTTTCACTAAAGGGACATCTTTAAGGGCTTTTTCAAATTGCATTCCAGCCTTTTCAATAGCATCTAAATCGGGACCGTACACTTTTAAGCCCATTGGCGCACGCATACCAGTTGAAAGCATTACTAAGCGGGTTTCGATAGGTTGCAACATGGGTGCAGAGGTTAAGCCTGGAATATTGGTAACTTTTACAATTTCGTTCCAAATATCGAGGGGCTTTTTAATTTGTGGTCTCCACTGGCGGAAATATTCGCCTTTGGAATCGGGAACAAGACTATCGGCATGAACAGCCCTAAACGTTTGTTTTTCGGGATTGTATGTAGTGCCTTTTTTGAATATATAATTACCGTCTTTGTCCACTTTAAATCGCATACGATGACCGTTTTCATCTAAAATATATTCTGACCGGTAATTAATCGTGTTTTCAAACATTTGCACAGGTGCAGGGTCAAGGGCTGAATTTACACGCCCCCACTTGCCCACGGCAACCTCTACTTCAGGAATTGCAGAAAGTCGTTTGTCTAGTGTTTCAATATATTGAAGATTTTTTTCGATGCTTGAATGAGGCATACTTGTAGGCATAAGCAAAAAAGAACCTTCGTTGAGTGATGGCATAAACTCTTTGCCTGTACCCGGAAAAGCTTTTACAGAGGCATGCCAAACGTTTGATTGCCGGAAGGTGTTCCATCCTACTTTTTCAAAACCAGAGGCAGCAAAGCCAAATATCTTATCGAAGCCCTGCCAAACCAGTATTCCGAAAAACAAAGTAAATGCAGGGAGTAAAAGAAATTTCCATTTATTGCGTAAACTCCAGCGAATTATGGGTTCGTAGAAATGTACCATTAACATTAAAACTGCAAGGATAACAGCAATAATGCCTGTTACAAAAAGGAAGTTTACAAACGTGCTGTTGTGTGCCCCCAATGGCAACCATTCTATAGAAAGGTAATAAAGAGCCATCAATACCGTAATGGCAATGTTGATATAGTTTGCAAACTCTTTGCGTTTTGTAGTCCAGCGGTAGTCAAGCAAATTGTTGATACCAACTCCTATTAAAGCCAATGCTGGCCAACTATGCCAAATAATGATGAACAATAAACCAACTGCAATAAGAATTCCGTTACATACTTTACGGATTTTCTTTGTATCGAAACGAATATTAAAGAATATATGTACAAGTGTTGGTAATACTACAATACCTAAAATAAAGGCAGATAGTAAAGCAAAAGTTTTTGTATAAGCCAATGGGTGAAATAATTTGCCTTCAGCAGCCTCCAAGGCAAACACAGGCAAAAAACTGACAATGGTTGTGGCTATTGAAGTAACAACGGCAGCTCGAACCTCGGTAGTAGCAAGGTAAATTACATTCATGAGTTTTTTGCCACGTATGCCTTGGTTTTCGGGCATTTCCAAATGTCGCAAGATATTTTCTAAGTCCACAATGCCAATATCCACCATTACACCAATGGCAATAGCAATACCAGAAAGAGCTACAATATTTGCATCAACACCAAAGAAGTGCATTAATATGAAAGTCATTAACACTCCTATGGGTAATAATCCCGCAATAATAACCGAAGCCCTGAGATTAAGTACCAGTATAATAATTACAATAATACTAATAAGTATTTCGTGTGATAGTGCTGATTCAAGTGTGCCTATGGTTTCTTTAATCAAACCTGTCCTGTCGTAGAATGGAACAACAGTGACTTTTGACACAGAACCATCGGGCAAGGTTTTTTGCGGTAAGCCAGCTTCCAGTTCTTTTATTTTGTCTTTCACATTGCCAATAACCTCCATAGGGTTTGAGCCATATCGGGCAACTACCACACCTCCTACAGCTTCTGAACCTGCTTTGTCAAGCCCACCCCTGCGAGTAGCAGGGCCAAACGAAGTATGGGCAAGGTCCTTAATGCGTACGGGAACGTTGTTGCGTACTGCAACGACAGATTTTTCGAGGTCATCGAGATTTTTGACATAGCCTAAGCCTCTGATAATGTATTCTACATTGTTGAGTTCAACGGTTTCAGCTCCAATATCGAGATTGCTTTTGCGAACAGCATTCATTACGTCCATTACTGAAACAGAATACGCTTTGAGGGCTTCGGGGATAATATCAACTTGATATTCTTTAATAAAACCACCGACTGAAGCTACTTCTGAAACGCCCTCGGCAGTTGAAAGTCCGTATTTAACATAAAAATCCTGAAAGGTGCGTAATTCCTGTGGATTCCAACCGCCGTTTGGGTTGCCTGTTTTTGGGTCACGCCCTTCGAGGGTGTACCAGAATATTTGCCCCAAAGCTGTTGCATCAGGTCCTAACGTGGGCGTAACTCCGGCTGGCAATGTTCCTGTTGGTAGAGAATAAAGCTTTTCAAGTATTCGTGAACGGCTCCAATAAAATTCAATATTATCTTTGAAAATAATATAGATAAAAGACATGCCAAACATGGAAGTGCTACGCACTGTTTTAACGCCTGGAATGCCAAGTAAAGCTGTTGTTAAAGGGTAGGTTATTTGGTCTTGAATATCTTTAGGCGAACGCCCCATCCACTCGGTTGCCACAATCTGTTGGTTATCGCCAATATCGGGTATAGCATCAACAGGTATGGGGTCACGGGGCAATACTCCGGTACTCCAATTAAACGGTGAATATATAATTCCAAAAACCACAAAGGATATGAGAAATATAAACGTAACCAATCGGTTTTCGAGAAAATATTTTACAAGTCGGTTAAACATAATCTGTAAATATTTATCGAAAGAGTCAGTCGGGATAATTTAAATTCATACCACCTACTGACTCTTAGATTCACCTATTATTTTTTTCTTTCATATTGACAGCAACCATGTAAAGCCATGTAAGCTTTATCATCGGCTTTAAACTTCTCGGTATCGTGTCCTACGATAGCAATCTTTTTTTGTACATCATCGCTATTTACTTTTGCAGGGTCGTACACTAAGCTTAACATTTTGTTGTCTATGTTCCAATCGGCTTTTGATACACCTTCTATTTTGGCAGCTTTTTCAATACGTGTTTTGCAAAGGCTACAATTGCCCCAAACTTTTATTGTTTCAGTTTTAGTGGCAGCCATCTTAGACATATCATGCATTTGAGCATAAGAAGTTGCGCCCATAACCATAGTTAATACGGCAGCAATAATGAATTTTATTGTTTTCATTGTTGTATGAATTAAATACTATAAAAATTGGAATAGAAATATTATAGCACGTGAGTTGATACAACTCTCCTGCTATAAAGAGAAAGGTAAAATGAATCAAATACGGAAAACACAAATGTAGGCCAAGCTCACAGCATTGGCCCAAGGCTTGTCAGGTGGACTGACTTTTGCGAAAGAAGAAAGAGAAGCTATATAAGAATAAGGAAACAGGTTTACAGGAGCAGTAAAAACCTGTACTATTTTTTTAGTTATATCGTTAATTTGAAAGACTGCAAGGTTGTAATTGCTATCAACTGAAAAATAAGCAATTTCATTTTTACAGCAGTTAGAAGAAATACCATTACTGACTGGACAAGTATTTTGATTTTTCTCCATGCCACAGCCAGCTTTTTCGCCATAAAAAGACCATTTCACGGCAACTTTATTACCGCCACAAAAATGTTCTGCGATTGAAAGATGCATACCCGAAATGAGAATGATCGTGGCAAATACTATGGAGATTCCTTTTTTCATTTATAATTTAAACGAAATTACTAAAAAATTGTTGTGTAAATATCAAAATAATTTAGAAAAAAACATGAAAAAAATTTACTCGTTTTATTATGGAGGCCTAAAAGGCATTTACAATAGGCAATTCAGTACTTATTCATTCGTATTTAGTCTAAAAGCTTTTGACGTTAAATTGACACAAGGCACAATAAAAGGATGATAAAAAACAGTATTATCATTAAATTTTATTTGGCTATCAAATTAATAATACAAACGCAAAAAAACAGAAAAAAAATACTACCTTTATAAATACACTGAATACAATGAATAGAGAGTCATTTCACATAATTGTTTATCTTGATAAGAGAAAAGAATGTGGGGTATTAAAAAAAAAATATCATAAGAATCAGTACGCAAAAAATTTAAATTTAATTATTATGTTACAAATAAGCAACCTTCACGCGGCAATAGGAGAAAAAGAAATTTTAAAAGGAATAAATCTGAAGGTAAAGGCAGGCGAAATTCATGCTATTATGGGTCCCAATGGATCAGGCAAAAGTACTTTGGCTGCAGCATTAACGGGCCGAGAAGATATTCGAATTTCTGATGGGAATGTTATTTTTAATAACAAAAATTTGTTTGAATTATCTGCAGAAGATCGCGCTCGTGAAGGATTATTTTTGAGTTTTCAATATCCGGTTGAGATTCCTGGTCTCACCATTACAAATTTTTTGCGCGCCGCATTAAATGCGAAAATGAAATACCACGGACAATCTGAGATGAGTCCAACCGATTTTCTTAAACGAATGAAAGAAAAAAAAGAACTGGTAGGAATTGATTCACAACTAACAAATAGATCCGTTAATGAGGGTTTTTCGGGTGGGGAGAAAAAGAAAAATGAAATATTTCAAATGGCCATGCTCGAACCTTCTTTAGCTATTCTTGATGAAACTGATAGCGGGCTTGATATTGATGCATTACGTATTGTTGCAAATGGTGTAAATAAATTAAAAAACAAAGATAACGCAATCATAGTAATAACACACTATCAGCGACTTTTAGATTACATAGTACCTGACTTTGTTCACGTTTTATATAATGGTCGCATAGTAAAATCGGGTACTAAGGAATTGGCTTTTGAGCTCGAAAAGAAAGGATACGATTGGATTATAAAAGATGAGCCATTAGTGAATGTTTGATAATTATTTCTTCATCATAGAGGAAATCTATTATTAATTTAAGAACTAGCATTAATAGGCTACAGCAAAATGAAAACACGAATATCATGTCAACAAACATAGAAAATATTAATGAAATAGTAGTTCGAGGGCTTGAAAACATTGTTCCAACAACTCTTAAAGGTTTAACGACAAAATTACAAGAGCATAAAAAACTTGCAATTGAAGCACTTCATACGAATGGCTTACCAGCTAATAAAAGTGAGAAATATAAATATGCACAGATCCCATCTATATTAAAGAAACATTTCAATGCCCCATTAATAATCTCTGAACGACATACAGGTAAGGACTTTCGTTGCGATGTTACGCACCTCGATGCTGTTGACTTGTATCTTGTTAATGGTACATTTCAGCGTCCATTTTTTAATGATATTGCCCGTATAGGATCTTTTTTTGCAGGTAGTTTAGTTGAAGGGGCTTCAGCCTATCCGCAGATTTTTAACGAACATTTTTCTAAAATTACAGGTAGCAACGAAGAGGGCTTACTTGCAATGAATAGCCTTCTTTATAATGATGGTATTTTTATTTATATCCCTGATGGCGTTAAAATGACTCGCCCTATACAAATTATTTCAGTTGTTAATGATGAGAGAACGATAAGCACTGCTGTAAGACATCTTATTGTAATTGGTAAAAAAAGTTCAGCTGATATAATAATTTGTGATCATAGTATGAAAGATCAAAATTATTTAATTAGCTCAGCTGCTGAAATATTTGTTGGAGAAAGTGCGCATCTAAATATTACACACCTTCAAAATATGCATGAACAAACAAGTCGCTTTAGTCATACCTTTATAAATATTGCCGATAATGCTGTTGCAAACCATCATAGTTTAGTATTAAATGCAGGTTTTACACGTTCAAATTTAGAGGCAAATTTAAATGGCTTACATGCTAAAATGAACTGCTATGGACTTGCAATTACTGCAAATCAGCAGTATGTTGACCATTATGTGTTGCTCAATCATTTGAAACCGAATGGTGAAAGTACCCAATTATACAAAGGATTGCTTGATGGCCATTCAGAACTTAGTTTTAATGGCAAAATACTGGTCGCTAAAGATGCCCAAAAAACTAATGCATATCAATCAAATCGTAATCTTTTATTAAGTAACGAGGCCAAAGCAAATACAAAACCTCAGCTTGAAATTTATGCCGATGATGTTAAATGTAGTCATGGCGCTACATTTGGTAAAGTAGACGAAAATGCTTTGTACTATTTAAAATCACGTGGAATAGGCAAAGATGAGGCGCAAACCCTTTTAATGTTTGCCTTTGCTGATGAAGTACTGCAAACCATATCAAGCCATCCCTTAAGAGAAAGAATGGAATCGCTCGTAAATGAAAGAATACGAGGACATAAAAATTCATGCAAATGCGGTACGCTTTAAAAAGTGTGTATTTTTTTTATTTCTTTAATAATTCTCTTAATTTCTCTATATCACTCGAAACATGTATTGATAATGAGTGATTACTTTTTTTCGTTGTTTTAAGTATGTGATTTTTATTAACGCAAAATCCTATTTTCTTTATGCCAGACGCTTCAAGAAATGGAATAACATAGGTAGATATCCAGTTATGTACGCTTTCATTTGCAATATAACTAAGCTCTCTACGATCTATTAAAATATTTTTTGTTTCCTTTTTTGATACCATAGTAATCATTTTAGATACGGCATCAATGTAGTCATCATCAGACTTTATTGTATCAGAAAGCTCTAATTCTAGCATTCTATTTTCTTCACAAAATATTTTCTTCATATACGCATGTTTTCTTTTGCTTATATTGGTTAACAGCTGATGGTATGGTGTAGTATGTTATTAATAAGTAATTTTGAATCCGTTTACATCGAATTTTTACGAGCCATTAAATTAAATGTAATTTTTATATAGTATTGTTTTCTTAATTTGAGTTTCTTAATCCGGTTATTTTATTGTGTATGAATCTATGATAGCCTTGTTTATATAACTTTGTAATAAATAATACTTACGTACATTATAAAATTATGTTGCTTGATTTGATCGGAATTATCTTAAATAGTATTAAATGATACATAATTATCTTGAAAAGTACTTAAACCCTCTTAAAACAAGTGTTTCAAAAATTTAGCTAAAGAGTTCAGGAACGAGCCTTTCGTTTTACATACGTATTATATAGAAATAAACTAAAAGGTTTATACTTGCTTTGAGCTGTTTTTTTTCGCAAGTTTTCGATATTAATTAATGATTTGGCATTGAAGGTGCATCATGTAAAATTTAGGCCGCATGGCTTATGTACTAAATGCAAACGATTGCAAATGCTGAAAGTCCGATCCGTAATTATATATTATATACAAATGATACGGCATATGTATACACTTCTTAAATATTATTTGATTTTTGTTGATGAAAAAATCGCATTTAAATTTGATGAAGTAGGACACTGAGGTATTATCGATTCAACATGGTTGAACACCTCGTATATATTAACTTATTTTTAATGTAAACAAATCTCATACATATTAAGGATAGTGGTGGCTCATCGTCCTTCTATAGTGTTTTAGTATAAAATTTGTTCTTGGCATATCATTATGCAGAATCAATGGTATTATTTGTTTAACAGAAAAGATTCGCCCCAGAGCGGAATAACAGAAGTTGAAAAAAAGATTTTTGCGGCATCCTCTTGTGCATCTTTAATACTCCACCGATACTTTTTTTCGGTTTGAGGATGAGAAAGTTCTAAGATATGAGAAAGAAAAACATAGCGTGGTTTTAATGTGTTTACTAAATCTGTTACGCTATAGCCCATACGAATATGTGGAATAAACACATCAATTGTATTTGTGGGAAGTACTTTTTTTATGTTACTATTATCTCCTGAATGTAGTATTGTTTTATGGTTAGCGAGTTCACCGCAATCAATTTCATACATTAGAATATCGTTTCGGCTGTGTACGTCCCAATAGTAATGATCGCCTGGGATGGTATGGATTAGCACATCATCAAATCGCAAAAAAGTGTCTTTACGAACAACTAATCCTTTTTGCCAGAAACAACTCACAACGGGCTTATTATTTTGTTTCATTGCGATAGCAAGGGACTCGCTAAAATGATCGCTATGTGCATGCGTTATGAGTAAAATATCAAGATAGGGTTCTAGCTGTTCAACATATTTTGCTGATAAATCAATACCAATAGTCATTTTACCCGTATGTATAATATAACCCATGTTATATAACTGCCTAATAAAAATGCTTCCTTTAGGGGGAGTTGAATTTTTAAGAGATTCTTTTAGTTTAGCAAATGCGGATTCATACAGAGCGAGTACCTCAAATTTTTTGCTGAGTTTTGCACTATTTGATTTTTTAAGATATTGTTTGTATGTACTATCGCTACACAGATTTGCTGCATTTTGAATTTGTTGACCATACGTATTAGAAAAAATAATTTCGCCCTGCTCTAGCTGAATTTGCTTCTCATTACTTAGGTTTTGTGACTTTGAATGACTTGAAAATATTGATAAAAAGATTCCAATAATTGACATGATTCTTATAATAAAAAAATTCATTTTTAAAGATTCAAAATATTATTTCTTTCACTATTATTTCTGAAATAATAGTGAAACTGATTTTAATATAACACCATATTGGAGCTAAAGCCTAATTTAACTGATACTACATATTTATACACCTCTTGTATATTTTCTAAATGTGTTAATTATACCTATTTTACAGTTCAAACTATTTCTGGTGTATACTTAGGCATAATCAATATTTTTTAATGAGTGATAACATTAAAAATGATGCTGAATAAAAAGAATAGGGAGAGGGAAAAATTACATATAATAGAGGGAAATCAATAATACATTGATAAATTTAATCAATCATATGCATTCGAATCTTTGTAATAAGGTTACGAATTTTAATAAACTGTTCTTGAGTAATTCGAACTTCTGCATTTTCGGTAGGAATTACCTTACGAGAAGTATCAATAGTAACCTGAGTATTTTCATTGTAATATAATTCTACCTCATCAAAAACTTTTCGCAACGATTTTAGCATAACCAAATAATTGGTAATCAGACCTTGATCTTCGTAAAGGGTTAGTAATGGGATAAGGCTATTGAGTGAATATTTTTGGCGACCAATACGATTCATAATGTCCTTATTAATGGCGGTATCGTTAACAAGGTGCGAAGTAATATACATGGCTTCAACCCATCCACCTAAAATAATTAGTGATGATGAACCACCGCGTTCATTGCTGTTAAGATATGAATCTGTTATTTCAAATAGCTGACAGGTCATTGCGTAAACAGAATCAATGCTGCTCACATTTTCATCTAAAAATTTCATAGCATAGGCAACATCTTCATACGGAATGCCAAGTTCATTCGAGGTCTTATTAATAGCCATCGAATAGTTTTTCATTAATTGAAACTGATCGTGAATTTTAAGATAACCCAAGTCGACACCGTAAATGCCGAGGTTTAATGCACGTTTATTAATGGTTGAGTAGCGGCGTTCATTTTCAACCGGATTTAATAAATCGGCACGAAACGATATTCCCGTCTGATCAAAAATGTACACCATCTCACAAGGCAAAAACATATTATAAAAAACAGATTTTGCAGAACGGTCAATTTCCATTTTAACTTCTTCAATGGATAGACTGTCTTCATTTTCATTGTCTTTTTTGTTTACATTAAACTGACAACTCCAAAAAAAACATAGTGAAATGGATAGTAATATGACAAATTTTCTTTTCAAGACGGGTTTTAAGGTTTATCAATAGTACAAAAAATATTAGATGTAAGCACCATCAAGCTTAGTTAAAATATCAGCAACACATATAAACGCTGAAATTTGCCTTGTTAATAAAATGTTTTATACCCTTTGTAGTTATGTAATAGTTCAATTTTTCATTTAATTGCCATAAACATATTTAAATAAGGCGTTTACAAATATTAAATTAGAATTAGCCCTAGATCTAATAAAAAATATAGATTTCTCCTTATTGTACATCAATAACAAAAACCTATATATCATTAGGCCGTATTTGTTATAGATTAGCTTAATTTTAAATTACATTTGTATCGCAACATGCTACATCGTATACTGTACCGAGGCTATTACCAGTTTTTTAAAATATTGCTATGCACATGGCTAAATTAAAAATGTATGTTTTTTAATTGATTCTGCAGAATGATACCCCAAAGGCAAATTTCATACTAAAATACCAAAGCAGGTTGCTGAGGCATTCGCCGCGGCGAAGAAGCCCCGGTTTAGTAATACCTTTGTTTCCGGATGCCTCAGCGTCCTGCTTTCATCAATATATAAGAGATTTTATTTCATTAAAAATCATTAAATATCTAATTGGTGTACGATTGTGCAGAATCGATTTTTTAATGTGATGATTTTAGATCATTATAATTATTCAGATATTCTGGCGTATGTTTAACCCTAGAAAAAAATAGCGAACATGAAAATCTTAATTTTTCTATTTCTCATTATAAGTACTGCATTACATGGACAGCAATCAAAAAACCTTGTAATTATTGTGCTCGATGGCTCTCGTTATTCTGAAACTTTTGGCGACACAACACATCAATATATACCTCATATATGGAATGATTTAAAACCACACGGAACTATATATACTTCGTTTTACAATAATGGCACCACGCTAACAAATTCAGGTCACTCAACTATTGAAACGGGTACCTGGCAAAGTATATTAAACAATGGTAGTGAACGCCCACACGTACCCACTTTTTTTGAATACTACCGCAAACAAACCGGGGCAACACAAAGCAACAATTATGTTATACTAGGTAAAGATAAATTAGATATGCTAGCATATAGTGATCATAGCGATTATGGAATTAGTTATAGTGCCAGTGTACAAACATCAAGTATGCAATATGAAGATATTAATGCATTAGCCAATTTTAAGGTAGTTACAAGCAAACATAAACCCAAATTACTATTAATGAATTTGCCCCAAACCGATAATAGAGGCCATAGTGGAGTTTGGACCAACTATCTTAGTTCTATTCGTCAGGCCGATAGCATTATTTGGGAGTCGTGGTTACATTTGCAAGCTGATACATTTTACAAAGATAAAACTACCTTTATTGTAGTGAATGATCATGGAAGACATTTAGATGGAGTGAGTACAGGCTTTAAAGATCATGGAGATAGCTGTGAAGGTTGCCGACATATTATGTGTTTTATTGCAGGGCCAGATACAAGAGTAAACCATATTGATGATTCACTCCGCCAACAGGTTGATATAGCGCCTACCGTGGGCCACCTCCTCGGGTTTTCAACTCCATTTGCGGTTGGAAAAGTAATTAGTAGTGCCGTTTATTATACATTGCAAAAAAAATAGGAGCGATTTTTTAAGGAGCTAAACGTTTAATATTCCATATATTTTTATTTTTTTCATAAACAATACGATCATGCAATCTATTGGCTCTGCCTTGCCAAAACTCAAAATAAGAGGGTATTAAACGATAGCCACCCCAATATTTTGGACGTTTTATTGAATCACCCGCCTTCCGCATTTCGTTGTAAAGCCTATCAATAACAGCTCTATCCGAGATTACCATACTTTGCGAAGAAACTACAGCACTCAAGCGACTCTCATAAGGTCTTGATGCAAAATACCGATCGCTCTCAGTAGCACTCGTTTTTTTTAAAACACCCTCAATACGAACCTGACGTTGAACCTCAGGCCAGTAAAATAAAATTGCTGCTGAGTGGTTCGCCTCAATTTGTTCGCCTTTCCTACTGTTATAGTTGGTAAAAAAGATAAAATCACCTGCATCCATATCTTTTAACAAAACAATACGACAAGCCGGCTTACCATCTCGACCCGTAGTAGCTAAACTCATGGCATTCGCCTCCAAATTACCAGCTAAAATAGCCTCCTTAAACCATTTATTAAACTGAATTATAGGATCTTTTGCTGCCGTTGATTCCAAAAATTCACCTTGTGTATACTCTTTGCGAAGTTTTGAAAAAAGTTTTTTCATAATTTTATCTTTCTTTAATACCAAAGATACCAAATCATATTGCTATTTGTTTTATTTTTGCTAACAAACAAACGAATATGATTATTGATAAATTGCAACAGGCTTCTCTCTATTACAATTTAGGGGAGCGTATGACAAAAGGTCTTCAATATCTAAGAACCAACGACTTCATGAAAATAGCCGATGGCCAATATGAGATTGAGGGTTTAAACATTTTTGCAATAGTAACTTCGTATACCACGCGAACCATTGCAGAAGCCCGACTTGAAGCTCACAAGCGGTATATTGATATTCATTTGATTGTTTCAGGAAAAGAAACGATGTATTTTGCTCCTGCTGAAAGCCTTAAAGTGATTGAAAACTATACTCCTGAAAAAGATATTATGCATTTGAGCGGTGATAGTATTCCGCTCACTTTACCTGCAGGGTATTTTGCAGTATTCTTTCCAACCGATGCACACATGCCAGCCATTCAAGTGAATGGACCAGCAGCCGTTAAAAAAGTGGTTATTAAAATAAAAGCCGATTAATGAATTTTTTTTTAAAGTCTGTATTTTTTACTTCACGGAGTACGCTGTTAATACTTATATTCTCTAGTATTTTTATAGTATACTCAAATGCTCAACAAGCATTTAATGGGGGTTTTGTAAGTGGTATAAACGCTTGTCAGGTAGATGGAGATAGCTATGCAGGATATAATTATTTGGGTTTAAATTTTGGTATGTTTACACGAACCAATTCGTCCAAAAAGCTTAATATTCAAGGCGAGTTACGATTTGATGGGAGGGGCGCATTTGCCAATACGGGAACAAAATATTATCCACGGTATTATCAACTCTCATTAAAATATGCCAATTTACCAATTACATTACAATATACTGCTACAGAAAAATTATCGCTTGAAGCGGGTTTATATTATGCGCACCTTTTCTCGGCAAGGTATTACGAAGATGGTGTTTTAATACCCACAGATGAAATAAGCCCATCATTTAACAATAAAGATATTGGATATATTTTAGGATTAACATATCATATTAATACACATTTTGCGATTAATACACGGTTTAATTATTCATTAGTGCCCATACGCCGCCGAAACCTTGGTCGTTATTATGGTTGGGTGTCAGAGACCTTAGGATTACGTGAAGGCGATTATAATAATGCTATTTCCTTATCGTTATATTATACACTGGGTAATAACGAGAGAAACTAGTTTTAAATAATAATTCTCTCTCTTTATTTATCATTTCTCAATCGTATTTATGAAACTCATTATTGCTATAACAGGAGCCAGTGGTTCAATATACGCCCAGCGACTTTTACAAAAGCTAGAGGCATTACCAAAATTAGAACATAGTATTGCCGTAATCTTTTCTGAAACGGGTAAAAAGGTTTGGCAATATGAATTAGGGGAATCGCCCAAGCATGCATTTAAAGAATTTGATAATAGCGACTTTTTTGCAGCGCCTGCTTCGGGTTCAGCTCTTTTCGAAACAATGATTGTTTGTCCGTGTAGCATGGGAACCATGGGGCGTATTGCGGCAGGATTAGCCGATTCATTGATTTGTAGAGCAGCTGATGTAATGTTAAAAGAGCGCCGTAAACTTATTATAGTGCCACGCGAAACACCCTATAGTTTAATACATATTCGCAATATGGAAACTATTGCATTGGCAGGGGGCATAATTATTCCGGCTTCACCTTCGTTCTATTCGAGCCCTAAAAACATAAATGAGCTTGTTGATACCTTTGTTGATCGTATAATGCACCATGTAGGCTTGGGCCATGCAGGTTTTATGTGGGGTAATGTGATTACATAAAATATACGTGTAGTTAAGGATTTAATATACTGATACTCAAGCGGTGAATTAAGTTTATAATAACATATCTCAATTTATAAACCAATGTTTTCAATTTTCTATAAATTTGCATCTCAATTTTAATCACTTTACAATGGCACATATCATTAATGACATCTCAAGAACCTTTAACGAATATTTGTTAATACCAGGTTTAACGGACAAAGATTGCTTTCCTGATAAAGTGAGCTTAAAGACTCCATTGGTAAAATATAAAAAAGGGACAACATCAGAAATAGAACTTAATGTGCCTTTTGTATCTGCTATTATGCAATCAGTATCTGATAATAATATGGCTATTGCATTAGCTAAAAATGGCGGTCTATCTTTTATTTATGGCTCACAAAGTATAGAGAAGCAAATGGAGATGGTAAGTAAGGTGAAAAAGTTTAAAGCTGGCTTTGTAGTAAGTAATGCAAATTTAACACCAAAACATACCTTAAAAGATGTTATTGAATTAAAAGAAAAAACTGGTTTTTCAACTATTGGTATCACCGACGATGGCTCGTCAAATGGTACATTATTAGGTATTGTTACAGGCAGAGATTATCGTTTAAATAAAGATCGTTTAGATAAATTGGTGAGTGAGTTTATGACTCCATATTCTAAATTAATTACCGGAAAATTTGGTGTTTCATTAAATGATGCTAATGATATAATTTGGGATAATAAACTCAACTCCCTCCCTATCATTGATAATAATCAGAAATTAAAATATTTTGTTTTCCGAAAAGATTATGATAACCATAAAGAAAACCCGAATGAACTCTTAGATTCTCATAAGAGACTTATAGTTGGTGCGGGTATCAATACCAGAGATTATATGGAACGTATTCCAAAATTAGTTGATGCTGGAGTAGATGTTTTATGTATTGATTCATCAGATGGTTTTTCAGAATGGCAAAAAATTACCATTGAATATGTTCGTAAAAATTATGGAGATACCGTTAAAATTGGCGCAGGTAATGTGGTTGATAAAGAAGGTTTTCTCTATTTAGTTGAAGCGGGAGCTGATTTTGTAAAAGTTGGTATAGGAGGAGGTTCAATTTGTATTACTCGTGAGCAAAAGGGTATTGGTAGAGGTCAGGCCACTTCAATAATTGAAGTAGCACAAGCCCGTGACGAATATTTTAATAAAACGGGGATCTATATTCCTATTTGTTCTGATGGTGGTATTGTTCAAGATTATCATATGGTTTTAGCATTGGCAATGGGATCTGATTTTATAATGATGGGTCGATATTTTGCACGTTTTGATGAAAGTCCATCAAAAAAACTTATGGTGGGAGGCAATTATGTAAAGGAGTATTGGGGCGAAGGTTCAAACCGTGCTCGCAATTGGCAACGATACGATATGGGTGGTACGAATAGTCTTAAATTTGAAGAAGGGGTTGATAGCTATGTACCTTATGCAGGAAAGCTTAAAGATAATTTAGAAATTACATTAGGAAAAATTAAGTCAACCATGTGCAGTTGTGGTGTTACAAAAATTGATGATTTAAAAGCGAAAGCTCGAATAACTCTAGTATCATCTACAAGCATTATTGAAGGCGGTGCACATGATGTAATACTTAAAGAAACTAATAGTTAATTACAAACACATTTTAATATAGTGTACATGGTTTTGTTGTTAATGTCTAACACGAAACATTCTTATACTTTTAATTAAGAACTTATACTGCATAATTGTACACTAATTTATATAAGCAGAATGGTGAAAATAAATCACGTTTAAATTTAATGAGGTAGGATGTTAATGCCGCCAATTGCAAGAAAAATCTGAGTTTTACTAAGCCCAGGCTTCTTCGCCTCGGCGAAAAAACTCAATGTGGCACCTCAGCCACCTAATTAGTTTTTATAATGAAAATTGTTCATGGTCTATAATTATGCGGAATTGAATATAGAATCAATATTATGGAGAATAGCAGGGATCAAAAGGAAGTATTAAGCGATATTGAAATTAACAATTGCATTTCTGTTTTAGAACATCTGTTAGCAAACGGCGATCAACTCATTCATTTATCAGACGATCAGTTAATGAAGCTCATGATAGCTGCAGGCAAAATTACCAGACCGGATAAGTCTGAAATAAAGAAAAGAAATAAAAGCGTAAAACGACAACGCAAAGAAATTGATAGCAATCATAATAGGCAAATACGTGCTAAAACTGCTATACGAAGCGCACGAACGGCAAGTATTTTTGAAGCCCCAAATCAAATCGCGTTACCAATAGATGATAAAAAGCATCTATTATCAGAACAAAATTGCTATGTATGCAAGAAACGGTATACCGAAATACATCATTTTTATGATTCCATGTGTACAGCGTGTGGCGATTTAAATTATAGCAAGCGCTTTCAAACATCTGATATGACTGGTCAAATTGCTCTAATAACGGGATCGAGACTTAAAATTGGATATCATGCAAGTTTGATGATGCTTAGATCGGGCGCTACAGTAATTGCTACTACTCGCTTTCCTGTTGACTCTGCTATTCGTTTTTCTAAAGAGAAAGATTTTTCAGACTGGGGACAACGTTTGCATATTTATGGTCTCGATTTAAGACATATACCCAGTGTTGAATTATTTGCTTCTTATATTGATCAAAAATATGAGCGGCTCGATATTCTTATTAATAATGCGGCACAAACCGTTCGCAGACCATCAGGATTTTATACACATTTAATGGCAAATGAAACACTCCCATTTCATCAACATTCAAACGATGTTCAGTTATTGCTGTCACATCATCAGCAGTGTTTAAAGGAGATCGAAGGATCAGATCATTTATCAAGTGAATCTAAAAAAGTGCTTACGGTTAATTGGTCGGGACAAGCCCCTGGAGTTGGTATTCGAGCATCAGCAAAACTTTCGCAAGTACCTTATAAATTCGATAATTCTATTGAGGCAAGAGAAGTTTTTCCGGAGGGTAAATTAGATGCTGACCTGCAGCAGGTAGATTTAAGGAAAATAAATAGCTGGAGATTAAAATTGGGTCAGATAGAAACATTAGAAATGGTAGAGGTGCAACTTGTAAATTCTATAGCACCTTTTGTTTTATGTAATAGATTAATTGCTCTGATGCGAAAAGACTATACAGGTAAAAAACATATTGTTAATGTATCAGCAATGGAAGGTAAGTTTCATAGTTTTAAAAAAGCTGACCGACATCCACATACCAATATGGCTAAGGCTTCTCTCAATATGTTAACACATACATCGGCTAGTGATTTGGCTAAGGATGGCATTTATATGAATGCTGTTGATACTGGTTGGGTGACGGATGAAGATCCGGTCGAATTATCGAAATACAAACAAAAGGTACACGATTTTCAGCCGCCATTAGACATTGTAGATGGTGCAGCTCGCGTTTGTGACCCTTTTATTGACGGGGCAAACACAGGAAAACATTGGAGCGGTAAATTCTTAAAAGATTATTTTCCTATAAGCTGGTAGAAATAAAGATATTTTCATCCTAGTAAGTTATACCGTTTGTAAATATGTAATAGTCTCATTTTTGTTTCACTTAATTGCCCTAACTTTTAATTATTAATTATCAATTCATGCATTTGTGGCAAAAAAAGGAATAGTTACTAATTCGCGAATGAAAACGAGTACAATGTACATTACGAAAAAAAAACGTTCTAAAAAGGGAATAAAAAAAACGCTCCGAAAAGAAGCGTTTTTATGTGGGCCCAGTAGGGCACGATCCTACGACCCCTTGATTATGAGTCAAGTGCTCTAACCAGCTGAGCTATAGGCCCAATATATTAACAAAAACTAAAAAATTCCAATCCCCCTTGATTATTAGTCAAGTGCTCATCTGCTTCGTTGGACATCTGAGGTATATGCCCCAAATAAATGCAATTAAAAAAGCAGTCTATTTTTAAGTGTAGCAAATGTAATAAAAGCAATGGTCTTTTAAAGCAAAAAAATAAAAATTGCTTCTGTTTATCTTGTAAATAGCAGATTATAAGCAATAAAAATATATTATTTATAACGTATTTTCATATAAAGGATGGGTATAACCAAGCTAATAGTTACAATATTTGCCATAATAATGGGCATGGCTTCTTTAATAAAGCCATAAACTAACCAACAGATTAGTCCGATAAAGAACATAATATACATGACAAGTGATATGTCTTTCGTTTGTTTTGTTTTAATTGTTTTGTATGCTTGTGGCACAAAGCTTAGTGTAGTAAGAAATGCGGCACAATAGCCAATTATTTCTGTGGTTTCCATTTTTATCAGATTGAGTTAATTAATTCATTTGGTTTAAAAACACCTTTCTCTGTAATAACTGCTGTGATGAGGCGGGCAGGAGTAACATCAAAAGCATAGTTGGCAGCAGGACTAGTTGTATTAGAAGAAGAAGCGCTAATCAATCTATTTTCATACCACACATCAGTGTATAATACTTCATTTTTGTCACGCAATTCTATAGGTATATTTTGAATTCCGTCAACAATATTAAAATCGATGGATGAAAAAGGTAGTGCAACATAAAAGGGCAACTTGTTATCAAAAGCAGCTAAAGCTTTAAGGTAGGTACCAATTTTATTTGCAGCATCGCCATTTGCAGTCATGCGGTCGCAGCCTACTATAACCAGATCAACTAGTCCGTGTTGCATTAAGTGCCCTCCTGTATTATCGGCAATAATGGTATGAGGAATGTTTTCATTTTCAAGTTCAAAAGCCGTGAGCCGTGAGCCTTGGTTGCGGGGACGCGTTTCATCAACCCATACGTGTATTGGAATATTATCATTATTGGCAAGATACATTGGTGCCGTGGCTGTTCCATAGTCAATACAGGCAAGCCATCCCGCATTGCAATGTGTGAGAATATTTACGGTTTTCCCATTTTTATTTTTACTTATAGCGCGTATTATTTCTAAACCATTTTTACCAATAGCAATACTATTATAGCGTTCGTCATTTTGAATGGCGATAGCTTCCTTTTTAATAATTTCAATAATTTTAAATTTGTCGGCGTTAATAGGAATACGCTTTAAAACTCTATCAATGGCATAAAACAAATTTACAGCCGTAGGTCGTGATGATCGAAGCAGATTTGCCTTTTGTTGAATAAACGAAAAGACATCGTTAAAGGGAGCATTTAGGGCAGAAAGATATAAACCCCAGGCCGCCGCTGCGCCAATAAGTGGTGCGCCACGCACGGCCATATCTTTGATTGCCAGATACATTTCATCAGCCGTATGGATGTTAGTAAGTAATAGCTTAAAAGGCAAATGTCGTTGATCGATAATTTGTATATTTAAGCCGTTTTCAGATAGCATTATAGTTTCAAGATGAATACCTTTTATTTTCATTTAGGATGCGATTAAATTATACTAACGAGCTAAAATTACAATAGTGAAGGGAAAAAAGATCACAGATGGAGCAAAAAATATCATTTTCGACCTAGGAGGTGTGATATTAAATATTGATCCGCAGCGTACCGTAGATGCGTTTAACCGCATAGTTCCTCAGTTTGGCAAGAATTTTGCTGAATTAAGTCGTATAGGTTTATTTCTCGACTTTGAGCGAGGCAAGATAAATGCACGCGATTTTAGAGATGGTATTAGAAATTACACTAAGCATCCGGTAAACGATAAAGATGTTGATGCGGCGTGGAATGCTATGGTGCTTGATATCCCTATGCGCCGAATGGAAATGCTCATGCAGCTTAAAACGATTCTTCCTACTTATTTGTTGAGTAATACCAATGAAATTCACCTAGAGAATTTTAATAATCAGATGATGCGTAGTTTTGGTTTAGATAGCCTAGATATTATGTTTCATAAGGCACATTATTCTCATATCATGGGTCTTCGCAAGCCAGAGAAGCTAATTTTTGAATTGGTTTTAGAAGAGCATAAATTAGTACCTCGTGAGACTTTGTTTATTGATGATATTGAGGAAAATATTCTCGCTGCTGAGAAATTGGGTATGCGCGTATATCACTTAAAACCAGGAGATGAGATAAGTAAACTTATTGTTCCAAGTGATATTGTTGTTTTTCAGGAGGATGATATGAATAGAAGGGAAGTATAGTGATTTGAGGCAGCAGATTAACGAGAGACACAGTAAAAATATGCAGAAGTATTAAAATGTTTAGATTATAGCTTGAGAATTATTGAGGCAGATATATTGAATTATGAGGATGGACTTAAGATACAGCAAGAGCATTTTGATTGTCTTACACGAGCAAAGCTTGAGGGGATAAATGCTGAGAGTGTATTAATTTTATGTGAGCACGAGCATGTTTATACTTTAGGAAAGAGTGGTGATGAACATAATTTACTGATTAATGATTCTTTTTTGAAATCAATAAAGGCATCGTATTACAAGACAAATAGGGGAGGAGACATCACTTATCACGGTCCAGGGCAGTTGGTCGGTTATCCAATTCTTGATTTGGATATTTTAAAAATGACGTTGCGAAAATATGTTTATCAACTAGAAGAGAGTGTTATTAAAACGATTCAACATTTTGATATATGCGGGGAGCGTCTTGATGGTGCTACGGGCGTTTGGATTGATGTAGGAAAACCGCGTGTGCGTAAGATTTGTGCAATGGGAATTAAAGCTAGCAGAGGAATTACCATGCATGGATTTGCATTAAATGTGAATACGGATTTGAATTATTTTAATCATATCAATCCGTGTGGCTTTTTGGATAAAGGGGTAACATCTATTGAAAAAGAAACAGGCATTTTATACTCTATGAAAGAGATAAAAGCAATTTATATAAAAGAATTTCAAAAGATATTTTAGTAGAAATAGTATAAAAATAAAGTGATGTTGAAATTGTTTTTAATAACATTTGTGTTGATAGCCCTTGGTTTAATTGGATTAGGTGTTAAGGCGTTTTTTACAAAGACGGGCAATTTAAAGGGGTCGTGTGGAAGTGATTGCTTAAAAGAGGGCGGATGTTGTTCAGATGAAAAAAAATGTGTTTAGATTATTTAGTAATAAAAAAGCCGGTTTTTTAGCCGGCTTTTTTACATTCTGATATGATTTATTTTAACCATTTATTTTTAATGAGAACCTCGGCAATTTGCACTGCATTTAATGCAGCTCCTTTTCGAATTTGGTCGCCTGAGCACCACAAGGTAAGTCCTTTGGGATTTACCAAATCTTTACGAATACGACCAACATAAACATCATCTTTATCGGCAGCGTATAGTGGCATAGGATAGGTGCTTGTTGCAGGATCATCTTGTAATGTAAGACCTTCGGCTTTCTTCATTGCCTCACGTACTTCAGCAACGGATAATTCTTTTTCGGTTTCAATCCAGATCGCTTCAGAATGCGCACGAAGAACAGGAATACGAATACAAGTTGCACTTACCTTGATATCGGTATGCATGATCTTTTGCGTTTCGTGAAACATTTTCATTTCTTCTTTTGTGTAGTCGTTATCGGTGAATACATCAACTTGAGGAATGATATTGAAAGCTAATTGATATTTGAATTTTGAGATGGTAGGAGCTTCGCCATTCATTATTTGATTGGTTTGATCAATTAATTCTTGCATAGCTTGAGCACCAGCACCGCTTGCTGCTTGATATGATGCCACATGTACCGTTTTAATACGCGAAAGATTTTCAATAGGCTTTAGCGCAACCACCATAATGATGGTAGTACAGTTTGGATTTGCAATAATGTTACGAGGACGGTCTTTGCAGTCTTGAGGGTTTACCTCAGGTACAACGAGTGGAACGTCTTTATCCATCCGAAAAGCACTTGAATTATCAATCATTACTGCACCATGTTTGGTAATATCTTGCCAATATTCTTTTGAAGCACTTGCTCCAGCTGAAGTTAAAGCAATATCAATGCCTTTAAAATCATCGCCATGTTTAAGCTCTTTAACGGTAATTTTTTCCCCTTTGTACTCATATACACTTCCTGCACTTCTTGATGAACCAAAGAGTACAAGCTCATCAAGCGGAAAATTCCGTTGGTCAAGGACTCTGAGAAACTCTTGTCCGACTGCACCGCTGACACCAACAATTGCTACCTTCATTTTAGTAGTTTTAAATAGTTAATAATTAATAGATTAGTTTAAATTTTTTATTTTCTTATTGAGGTTGTGTAAATATAATTGTTTTTTTCTTAGCTTGTTAGGAGGGATGAAAATTACGGGAAATACTTAATACGTTAAAAGTTAGAGAAGCTTAAAGAAATTAAGAGAACATAGATATTTAGTACGTTTTTTTATTTAAGAATGTTGTCAATGCGAATTAGTTCATCGGGAGAGAATGTAGTATTTTTTAAAGCATCGAGGTTATTATTTAATTGTTCAACGGAGCTAGCACCAATTAATACGGAGCAAAGCTGAGGGTGACGTAAAAGCCACGCGATAGCCATTTGTGCCAATTTTTGATCACGCGATGCAGCCATTTTGTTTAATAGTTTTACTTTTTTAAGACGTTCTTCAGTAATGTGTTCTTTTTTAAGATGCGCATAAGTCATAGAAGCTCTAGAACCTTCAGGAATTCCATTTAAATAACGATCTGTTAATACACCCTCAGCAAGAGGTGAAAATGCAATTAATCCGATACCTTCATGGCTTGCCGTTTGCATTAAATTTTCTTCACACCAACGTTCAAACATAGAGTATTTTATCTGATTAATGATAAATGGAGTACCCAGTTTTTTAAGAATTGTGGCTGCTTTTTCAGTATCTTGATGATTGTAATTTGATATGCCTACATATATTGCTTTGCCTTGTTGAACTATTAAATCAAGTGCATGCATGGTCTCTTCAAGCGGGGTATTGGGGTCAGGACGGTGATGATAGAATATATCGACATATTCGAGATTCATTCTTTTTAAACTTTGGTTGAGACTGGTTACGAGATATTTTTTAGAACCCCAATTTCCGTAAGGGCCATCCCACATATCATAACCAGCTTTCGATGAAATGATGAGTTCGTCGCGGTAAGTGTGAAAATCTTGTTGCATATATTTACCAAAATTTTCTTCAGCAGCGCCGTAGGGAGGTCCATAATTATTTGCTAAATCAAAATGAGTAATACCAGCATCAAAAGCAGCACGTAAAATGCTGCGACCATTTTCAAAATCGTTTACATGTCCAAAATTATGCCATAAGCCTAAAGAAATTTCAGGAAGCATGATGCCACTTTTACCACAGCGGCGATAGCTCATTGAGGAATAGCGGGAGGTTGAGGCAGCGTACATAGTGTTTGAATTTTGAGGTGAAAAATTTTATAAAATATAAAGGGTGCTATGCAAATCTAAAGCATTTATTATAGTAAACTATATAGAAGGAAAGGATATTCTTATATCCCTATTTTTATTTAGCAGTTCTTTGTATTTCATTGGCTTTAAGGTTTTCGTTAAACATTATCTCCGCGGCAAATTTAATTAGGTGTATAATTAAGCAGTATCATTATTATAATATATGATTCTATGCATTGTTCGCAACATACACAAATAAATGCTATAATACCGTTTGTAAATAAGTAATAGGAGTCCAATTTTCGTTTCATTCAATTGGCCTAAACATATTTAATAACAGCATTTACCATTAAATTTATAATTTGTTTTTTAACAAAAAAATACAAATCATTGGTATAATATTCATAAAATGAGACTATTCAATGCTTATAAACAGTCGAGCATATAGTAAAACATAGGGTATTTATAAAAATGCCATGCTTTTATAGGCTAAAGTTCTTTTATTAACCAAATTTATCGTAATTTCGTGATGCTTTACTTTGTAGATAAAGCTTTCATACGTTTTTCATTCCATGCAAGTAATTCAAAACACAATAGATAAGAAAGTTACACGCTGGTATGCCCTGCGTACTAAATCACGATGTGAGAGTAAAGCGTATATGGAGCTAAAAAGCCGAGGTATAGAAAGTTTTTTACCCTTGCATCTTCAGCTCAAACAGTGGTCTGATCGACTAAAATGGGTTCAGGAGCCTCTCATACGTTCTTATATATTTGTGAAAATCAGCGAAAAACAATTTGATCATGCACGTTTTACGCCTCATATATCAGGCTTTGTGCGTTTTGGTTTGTTGCCTGAAGCAATTCCATCTGAACAAATAGAGGCATTGCAATATATGATTTCAGAATGCTATCCTATGGAGGTTTTAGATAAATTACCAGAGCCTGGGGAAGAGGTTGAAATTATATTTGGAAGTATGAACGGTATTCGCGGTAAGATGATTAAGAGTAAGGGTAAATCGAAGGTATTAATTCGGATTGATAGTGTTGATAATGCAATTTTAGTTGATTTGCCTGCGCATACGATTCGTAAGGTAAAAAGCGTTTTAGTTTAAAGTACAGGAATTTTATTTACATTTTATATATGGGTTCCCCACCCCCATTTTAGTTTACAATTTAACAGTTTTTGCGTGAGCAATTGTGACTGACGGGGCGGAGCTGTATGAATTGGGAAGATGAGGAGAAAGTTAAAAGGAAACCACTATTCGCCGCGGCGGAGATGATTATTGATTAATGATGTGCTAATGTGCTGATGGGGTGGAGTGGTAAGGATAACATTAGGATTTAATGAGCGCAGAGTTATTTAGATAATGAAATGATTGTTGATTATTGATGAAGAATGCTATTAAGGAACACATTGGGTTTGGAGATGTAAGACAAAACCACTAAGGACGTAAAAAATTAAGTTGATAAGTTTATGAATTTATGGGAGCTGTGATGAGTATAGCATTAGAGTGCTGTGGGTGTTAGATGATGTGCTGATTATTGATGACTAAAATCACTAAGGGCACAACGAAGATGAGCAGAAAAAAAATGTGAAATAATAGGCATTAGATACGTTGAAAGAATCGGAACAGATAGAATTTAAGTCATCTTTTAATGATTCGGTTATTGAAAGTATTGTAGATTTCGTAAATGCCAATGGCGGTAAAATTTTAGTTGGTGTTGATGATACAGGGAACCCATCAAAACAATTTACTATTGAAAAGGAAAGTATCTCCAAGTGGATTACTGATATTAAACTAAAGACACAGCCTTCAGTTATCCCCGATATAGAAGAAATAGTTTATAAAGGACAAACTATAATTGAGATACGAGTTTAGGAATTTCCTATTAAACCTGTTGCATACAGGGGAGATATTATAAAAGAGTGCAAAACTCAAATCACTTAATGAGTTTAGTTGAAATTACGAATGAGCATTTAAAAACAATAAATAGTAGCTGGGTTTTTATTCAGATTCTAGCCATAATTTTCAAGATATTTCAATATAAAAGGTAGAGCAATTTATTGAGAGAATAGAACAACATACACAATCAAAAATTAGATTTTCACCATTAGAATTTCTTCGAAATAATCAATTAACTTTTGGAGGATATTTACTTTTTGCAAAAGAACATTGTTTAATAAGTGATATACAAATTGGACGTTTTAAAAGTGACATTACAATCATTGATAATATTTCGTTAAATACTGATTTGTTTAGCGAAGTTGATGAGGTAATAGCATTTATCAAAAACATTTGATGGGGGAGTATATTATTAGTGAAAATCCACAGCATATAGAGCGATTTAATTTTCCACTGGATGCTATTCGTGAGATTGTAATAAATATGATTGTTCATAGAGATTGTAGGGAAAGTAGTAGTAGTATTATTAAGATATTTGATGATAGAATAGAATTTTATAACTCCAGAAAATTATACGGGGATAGTACAATTAACGATTTAATTCATAATAATTATACACCTAAAACCCGAAATAAACTTATTGCTAAAGCATTTAAAGAAGTGGGACTTATTGAGAAATATGGTTCTGGAATACGGCGTATATTTGATATTTGTAAAACATATAA
>JBBRXJ010000004.1:0-63821 GCA_038248505.1 Bacteroidales bacterium
TTTCTTAAAATCTTCGCTGAAAACTCGTTTCCGACGTTCTGATTCACTAAGTTTAAATTCTTCTCTTGTTGCCATTTTTTTCCAGTTTAAAATGATTTTTTAAGTCTTTAAAACGGTCAACATATTTCAGGCACCGACACAAAAATAAATCAACACCAGGCGGTAACACACGCTAAATTTAGATTATAAGAATAGCATTCGTGAACTCCCCTTGATCCGTTTCCGATTGTCAGTTAAGACTTTTTACGTTTGTCATACTTCAGCGTATTGGGTCACCCAAAACTGCATTGCCACTTGGACATGAATTTATTGATGCAGTAAAAAATGCTGTTAAAAAATGATTTTATAGGACGTAAAATAAAATTGTGAAATCCTCAACCACTAACTCTCCCTGGATTTTTCGCAATAAAGCTTTTCCAATTTTTTGCTGCTGATTTTTCGCCAACTATTACCGAGCCCTGATAAAAATGACACAATGCAGCAGCTAAACCATCAGTTGCATCAAGGTTTTTAGGGATGTCATCAAACTTAAGAATAGTTTTTAAGAATGCGGCTACCTGCTCTTTTGATGAAGCTCCCATACCCGTAATTGACATTTTTATTTTCTTTGGCGCATATTCAAAAATAGGCATGGAACGCGATAAAGCCGCGGCAATGGCTGCTCCCTGTGCCCTTCCTAATTTCAACATGCTCTGAATATTTTTTCCAAAGAAAGGTGCTTCAATGGCTAACTCATCGGGATGATATTCGTCAATCAAACTTATTACACGTTCAAAAATTTTCTTTATGCGCACAAAATGATCGTCATACTTATCAAGAAGTAAAACGCCCATGGTTATCAGTATAGGTTTATTATTTGTAACCTGAATAATTCCATAACCCATAATGGTTGTTCCCGGATCAATGCCTAATATTATTTTGTCTTTTATAGCCAACTATTCAGCTCCTTTGTCAAATTCAAATCCGCTGAGTCGGTCTCTGAAATTCTTTATACGAGGGGTACTCGATTTTATAGTAAGCCATGAATTATACCTAATATAATTGAGTGATTGTTGTAAACAATCTTCAGCGGAGTCACCAAAAGGGCGATAAACATCATCGTATGCAAATTTTGTAGGTGGTATTCCATTAAAATATCCACCTTCATTATTTGCATTCGTTATTGCAAATGATATAGGTACAAAAGCATAATCACTAAATTCAAATACATACATACCTACTGGTTTGCCATGTGTGGTATCTCCAATAATATAAACTGGCATGTATGGTTTCATACTATTTATAATTAACTCACTTGCTGAAGCGGTGTTACGTGTAGCAATTACAAATAAGCGGGTTATTCCTAAATTATAAGCCGTAGTTGTAAAATTATAGGTGTAATTTTCGTTTGCTAAATTACTATTGTGCTTGTAGTTCATGCAAATTTTTCCATTGGTAATTGATGGAGCTAAAGAGTTCAATAAAAATTGCGCTACATCTACACGACCTCCGCCATTGTATCTAAAATCGAGTACTAAATCATTAATACCCTGGCTCTGAAAATTGCTGAAAACCTGGTATAACTCATTATAAGTAGGACCTATAAAGCTATGCAGAACAAGATATCCTACCTTTTTAGAACCTGCTTGAATTACTTCTGAATGGATTACGGTTTTTATAGTCACATTTTCTTTTATCACATTCTTTACCAGAGTATCACCTAAAACATCAATGTATGTAAATTCTTTAGAGACCCCAAGATTATCGTCGCCAAGCAAGCTCAATTTATCAGCTGTATTGCTGAGAGCTACTCCATCAATTTTTATTATTTTACAACCTCTATCAATTCCTGCTTTTCTCATGGGTGATCCATCAAAAGAAAACAATATCAATAAATTTCCTGAGGCATCCTCGCTAAACTGAACCCCAAAACCAACATACATTCCTTCTTCAAAAAAATTATTAAACTCTTCGCGCGATTGTACATAACTCCAACGATCATATTGTTTGTTACGACAGTAAACCATTAAATCGTCAGGAGAACTAAAGGCAGCAGGATCGATAATGTAGGGTAGTTCTTGATTCCAAAAATAATTTTCTTTCAGAATAAGATATAATTCAGATTCAGCAATATCGCTAGGTGTACCTGATGGCGTGTATTCAGCCTCTTGCTCAACACAAGATGCAAATACAAGAAGCAAGAAAAGGTAAATACTATTTTTCATCTATTCTGAAGTATCATTTGTTAGGATTCAAATACATAAACGATAAAAATATTCAGTAGTATATAATACCCCTCAATTTATATTTACCCTGTATTGAATTTGATTTAGTCAATCATATCAAAACCAGTATAGCTAACTAAAGCCTTTGGAATAGTAATGCCCTTGGAGCATTGGTTATTTTCAAGTAAAGCAGCTAGTATACGGGGTAATGCTAAAGCACTTCCATTTAGTGTGTGAGCTAATTTAGGTGTTTTATCTATTTTGTCACGGTATCTTAATTTTAGGCGGTTTGCCTGAAAATTTTCAAAATTACTAACGGAGCTAACTTCAAGCCACTTTTGTTGTGCTGCGGAATAAACCTCAAGATCATAGGTTAATGCTGAGGTAAAACCCATATCGCCTCCACATAATTTTATTACGCGAAAGGGTAATTCAAGTTGATTCAGCAGTTTTACTACATGAGCCACCATGGTTTCAAGCGTATCGTATGATTTATCAGGATGTTCAATTTGTACTATCTCCACTTTATCAAACTGATGTAGTCGGTTAAGTCCACGAACATCTTTACCATAGGAGCCCGCCTCACGTCTAAAACAAGGGGTATATGCAGTCATTTTTATAGGAAGCTCTTCGGCATCAACAATAACATCGCGATAAATATTTGTAACCGGAACCTCAGCAGTAGGAACTAAATAATAATTATCGACGGTACAATGGTACATCTGGCCTTCTTTATCGGGTAATTGACCAGTACCAAAACCACTATCTTCATTTACCATGAATGGTGGGAGATATTCGGTATAGCCTGATTCGCGTGCTTTATCAAGAAAGAAATTAATAAGGGCTCTCTGGTATCTGGCACCTTTACCTTTATATACAGGGAAGCCAGCTCCCGTTAATTTATTGCCTAGTTCAAAGTCAATAATATCGTATTTTTTGGCAAGATCCCAATGAGGTATTGCTTCACCGTCAAATTTGGGCATTTCACCACCAGTTAGCACTACAGGGTTATCTTCAGCTCCTTTTCCGTTTGGCACTGTTGCATGCGGTGCATTTGGCAGAGTAATAATGAGTGCCAGTACTTTTTTCTCAGCCTCTTCATGATCTGTTTCGGCTAATTTTAGCTCATCTTTAAGTAAAATGGTACGTTCTTTTGCTTTATCAGCGTCCTTTTTTTTGCCCTCTTTAAAAAGTTGGCCAATTTGTTTAGACAAATTATTAAGCTCTGCTTGAACATCATTTACTTTTGATTGTAGAGTACGTCGTTTTTCATCTAAACCAATTATCTCATCAATAATTGGTTTAGCATCCATATTGCGGATCTTTAAACGACTAATAATTTCTTCGGGATTTTCGCGAATGAATTTTATAGTTAACATAGCTGCAGTTTTAAAACAAAAAATCTCCTGAGAAATATCTCAGGAGATCAAAGTTAACAAATATTTTGAAAGGTTTATACCGTTATAGGTTCAACTGATACAAAGGATTTTTCATCTTTTTTCTTACGAAAAACCACTTTACCATCAGCCAAAGCAAATAAGGTATGATCCACACCCATACCAACGTTATCGCCAGCATGATGAACGGTACCTCTTTGACGTACAATGATATTACCTGATTTGGCAAATTCGCCACCAAATTTCTTAATACCTAATCTCTTACTATGTGATTCACGGCCGTTTTTCGAACTACCAACACCTTTTTTATGTGCCATATCAATTCTTTTTTGAGGGTTCTTACTTTGCTGAAATGTTCTCTACTAAAAGCTGAGTTAAATATTGTCTGTGACCATTCAATACTTTATAGCCTTTTCTTCTTTTCTTCTTAAATACTAAAACCTTCTCACCTTTAGTGTGTTCTAGTATTTTACAGGTAACACTGGCACCTTTTATAGTAGGCTCACCTACAGTCACAGCACCTTCATTATCAATTAGTAATACAGTTTCAAATGAAACTTGTTTACCTTCTTCATGTTCTAACCGGTTGACAAATATTTTGTCATTCTTTTCAACCTTCATTTGCATTCCGGCTATCGTAACTATCGCGTACATTGCAATTTAATTAAATTGTTCAAAAAATTTATAGGGATGGCAAAGGTATAAAACTTTTAATTATCAACAAATATTTTGCTTTTTATTTACATAAATATAATTTGTAGCCTTTGTGCAAAAATACATTTTTATATTATCTTTGATGCACAGCGCACGCTTTAGCTATTTATTAGGCCTCTAAAATACTGATTTATTTTTGTTTGAGGGTTTTTCTTTTAAGAATTATGAGAGATGGGGAAAATTAGATTAAATGTATTGGGTATATCCTATAGTCAAACCCAATCTGGGGCCTATGCTCTCGTTTTAACTGAGGAGGATGGCAATAGACGCATACCCATTATTGTTGGAGCCTTTGAAGCACAGGCCATTGCAATTCAACTGGAGGGCTTAACGCCTCCTCGTCCTTTAACGCATGATTTATTTATGAGCTTGGCTCAGTCGTTTAAGATTAGTCTTATAGAAGTAGTGATACATAAATTAGAAGAAGGCGTTTTCTTTGCTAAATTGTTATGTGATAATGGTAAAGACATGATTACCATTGATTCACGCACTTCTGACGCTATTGCTTTGGCTTTACGTTTTGTTTGTCCAATTTTTACTACTGATGAGATAATGGAAAAAGCAGGCGTTGTTCTCGACTTTGAAGAAGGGGAGAAAAACAAGAAGCAAACACAAGAGGCAGAACTTATGGAGAAACCTCGGAAAAAAGCGTCAGAAAAAATTGAAATGCATGAAGATAATCCATATAGCTACCTCGACAATGATGAGATACAGAAAATGCTTGAAGATGCAATAAACCATGAAGATTATGAAAAGGCTTCCTCTTTGCGCGATGAGCTCAATAAACGCCGTAAGTTATAAATTGCGTGGCGCCAAAATATTCAGCTTAGTATATATGAGATGCAAATAGGTATCGTTCTCGTTTCTATTCTATTCCTAATATATATATTTTTCATTTTACTCCTTATATATGGATGGTATCGGATAAGACCTTTTACAAAGTCAAATTCGTTAGATCAGCCCTTTCTTTCTGTTGTAATTCCCTTTCGTAATGAAGCTAAAAATATTTCAGCTTTATTAAATGACTTATTTAATCAATCTCTTGATAAAATTAATTTCGAAATAATTTTAGTGAATGATCATTCAGATGATGAGAGTGTAAAAATAATTAATCAATTTAAGAATAAATTTGCTTTTTTATTGATTCATTCAAATACCCCATCCAAAGGTAAAAAGCAAGCATTGTCTAATGGAATACGTGCAAGTAAGGGAGAACTAATTCTTTCACTCGATGCTGATACTCGAATTGAATCGGACTTACTCTCCTTAATAATAAATTATTATTCCAAGTATAAATCAGACATGATTATATGTCCGGTTTTCTTCAATAAAAATAGAGGATTTTTAAATTCCGTTTTTTCTTTAGAATTTGCATCATTACTTGCATCGGGTGCTGGTGCACTTGGTTTGGGTCAGCCCATCATGTGCAACGGAGCTTGTTTAGCATTTAAACGAGAATTGTATTTAAGTTATGGAAATAGACTCGATATTATATCGGGCGATGATATGTTTTTGATGTTGCATCTGAAAAAAGAGCATAAGCGAATTCATTATTTAAAAAACGCACATGTATATGCTTTAACGGATGCTCCAAGTGATCTTAAATCTTTTATATCGCAACGAACAAGATGGGTATCAAAAGACAAAGCATACCGCGATGCGGGTGTGATTGAAACTGCAATTATTGTCTTTTTGTTGAATACCGTACTCGCTATTTTGTTTGTTTCAGCTATTTTTGGTTTTTTTTCTTTTGGGCTTTTCTTATCATTATTCGGATTGAAATCAATAGCTGATTTGGGAATTCTTTGGCCCTTCTTAAACTACTATGGAAGAAGGCATTATATTTGGTATTTTATTCCCACTCAGTTGTTATATATCTTTTATGTTCCACTTATCGCTATATGGGGAAATATTGCTAAATTTGAATGGAAAAATAAATAGACTTTTTATAAACTAATTTTAATCAATATTAAACGAGCATGTTCGTAAAAAATAAACAAGGATGAAAATTCACATGCGAGTTCCTTCGCTTCAGGCGAACATCCATTATTTATTTACCCAAAATTATTTATCCATGAAAAAACGTATTTTTCTCAGCACACTTCTTTTTACATTTATTTGTTGGATTAGCCTTCCTGTAAATGGCATTCAATCGGGTTTGAAAGTAAATATTTCAGACACAGTTAAGCCTATTGAAAAAAAAATAAGCACAATTGAACCAAGCAAAAAAGAAGTAAAATCAGAAGCAACAAAAAAAGATAAACAAAGTCAGGCTGGAACTTCAAAATAATAAACGCTACTTCTTTTAATGGTACTCAATTATATTTGGATTGCCTTTTTCCTACTCGCTTTTGTGGTAGGATTGGTAAAGCTTATTTTTTTTGGTGATACATCTGTTTTCCCTGCAATGATGGGAAGTACTTTTGATATGGCCAAAACCGGGTTTGAAATTTCTATTGGCCTTACAGGTGTATTAACTTTATGGCTAGGCCTAATGAAAATTGGCGAAGCGGGCGGTATGGTTAAAATTCTCTCACGTCTTTTTGGTCCTTTGTTTCGTCGTTTATTTCCTGAATTACCAGCTGATTGTCCAGCGCAGGGAAGCATTATTATGAATTTAGCATCGAATATGCTAGGACTTGGTAATGCCGCAACGCCCATAGGATTGAAAGCTATGAAGGAGATGCAGGAAGTGAATCCGAATAAAGATACAGCCTCCAATCCAATGATAATGTTTTTGGTATTAAATACCTCAGGTCTTACTCTAATACCAATGACCATAATGGTTTATCGTGCACAGTTTGGTGCTGCTGATCCGTCTGATATTTTGTTGCCCTCTGTAATTGCTACATTTATTGCTATGTTAGCTGGTTTGGTTAGTGTTGCCATCATGCAGAAGATAAATTTGTTTAATAGAGTCGTGTTGGCGTATTTAGGGACATTATTTTTAGTGATTACTGCTTTAATTTGGTTTTTTAGTAGACTTCCGCAAGCAGATGTGACGCGTATTTCGAGTATTGGTAGTAATCTGATATTATTTTCAGTTATCATTTCTTTTTTTGCTCTCGGCATTCGTAAGAAATTAAACCTATACGAAACCTTCATAGAAGGCGCTAAAGAAGGTTTTGAAATTGCAATAAAGATTATTCCTTACCTCATTGCAATTATGGTAGCCATAGGTGTTTTTAGAGCTTCTGGTTCAATGGATTTTATTATTTCTGGTTTTGATAAAGCATTTATTGCACTCGGTTTAGATACCTCATTTGTACCCGCTTTACCTACTGCTTTAATGAAGCCATTAAGTGGTAGCGGTACACGTGGACTTATGGTTGAAGCGATGCAGAGTTATGGTGTAGATTCGTTAGTAGGTCGAATGGTATGTGTTATTCAAGGTTCAGCAGATACCACCTTTTATATACTTGCTGTTTATTTTGGAACAGTAGGCATTCGCAAAACCCGTTATGCTTTAACATGCGGATTGATTACCGATGTGGCAGGAATTGTTGCTGCAATAATTCTTAGCTATATCTTTTTTGCATAGTCTTTAATGTATGATTAGATATTGATTTTCAGAATAGCTATTACTATTGATTTTTATTATATATAGCACCTTTTCTGTAATCATTAATTGAGAATTATTATCAACTTCTTTGTTGATAAATAATTGCCCACATGAGTTAAATATCGCTATGTTTGCTGAAGGAATTATATCGGCTAACTTAATATTTATAAGCCCTGTTGAAAGATTTGGGAAAATACTGCTTTTATATTTATGGTCATTTAAATCTCTATTTAATCCGGTTACATTCAGTGATAATGTATTGGATGTATTTTCATTATTTTCATTATCAAAAACTTTAATATAGTAGTTTGCTTGCGTGTTGTAAGAATCTGTATACTCTATATTCCAGATATTGTTAATAACAGTATCTGTTCTAATTAAAAGACCATCTCGGTATAATTTAACTTTTGAGATATATCCGTCTTCATCAAAAAAACTAGCGTTGAATTTAGCTTGATTGTATGATATTGTTGCCGTAGATTCATCTGCATTTTATTGGTCGGAGTATAGAAATATACAAGACTATAATATTTCAGGAGATGATTTTACATTTAGCACCACATTTTACAATTCATTTTTTCATAAGAAACATAGTAATAATGAATCAATCATTATTATTGTTGGGGAGAAAGAACGAATACAAGTTGTTTTTCAAAATAGAAGTCGTTCTCATTTTGGAACAATTATTTTTGCCGAAAAAAGATTAAATGGTAAAAATGATGATCTTTCGATGTTTGGATTAGATGTGACCCAGGCATCAAATGTTCGAATAGAAAATGTAAATAAAAATATTTTAATTTATTTTAATGATTCTTTAATTTATCAAACGACGTATCAAAAATCAATTGGGAATATTAAAAGTCTGATATTCTCATTTGCTGGTGGTGGAATTGTTGATGCAATACTTCTTTAAAATAGCACAAAGACAATCAGTTACAAGCTATAAATTTGTAACTATTTTAAATGCATTTATTGATGGCCAGAGGCCATAAGAAAAAAGCATAAAGATTTATTTAAGAAGACTGAGCGGGGCAGGACGCTCAGCCTAACACATCCGTTACATCCAAACATATTCCACTAGTTCGGAGTTATAATACTAAATTAAGTTTGCAACACGAGAATCCTCCTGCAGCAGCGGGGAGCCATTGCTATTGGAGACGTTTTTTAACACAAAGAACACTTAGGGCCGCAATCAATGTTGCTCTACTTCTACGGAATTAATTTCAGTGTTGCCTTCATTTTTATTTGCATCACTTGCTGTATTGATATCCACTTCAGCTACTACCCATCCAACAACTTTTTTACGTTCACGCCTACTGCTTTTCCCGTCTGGTATTGGTAAGCCTGGCACTAAAGAACATTCGAGGAATATTTTTGTTGCTTGTACTTTATAAGTAGTTTCTGATGCTTCTTCTTCTGAAATTATAGTTGTATTTTCAGGTAGTTTATCGGAAATGTTGCGTATGTCATTTTTAAAACTATCTTCACAGCAAAAGCCTGATATTTCTTTTTGAATGTTTTCAATACCTATTTCGCAAGCATCTTTTTTAATTATGCTATTTTTTTTTGAAATTACTTTAACATTAATAATAGTAGGTACTTTAGCTAGAACTACCATCTCTTTTTCAAGGGTATTTTCTTTTTTTACGGTATCCTTAGTAAGGGATTCAGCAGATAAAATGTTAGCAGTATTTTCAATTCTATAAGAGTTGGTTTTTCTTGTATTAAGAATAAGAAAAGCAACAAAAAAGGAAGCAGCAACCGCCAAGGATGTATACAAATAAAAGGCATTACCTTTCTTTTTAACAAATTTATTTAAACTTATTTTATCTGGAAAGATAATATTAGTATTGGCTAAAACTTTTGTTTTGCTGTACTGGCTAAAGGTTTTCTCTGCCGCTGTATTATTTTTCAAATATCCGGCCCATGCTACATTCTGCTTAGCACTTAATAAACATTCCATTGCATGTAAACACCAAATATCAATATCTTTTGGATTTACACTAGTTCCGGTTATTTTTTTCAGTAAATATTTTTCAGAGAAAACAATGTTTGCTGGTTTAATAATAGTTTTAGTAAGGTCTTTTATTTGTTCAGCAATAGTAGGATTGGCAAGTATAAAAGCAGCGAACTCCTCCTGAAGTGAGGGGTTCAGTTTGTTATCGATATAATCAATAACAAACGTTTCGTAATTATCTTTGCTAATGGTTTTCATATGCAATGTTGCAAACTCTAAATAACATTATCCATTTTTCCAATAAATTCTTTTAAGAATGTACGGGCTCTAAATATATATACCTTTACTTGCGACTCATTCAAACTCGTTATTTCGCCAATTTCATCATACGAGTAGCCTTCATAGTCGCGTAATAAAATCACTGTTTTTTGTATTTCAGGAAGCTTACTAATGGCAAGCTCCAATATTTCTTTTAAATCAGAATACTGCTTATTCGTGCTGAGATCTGATGGTTTTAGTGATTCCATTCCAGCTCTAAACTTATCTCGACGAATCATATCAATCATACCATGATATGCAACGGTAAAAAGATATGATTTAGCCTTTTCAAAGTCAACATTATCAATACGCACCCATAATTTCTCATAGGTATCTTGCACCACATCACGAGCTTTATCTATGTCTTTAATGCTTTTTAATAAAAAACGATAAAGACCGTCGGAGTAATTCTCAACGCATTTGTTATATTCTTCTGCGTTCATGGGCAGATTTGTTTATGAGACGTGTGAATACTAAAGAAAGTTACAAGGAGGGATTTTTTTATTTACTTAAGAAAAGAGTGCCAATATTCTCTCCTGCAAGTAATTGAGTTATTTGTTTGGGTTCCTGACCATTCATTATAATAGTAGGAATACCAGCTAGCCCACATATTTTTGCGGCAGCAATTTTAGTTGCCATTCCGCCTTTTGCAAATATGCTACCCGCTCCTGAAGCCATTTTTTCAATAGCAGGAGTAATTTTTTCGACCTTATTAATAATTACAGCATTTTTATCTTTTCTGGGATCAGCAGAATACAATCCGTCAATATCACTTAGAATTACTAAAAGCTCGGCGTCAATTAATGCAGCCACATCTGCAGATAAGCGATCGTTATCACCATATTCAATTTCATCAGTAGCAACGGTATCGTTTTCGTTTATTACTGGTAAAACATTCATTTCCAGTAGGGTATCTAAGGTATTGCGTGCGTTTTTGCTTTTTGTTTTGTGTGTCATTTCGTCTTTGGTGAGAAGAATTTGAGCAACATGCTGATTGTATTCGCCAAAGAATTTCTGATATATTTTCATTAACTCGGCCTGTCCAATTGCAGCTAAGGCTTGCTTTTCGGCCAGGGTACCTGGTTTACTCGTACGATTAACTATGGTTGCACCAACTGCAATGGCTCCTGATGAAACTAAAACAATTTCTTTTCCACTATTCATCAAATCACTAATTACACGGGCTAATTTTTCAAAACGATCAAAATTGAGCTTACCCCCACTATGTGTTAGTGTTGATGTTCCAATTTTAATGACCATTCTGCTAATGTTTTTTATCTTTGCTCGATCTTTCATGCTCGATTTATTTTATAGGTAGCAGTAATTTCTCAAAAGCTTTTTCAGCTTTAGTAAAACCAAATTCTTTTTTTACTTTGTTAAATTTACTTTTTATTTTATCGTTGCAAAGATTGCCTATGCTGCCTTCGTGAGTGTGATGTATTTTGTAATCGGGTTTAAATGAACCTTCTTTAATATCTTCAGCAACCTGTCGGTAGGCATCGCGAAATGATATGCCTTTTAACACCAATTTATTCACCTCTTCAACGCTGAACATATAGATATACTTCGCATCGGCTCCAGCTTTTTTATTTATTTTAATATGATGAAACATGAGTTGCGCCATTTGCAAGCAATCAATAAGATCATCAAAAGCGGGCATTATAATTTCTTTAATAATTTGTAAATCTCGATGATAGCCTGCTGGCAAGTTTCCTGTTATCATGCTAATCTCCGTAGGTAATGCTTGAAGGCGATTTCCTTTTGAGCGTATCAATTCAAAAACATCAGGATTTTTTTTATGCGGCATAATACTAGAGCCAGTAGTTAGTTCATCGGGAAAACTAACAAAACCGTAGTTCTGACTCATATATAAACAAACATCCATTGACATTTTGGCTAGGGTAGAGCCCACTGAAGCAAGTGCAACAGCCGAAGCTCGTTCACTTCGACCGCGACCTAATTGTGCATTAATAACATTATAATTTAAAACTGAGAAGCCTAAAAGATCAGTGGTCATCTGTCGTTTTAATGGAAAAGAAGAGCCATAGCCCGCAGCACTGCCAAGCGGATTTTGGTCAGCAATGCGATATGCAGCAAGCAACATCTGCATATCCTCCACTAAACATTCGGCATAAGCACCAAACCACAACCCAAATGATGAGGGCATTGCAACCTGAAAATGCGTATAGCCTGGCATCAATACCTCACGGTGTTTATTACTCAGTTGTTGCAATAAAGAAAAAAGTTTTTCGGTTTCTAATGTAACATCTTGTAATTTTGCCCTCAGATATAATTTCATGTCCACTAAAACCTGATCGTTACGAGATCGGCCACTATGTATCTTTTTTCCTGCTTCACCAAGCTTGCGCGTGAGCATCAGTTCTATTTGTGAATGAACATCTTCAACTCCATCTTCAATAATGAAGTGTCCTTTTTCTGTTTCTTTATAAATATGAATTAGCTCTTTGGTTAAGGTTTTTAGCTCACTTTGCGTTAACAAACCAATAGAGGCGATCATGCGTGCATGTGCCAAATTACCAAGTATATCAAAGCGTGCAAGCTGTAAATCAAATTCACGATCGCGACCAACCGTGAATTTTTCAACGGGCTTGTTAACTTCAATTCCTTTATCCCAAAGCTTTTTCATCGTTTATTATAGATAAAATTTCTTTCCCATTTTTTTCATTAGTGCGCTGTATGTTCTTAGGCGAACTGCATTTATGCGAATAAATCCAGCACTGTCTTTTTGATCAAAACCGCCCTCAACATCCATGCTTGACAACTCTTTATCGTAAAGGCTACTTTCGGATTCGCGACCTTCCATTATAATATTTCCTTTATACAAACTTATATGAACGATACCATTTACGGTTATCTGGCTTTTTTCAATTGTATTGAGAATTAAGTCCATTTCAGGGCTAAACCAGAATCCATTATAAATTAAATTAGCAAAAGTAGGCGTTAGCATGTTGCGAATTTTTAGCACTTCACGATCCATTGTAATCCCCTCCAGATCCATGTGTGCAGCAATCAGAATGGCACCACCTGGTGTTTCATACACGCCACGTGATTTAAGTCCTACAAAGCGATTCTCAACCATATCAACCAAACCAATACCATTCTCACCTCCAATTTTATTGAGGTAATTAAAAATATCGAGTGCATTCTTTTTGGTCGTTTTATCATCCTTGTTAATCACTTTAACCGGAATACCTTCCTTAAAGTGAATTTCAAGATGTGTTTCACGGTCAGGGGCTTTTTGAGGAGGAACCATTTTGGTTAAAATACTTGGGTCCGCTTTAAAATTAGGATCCTCCAAAATGCCTGCTTCGTGACTGATATGCATTAAATTATCATCTTCACTATAGGGTTTCTTCAGCGTTTGTTTTACGGGTATATTATTTTCTTCGGCATATTTTAATAAGTCGGTACGACCTTTAAATTTATCAAGAAACTCTTGTGTTTTCCATGGTGCAATCACTTTAACTCCAGGCATTAAAGCGTAATAGCCTAATTCAAAACGCACCTGATCATTTCCTTTACCGGTAGCACCATGAGCCACATAAGCCGCCTTTTCGCGAAGCGCAATTTCAACGTGTCTCTTTGCAATAATTGGGCGGGCAAGTGCAGTACCAAGCATATATCGTCCTTCATATAAGGCGTTTCCTTGAATAGCAGGGAAAATATAATCTTTCACCAATTCCTCTTTCAAATCCTCAATAAAAACCTTGGTAGCCCCCAACTTCAAAGCTTTTTCACGAGCTTCTTCAAAATTTTCATCTTGGCCAACATCGGCAATATACGCAATAATGTCATATCCTTTATCAATCAACCATTTAAGAATTACTGAGGTGTCTAAACCGCCACTATAGGCCAGTACTACTTTTTCTTTACTCATATCGTCTGTATTTGTTGTTTATATAGCTTTTAATGCCAACAAACTTACATAAAAAAGACAATTCTAGCTATAAAATCAAAGGATTAGGCAAAAAAAACACAAAATAGGGCTCTAAAATAGACCTTACAAATCAGTCTAAATCTTTTGTATATTCACTTTTTTTTTATTAATTGCATGGTATATAAACGGTCGGTTAATTATGTTTAGAATGAATTTTATATTCCGCATTGTTTTCTTTCTGCTTTTTTATTTTTTTTTCGCATGCACAGATGTGTCAAAAAGAAGCAGAGAGGATGATTTATTAAATATTGATATTGATTCAAGTTCAATTTTGTTGATGTATAAAACATCTTGTTTTAGTCTTCCTTCACCACATCAAGCATCATTATTGATAAAAAATAACGATATCCCTTTCCGAAAAGACTTGATGAATTCAGTAAATAATTATTCACGCTACTCAACAACCATAAAAAAAGCACTTAACTTGGGCATATATGGTACTGATATGGGCTATTTAAATATTTTTGGCAAGAATCAGGATGCCCTTACAAATTTTATGGTAATTGAAAAACTTGGTCATGATCTGGAGTTATCCAGTGCCATTAATGAAAATACACTGCAACGAATAGAAACCAATTTGAGCAACAATGATTCGATATTAAATATCATTTCAAGCACTTATAAAGAAATGGACCAATATTTAATTGAAAACAACCGTGATGCAATTGGTATCTTAATACTTGCTGGTGGATGGATTGAGAGCATGTATATTTTAACACAAAGCCAGAATGAAAATTTCTCTCAGGTTTTAGTTGATAATATTGGCAAACAAAAATACCCACTTGATAAACTCATCAAACTAATGGCTCCTTATTATGAGCAGTCAGAAGAATTTACCCATTTAATAGATATGCTCACCGATTTAGCTTACGAATTTGATTGCTTAGATGTAGAGTATATTTATAAAAAATCGGATGTTTATCCGGAAAAGAAATTAACCGTAATAAATGGCCACTCAAGTTTGCAACTTAACAATTACAAAATTTCAAAAATTCTTGAGAAGGTAGCACTTTTAAGAAATAATATTATTAGCCAATGATAAAGAGATTTATTTTATTTTTCTGCTTTATTTCAATTCTAGTAGAAAGCTTTTCGCAGGTTCAATCACGTTCTGATTGCGAAAAATTGATTACGCCTGCTTATTATTATAATGATCAGGATTATCTTGTTAAGATTTCACAAAATGAAAAGGCAAGTTTTCATGTAACATTTTACGAAAATTTTCAATATCGTTTAGTAGCTTGTAATAAGCTTAAAAATTCACGTGTTGAGGTAACTTTAATTGACCCAAATAATAATATTTTGTATTCAAATATAGATTATGATTATACACAGGTATGGGATTTTCAATTTACTTCCACTATTGAATGTGTAGTAAAGATGGCTGTAGTTGGTAATGAGAAATTTGATAAAACAGAACTTTCTTTGTTAGTAGGATATAAGTCTTTTTCAAAATAATGAGATATGAGTGAGAAGATATTAAAAGCGCTGATGCAATTGTTTGCCATTATTGCATCACCAGATAGCAACCCAGAGGAGAAAAAGGCAATAGTAGAGTCTTATCTTCGAAAACAAATCAATGAAGATCTTGTTAACGAGTATTTGAAGATATTTGAGAATTATTATCGTTTATATCAGGAGAAACAACGAGAGAAGGGGAACCGAATGATTCCTCTCAGTTCCGTTCGTGTTTTAAAAATTTGTACCGAAATTAATGAAGAGTTAACCCAACAACAAAAAGTAATTGTATTAGTTCAATTACTCGAGTTTGCCAAATCAGACGATGATACGGTACAAGATCTTACCGAACAAGAAATGGAGTTTATCTCCACTGTGGCCGATACATTTTTCATAACAAAAGAAAATTATGAGCAAATACGTGACTTTGTAGTTTACTCATTTGATCAAGTTCCTATAAACCATAACACACTCATTATTGAGAGTAAAATTGATGACCGCCCAGTAGGTACAAAATTTATTTATGCTGAAAATTTGGAAGGACAAATTCGTGTACTCTTCGTAGATTCAGCGAATATGTACCTCATCAAGTATATTGGAAACTCTGAAATTTACCTCAATAGTCAGTTACTTCATGCCGATCGTGTTTCCGCATTTAAAACAGGTTCATCTATACGTAATCGTTTAATAAAGCCTATTTATTATAGTGAGGTAATAAGCTCTTTTAACGAAAATAAATTAAAATCGAAAATAGTTTTTGAGGTACAAGACTTACAATATAAGTTTAAAGATGGTAAGCATGGTTTGTACAATATTAATTTTATTGAAGAATCAGGGCATTTAGTTGGAATTATGGGTGCAAGTGGGTCAGGTAAATCAACTTTACTAAACACACTTAATGGAACCAATAAACCATCAGGGGGTGCAATTTTGGTTAATGGAGTTAATGTACATACTGAGCATGAGAAGGCTGAGGGCCTAGTGGGTCACGTACCACAAGATGATTTGCTAATTGAAGAATTAACGGTTTACCAAAACCTTTATTATAACGCTAAACTTTGTTTCGATAATTATAACGAAGAACAGATAATACAAGCTGTTGCAGATACCTTAAAAAATCTGGGCCTATATGAGATTCGAAATATACAAGTAGGGAATCCGCTTAATCAAAAAATTAGTGGTGGACAGCGTAAACGATTAAACATTGCCTTGGAGCTTATTCGCGAACCAGCTATTCTTTTCCTTGATGAACCTACGAGTGGTTTATCATCGCGAGATTCAGAGAATATTATGGACTTACTAAAAGAGTTGGCCCTAAAGGGAAAATTAATTTTTGTAGTAATTCATCAACCATCATCAGATATCTTTAAGATGTTTGATAGCCTATTAATTCTTGATACTGGAGGATATCTTATTTATGATGGAAATCCAATTGACTCCATCATATATTTTAAATCACGCGTACATCATGCCAATTGGAACGAAAGCGAGTGTCATGTTTGTGGTAATGTAAACCCAGAACAAATTTTTAATATAATTGAAGCGAATGTTGTTGATGAGTATGGTAACTTAACACATACCCGTAAAATTAGTCCTAAGGAGTGGGTAAAGTTCTATGATGAGTTTACCAAAGAAAAGGAGCGCGATGAAGAAACCCCACGCGAATTGCCTGCAATAAACTTTAGAATACCAGGCAAACTTAGGCAGTTTCTGATCTTCATGAAACGTGACATGCTTTCGAAACTGACCAATACGCAATACTTGGTAATTAATTTTTTTGAGGCACCTTTCCTTGCCTTTTTACTAGCTTTTATTATTAAGTACTACGATAAAAACGATGAATTAGGATATAGCTTTTTTGAGAATGAAAATATTCCGGTTTATATTTTCATGTCGGTAATTGTTTCCATATTTATCGGTTTAACAGTAAGTGCAGAGGAGATCATAAAAGACAGAAAGATTCTTAAACGAGAAGCTTTTCTTAATTTAAGTTGGTCTAGCTATCTACTCTCTAAAATTGCTAACTTATTAATTATATCAGCTATTCAGGCTTTCACTTTTGTAATGGTTGGAAATTCGGTTATTGAATTACGCGACATGTATTGGCAATTTTGGTTGGTCCTATTTAGTGCATGGGCCTCATCAAATATACTTGGCCTTATTATTTCTGATAGTTTTAAGACGGTAGTTACGATATATATTATTATTCCATTTTTGGTTATTCCACAACTAGTTCTTAGCGGGGTAATGGTGAAGTTTGAAAGATTAAACCCAAATATTTCATCGCCAAAAGAGATTCCGTTTTATGGTGAAATAATAACGGCACGCTGGGGTTATGAAGCATTAGCTACGTATCAGTTTATGGAAAATGACTACGAGAAACAATTTTATAATCTCGAGAAGGCCATGTCAAAAGCGGAGTACAAGAAAAACTATTGGATACCCGCATTAAAGAATAAGATGAGTTTTATTGAACGCAACTTAAATAATACAAATCAACAAGAGAAAGTAGCTGCAGATTTAAAGTTGGTATTGAATGAGATAAGTAAAGAGATGCGCGATAATAAACTCGTGAAATTTACTTACATGAAAATGTTAACCTCTGAAAAGTTAGGTCCTGATGTAATTGAAGGAGTGAATCTTTACTTTGAGATGTTGAATAAATATTACATTAAATTATACAATAAAGCCAACGATAGAAAAGATAAAATTGTATCGGAACAGCAACAAACAAAGTTTGGTAAGTCGCTGTATATGGAAACCAAGCGAAAATACCACAACGATAAATTAGCCGAATTTCTGACAAACGCCAACGATATGCAACGAATTTTGGAATATAATGGGAATCTGATTCAGAAATTAAATCCCATATTTTACGATTCGCAGCACACATTTATGAAGGCACATTTTTATGCGCCTCGTAAACCATTCTTTGGAATTCAGGTAAGTACCTTTTGGTTTAATATTGGGGTAATTTGGATGATTTCCATTTTGATGTATATTGCCTTGTATTATAGACTTCTTAAGAAGGTGCTAGATTTTGGTGAACAAATAAGTACCAAAATTCAACCTCAAAATAAAAAGGTAATTATTAAAAAGTAGTTTTGGTTTTGCTCTTATTTTTTTCTATTAATCTTTGTTTACAATGAAGTCTGTTGGGAAAAAGGTAGATATTAAAAATTTAGTACCAAATCATAAACCAGCAATTAAACTTCGCGAAAGATTATATTTAGCATGTATATTTATAATCGCATGTTTGATTTATTCCAACACATTGAGCAATGAGTATGCTTTAGATGACAAAGCGGTTTTAACGCAAAATCAGTACACGTTACAAGGTTTTGAGGGCATTAAGGATCTTGTTACTCATGATCATTTTTTTGGCTATAAAGGTGCAACCAGTGGATTATATAGACCGCTTCCGCTCATTACACATGCAATAGAATATCAGCTTCTGGGCTTAAACTCTTTTGTAAGTCATTTAATTAATATACTCCTTTATGCACTATCCTGTGTTCTTCTATATATTCTTTTTCGTAAATTTTTAAAGGAGGAGCAATCGCTTGCCATTTTTATTGGGGTAATACTATTTACTGTTCACCCAATACATACTGAAGTGGTCGCAAATATTAAAGGTCGAGATGACCTTTTGGCGCTTGTTTTTATACTATTGAGTATGTTTTTATTTGTTGATTACACCCTTAATAATCGCTTGATAATTTATTTTGGTGGATTAATAACATTTACACTAGCAGCACTCTCTAAAGAAAGTAGTTTAACCTTCGTTTTAGTAATTCCTGTTTGTCTGTATTTCTTCACTAAGGCATCTATTAAAAAAATGGTTATTGTTGGAGTGGTACTATTTCTTATAGCGCTTGTCTATTACTATGTTCGGTCACAATATATATCAACAGCTACTGAATATCGGTTTTTAGATAGTTATTTTCAATATGCCAATGATAGATCCATTCGCCTGGCTACAGGGCTAGCCAATATGCTCGATTATTTTAAGCTCCTTGTATTTCCATTTCCTCTAATTTACGATTACTCCTATAATCATACCCCATTACTCACATGGTCACATTGGAAGGTTTTACTTTCAATAGTGATTCTCTGTTTACTCTTTATAACTTTTGTGTACGGTTTTTATAGAAAACATTCGTATTCTTTTGCTATATATTTTTATTTTGCAACGATAGCATTATCATCAAATCTTTTAACCCCTAATCAAGCTATATTTGCCGAGCGTTATTTGTTTTTACCCTCAATAGGCGTTTTTTTATTTGTTTCTGTTCTTTTAGCTCGGTTGAATAATTTTAAAGACGATAGACCATATACCATTTTTGAGATTATTGAAAGAAATAAATTTATAGTGGGAATCCTTACAGGTGTTTTTATCACGTTTACATTTTGTACGTATCAAAGAAATTTTGATTGGAAAAACGATCAAAGTCTTTTTACTTCAGCAATAAAATATGCCCCTTCAAATGCTCGTGTTCATTATAATTTGGGTTCTTTATTTGTAAGTAAATTTACAGCAGAAGTTAATCAGGATACTGAAGAAAACTTTATTAATGCAGAGAGATATTTATTGCGCTGTGTGGCTATTGACTCAAATTTTTATGATTCCTATTTTACCCTCGGCATTTTGTATAATAAACATAAAGATTATCTTAAATCAGCATATAATTTTGAACGATGCTTAAAGATTAGCACCGACGCATCAGGCGATTACTCAGCTGAGAATGCTTTATTTTATGCAGGTTTAGGATATACCTCGGCTGGCAAGTTCAAGCAGGCATTAAATATGAATCTTCGTTACATATATTTCCCAGAAATAAAACGAGCTAAACAAATAGGCAATATGCCTTTCGCATATAATAATGCGGGAAATGCATACATGCAATTAAAGCAGTATGATAGTGCTATTGTATATTTAAAAGAATCTATAAAGTTGAATCCTAACAACGAAACAAGTTTAAACAATATCGTTTTATGTTATAATCAAATCAATAAAAACCAAGAATCTGTCGATTATTTTGATAGCTTAACTACCGAAAATCCGAAAAATACTATTATTAAAAAATATCGGGGACTATGTTATTTTAATAAAAAGGATTACAAAAAGACGGTTGATCTATATTTGTCTTTTATAAATGATAACCCTCAAGATGCCTATTCTTTATACTATTTAGGGCTAAGCTATTATTATATGGGCAGTACGGAAAATGCCAAAATATATATTAGTAAAGCAGCAGAATTAGAATTTCGTTTTAAAGAGATACTAAATCAGATTCAGTAGTTGTATTAAGCTGAGGGATTGGGATTTTTTATACCATATAATTTTATACCAATACCGGTTTCTCAAAATCATTTCGCTTTTTGTTGCGGATTGGCAGCGATTTTTCAATGTCCCTTGTGCTGAGGCAATTACTATTGAATGCTATACCTGGGTTTTCACCCGCTGTTATTTATATATTGGCCTTTTTGGATAGAGGAAGTAATAGTTGCGTTGTGACTTTGATTTGCGTGCCGGCTATTAAAAGAAAACCCGTACATTAAAAATGTCTGGGTTAAAATATGTTTACTTACAAGAATAACTATTTAAGTAGCCAAAATATTTTTGGCTACTTAAATAGTTATTAGAATGTAATTAATCTACGATTTCGATCATTTTGAAAGGTACACGAATGATTGATTCATAATCTTCACCAGCCTCAAGCATATCTTCGTCATCCTCTTCATAATACCAGTTAATTAGGACTTCATTCTTTTGTGTTTTGTGAATGGCTTCGAGTTTTTTGAAGACATCTAAAATACACTTAGAACTACTTGTATTAAAGTATTCGAGCTGCACATTAACATTGGTTAATTTTTGCGGACCTTTCGAATACTCTTCAAGCCATTCTATTAATGGTTTGTAAAATTCGATTGAGTTTTCAGGAATTGATCTTCCTTTAATCTCGACCATGCCAGTTAGGGCATCAAACTTAACGGTCGGGGTTTTTGGCGTTCCTTCGATTGAAATGGGTTCCATAATGATTTTATTTTAACACTTTAACATTGAGACTGTAAAAATACCAATTATTCTTATATTCAAAAAAATTATACTCTAATTTATTTTTGGTTCTTTTAGCTATATCAATTAATCCAAGTCCACCTCCGCCTTTAGCTGAAAGTTCTTGATTATTTAATACATCCATATACATACCCTTTAATTCATCTTCCGTTGAAGCATTAATTTTCTCTATTTTATCAATTAAATAATCTCGCTGATCTTTTTCAACGAAATTACCCAAAACAATTAAAATATGATCTTCATTTTTCTGAATAACCATAATTCCTGTCTTATCCCCTAATTCTTTTTCAAGTTCAGCTGGGTATTGCTCTGTATGGTGAAAAAGATTTTGTAAACCTTCAATAAGAACGTTGTAAACTTTTTTAATCACTTTAGGATGCTCGTCCATAGCAATAAGTTTGTTCTCTACTTCTTGAAGAATAGAATTTACTACTTCAGTAGTAACTTTACCCTTAAAAGCAGTAACCAAGTTGCCATTCTGCAGTGTATTAAAATATTTATTTAGATCAAAACTCATAGTTGTGAGAAGTGCATTCCAACGTTTTAACAAATCTAAGAAAAAAAAACGAATTGCATAAATATTCGGTATTTATTTTTATAGTATTGTATATCATTATTATAGACTATTTGAAACCTATATATTTTTGTATTGTACGAAGCAAGAAGAGGCCATCAACTGGTTTTGTAAGGTATTCATCTGCCCCTTCATTTAGGGTTTTTTCGGCATCACCCATCATTGCAAAGGCGGTTTGCATAATTACAATTTGGTTAGGGTTTATTTTTTTAATATGCTTCATAGCCTCAAGTCCGCTCATTCCAGGCATTTTAATATCCATAAGTAGTATGTCAAATATTCTGCCAGAGTTGTATAAATCGATTGCTTCTTCGCCTGTTTTGGCTCGTTCAACTTCTGCGCCAGTATATTTAAAAAGTTCATGCAGGTATATATAATTATAATCTTCGTCTTCGGCAATTAAAATTCTTTTTCCGTTCCATTTAAAATCGTCTTCAGCTGAGAGATCTGTTATATCTTTATCCTTAAAACTAATTTCAGTAATAAAAGTTAGAGGTATCATTACTGAAAACCTAGATCCACGTCCATCTTCAGATATGATGCTAATTTCTCCACCTAATAATTCAGCATATCCTTTTGAAATTGATAAACCTAAACCAGTACCTCCATATTTTCTACTTACATTTAAATCGGCTTGAACAAAGCGGTTAAAAATAATTGTTTGTTGATCTTTTGAAATTCCAATTCCACTGTCTTTCACAAAGAATTCTACTAAATTTTCTTTTTGCATATACCCAAATTCAATAAAACCTTCGGCTGTAAATTTGATGGCATTTGAAAGCAGATTAGAAATTAGTTGTTTTAATTTAGAATCATCAACAACAACAGTAGCTTTATCGTCTTTTCTTTCTTTAAAAAGGATTAGTTTAAGTCCTTTGGCACGTACATCTCCATTAAAAAGCAAGAACAAATCATCAAGCAAATGATTAAGGTTCGTTTTTTTCTCAATAATGTTTACCTGATTTGCTTCAATTTTAGATATATCAACCAAATCGTTAATAATGCCGAGAAGTTGATTGCAATTGTCTTGAATTATTTTTACATATTGACGGCGATCTTCATCTTCCGTTTTTTGATTAATAAGTAAATTAGAGAAGCCGAGAATACCGTTCATGGGTGTACGAATTTCATGACTCATATTAGCAAGGAAAGCCGATTTTAAGCGGTCGCTCTCTTCAGCTCGTTCTTTTGCACGTATTAACTCTCGTTCGGTATTTTTTTTATCTGTAATATCTTCCTTAATTGCTATATAATTTGTAATACGCCCAAAGGCATCTTTTACAGGTGAGATGGTTATATTTTCAATAAATAAGGCACCATCTTTTTTCTTATTTCTAATGACTCCTGACCATACATCTCCATTTGAAATTGTTTTCCATAGATTCTCATAAAACTCATTCGTATGCAAACCAGATTTGGTTATATTGGATTTTTTTCCGATTACTTCTTCCACCGAAAACCCTGTTAAATCATAGAACTTTTTATTTGCATATTCAATTATTCCTTGTGTGTTTGTTACCACTATGCTGTTTGCACTTTGTTCTATCCCAATTTTTAGTTGTCTATTCTCATTCTCAGCTATGCGGGCATCTGTTAAGTTGAGAATTATTCCGTCAATAAATTTTATATTCTGATTTTCGTCAAAAACAGCTCTACCTGTATCTAAAAGCAGTAGTGTTTTTGAATCATGGGTAACTACTGTATATTCTTCCGTTGATTCAACTTTACCTTGCCAACGATATAGCTGACCATTGGTGAAAAACAACTGATGATTATATGCGTTATATAAAGATTCAATATTTTTATAGCTAAATATAATAGCTAAGGCCTGATTTGCAAAAATCAATTCACCTTTTGATGACACTCTATAGATGCCTATTGGCAAACCATTGGCAAGGGTTCTATATTTTTGTTCGCTCTCTTCAAGTTTTATATTTTTTTGCTCAATGGTTTTCTTTGAATCTTGCAGTTTACGATATCTATAAAACACAATTAAGATCATAATTAGCAATAAACTAATTATTAGTGTTAAAAAATACTTTGTGAATAATTGCTGCTTTAATTCAAGATTTCGGATAATTGAATCTTTTTTTCGTGTTTCAAAAACCGTTCTCATAATTTCAAGGCGGCTTTTACTTTCTTGTGAAAATATGCTGTCGCTTATGGCTATTGAAAGACTGTGAAAGTTATAGGCATTTTGGAAATCTCCTTTTTCTTTATAAATCTGAGAAAGCAAATCATTTAGTTCTACCAATAGAATCCCATATTTGCTTTTATTGGCTAATGTAATTGCAGAATCAATTTGTTGGTGTGCAATAGACCATTGCTTCAATTTAAATGCAATTTTACCACGCAAAATAAAAACCTTACTTAAATAAAAATAATCTTTATATAGTCTTGCGTTTTTTTCTGCTAAAGTCAAATATTTTAGTGTTTCCTTTTCATTATTCAGTATGTTATAGACTTCAGCTAAACTATATAGGGTAACAGGAACGTAAATATTTTTACCATACTTCACCTTTATTCGAAGCGATTCAGTTAAAAAGAGAATTGCTTTGTCATAATTACCCATTAACTTATAGGTATTTCCTATGCGATTATAGCAATAGGAAATTGTAATTGAGTCGCCAAAATTAGTAAAGATTTCAAGGGCTTGATTTAAAGATTCAAGCGCATCGATATAATGACCTGATTCGCTGTAAACCTGACCTAAGTTTAAGGCTCCTTCAGCTAATATTTTGGTAAGGCCATTTTCTTCTGCAATCTGTATGCCTTGTTGTATGCGCTCTAAACCTTGATCACGCATGCCTACTCTATTGTAAGAATAACCTGATGCACTAAGTAATTGAGCTTTTTTAGCGGGAGTAATTTTATTTGAAAATAAATCAAGAAAATAATTGATTCTTTCTATAAAAGCTAATTCACCATCTTTATTTTTATTAATCGATAATAAGCTATCGGCTAATTGTTCGGCTAAAACACCATTATAATGATATTTTAAAACGTTAAACAAACTATCGACACGAGCGCTTGCGCTGATAGATAATGAGCTGATAACCAGTATGAAAATGAATATTTTCTTCAAAATAGGTAGTTCTTTAATACAAATATACAGATTCGCTCTATTATATTAAAAAGGAAATAACTCTTTTAACGTATAAATGTTAAATATCATTTTGATTTGCCATATATGAATTAAAAAGGATAAAATTCCGGATTACCCTTATTATACTACAATAACGTAAATCATGATTATTGCACTTTATTTGTAGCGGAGAGGCTAAATTTTTTATGTTATTTGTACCACAACATGCTACATTGCATGCTATACTTCCAGTTTCACCCAAGCTTATTTTGGTATAGCCCTACAGGGCAAATTATGTAATAGACTGGCCGCTACTTTGAGTTCTGCCCAGTCTATCACATAATTTCATAAATTAAGAGCCTAAATATTAGTACAATAGCATTGTTTGTAATAGAACGAAACAAAATATTTTTTATCAGTAGATATGAAATGATTATTTTTAATCTGTTTTAATAGACATCATGATTGGTAAATGAAGGCGATTATTGTAGAAATCATTTTACAAAGCTATTCGTTTTGATTTATTTAAAACACTATTTTTTTGTGGCATAGGGTGAAGTTAAAATATATTAGATTTTTTTAGATAAAAATTAACATCAAAATACACTTTTAAAATGGTTGAAAAAAAAACCTGTCTCGATTGCGGAGAATTATTAATGGGCAGAATTGATAAGAAATTTTGTTCTGATCAATGTAGGAATAATTATAACAATAGATTAAATAGTGACACCAACAATCAGGTTCGATTGATAAATAATATTCTTCGCAAAAATCGTCGCATACTTGAAGAGTTAAATCCAAATGGTAAGCTAACTGTTCACAAAGACAAGCTTTCAACCATGGGATTTAATTTTATGTATCACACTCATATTTATACTAGTAAAAATGGAAACACTTACTTCTTCTGTTACGAACAAGGATATCTGGCTTTAGAAAAGAGCTTTTTTATGTTAGTACGCCGTGAAGAAAGTCACGCAAAAGAGTTTAGTGCTAAAGATGAGAAAACACAAAATGTATGAAAAATATAATTACATTTTTCATTTTATTTCACTCTTTCATTTTCTGTAATTCACAAAATACTTCAAACGAGGTTTTATGTTATCCTATACCAAATGTGTTGGAATGTTTTGATGGCAGCACCGTTAATGATTCAGCAAAATGGTGGAATACAAAACGACCCGAACTGTACAATTTTTTTGAAGAACACGTTTATGGGAAGATGCCAGATAAAAAAATAGCTTTAAAATATAAAACATTGCGAATAAATAATAATGCTTTAAATGGGAAAGCCATTCGCAAAGAGCTGCGTATATATTTTAGCGAATTAGATACAAGTTTATATATGGATATATTGATGTATCTTCCTAAAAATAAGGATTCTGTACCCATATTTCTCAGCTATAATTTTTTTGGTAATCAATGTATTAATAAAGATACTGGTATTTATATTACTCAACATTGGGTTCCATGGCAAAACAAATATGGAACAAGAAATTTTAAAGCTACGGATACTACACGAGGCATAGAATCTGAAAGATGGCCTATTGATACAATACTTTCTAGCGGATATGGTATTGCAAGCATTTATTGTGGTGATGTTGATCCGGATTATGATGACGGTTTTAAAAATGGGGTTCATAAATTGTTTTATCGTTCAGGACAAGAAAAACCAGACTCAAATGAGTGGGGAACAATATCAGCATGGGCCTGGGGCTTGAGTAGAGCGATGGATTTTTTAGAGACAGAAACTTTAGTTGACAATAAACGTGTTATTGTATTGGGACATTCCCGACTAGGGAAAGCAGCATTGTGGGCAGGGGCATCTGATGTGCGATTTGCTGCTGTAATATCAAACAATTCGGGATGTACAGGTGCTAAATTATCAAAGCGAATGACGGGTGAATCCATAGAAAAAATAAATACTAAATTTCCATATTGGTTCTGTGGTAATTATAAGAAGTATATTAACAAGGAAAAATTACTCCCTGTTGACCAACATGAACTAATAGCACTAATAGCTCCACGCCCTGTTTATATTGCCAGTGCAAGTCTTGACAATAATGCTGATCCCGAAGGAGAATTTTTGGCAACTAAATTTGCAGCTCCTGTTTACGAATTACTTGGTGCGGGTACACTTGCAGCCGATAGCATGCCTGTTGCTGAGCATCCAATAAAAAGTATTATTTCATATCATTTAAGAACAGGTTCACATAATATTCTACTATACGACTGGCTGCAATATATTAATTTTGCTGATAGGTGGATATTGAGGAGTCATGATAGGTATTAGGAAAGGAATGGTGCGGATCGAAATGGAGAAAGAAAATGAGTTACGACTAAGGCAAATTGAACTATTATAAAATCACCGGAATAATAGACCCGAAAAGGGGTTAAATGATTTTACACGTTTTTGTTTCTTCTCTAATTTTTTAAAGTTATTGCCAATGTAAAAATAGTTAAGCCACCAACCGGATATATTATTACTTAACATTTTTTGACGTATTTTATATGTTTTGTAATGCTTCATTATACCAAGGTAAGAATTTAAACTGCTTAAAAAAGAAACTTGTTCTTCAGCAGTTGGCTTGTGGTCTCTGGCTATCTTGTTATGTTTATTAATTGCTTGGTATAAATAGCATATATTTGTAGTATTTTCATACATTTATATGCAACATATTCGTGTTTATTCTATAAATTATTTAATGAAACAAGATGCTACAAAAGAACAAATTGATTTTTTTAAAAGAGCTTATACAAAAGATTAAGGTCTTTGAACTTGCTTTTAGACCTAGATAAAAGAACCTAGAAGTTATTGTTGATTTTGACATTACACCTATTGAAAGGTTAGATTACATTAACAAATTAACTTATAAAAATTATTATAGCGGATCAAATACAGACGCACACGATAAAAAGCGGCTAGATTATTATGAATTTGGTATAATGGTAAATAAATAGAAGTTTATATAAAAATTAGTATTGGAATGACCAGTAAAATGGCCTATTGTATGTCATTTCACAGAGCTGAAAACCCAATAACATATCTACTAAAAAACAAATAGATATGAAAAATTTAATTGAATGTCCGTATTGTGATGGTAATGCAAAATTACATCGCAAAGACAAGGAGATTAATTATCGTAAAGAAATGTTTTGTGTTGTGGAACATTATTACAAATGTGAAAATTGTAAGGAAGAATTTACAACCACAAAAACAGACACAGTAACGATGACACAGGTATATAATATGTATCGTAAAAAGTACAATATACCTAGCCTTGAAGAAATCATAGCCATACGAGAACAATATGATATTTCTGCCACTAAAATGAGCGAAATATTGCAATAGGAATTAATGGATATAACAATTATGAGAAAGGAGAAATACCAAGTACAGCTATAGCAAACCTAATTACAATGGCAGCAAAACATGCAATATTTATAAATATGGTAGACAAAGTAAAGGATAGTTTAACTGCTAACCTTTATGATAAAATATTAAGTAAAACAAAAACACTAATAGAAGTTTAAGAGAAAGAAAAAAGACAGCTTGCAAAATAAATATTTACCAAGATGCCAATGAATACACAGGACTTAAATACCCAAGCAAAGATAAAATTGCCAATATATTTTTAATGTATATTAAAAACTGTATAAATGATTTTAATGATAGGCTAAAGTTAAACAAGCTACTTTTTTATACTGACTTCTATTGTTACAATTTAACAGGAAATTCCATAACAGGAATATCTTATAGGGCAATACAATATGGACCTGCACCTGCTAATTATGATAATATATACGATATAATAGAAGAAGAAGGGTACATAACACAGAAATGGGTTAAGGTTGAAAAAGGTAGTGGAAGAGAAATATTTGAAAGTAAACGTAGTTTAGACAAAAATGTTTTCACAGAAGATGAAATAAATGTTATAAACCTAATAATTGATAATTTCAAAGATATACCAACTTGGGATTTAGTTGATTTAAGTCATAAAGAAGCAGGATGGAAAGAGAATGAAAAAAGTAGAAATATAATTATCTATCAGAAATATGCCTTTAAACTTAAAGCATTGGCATAATAATTGATAATTACAAAACCGAAGCTTTGGAATAGTGTTTCGGTCTATTAAACTAAAAATGTTTGACGACGATTATTATTTTGATAGAAAAAGCAGCAAAATTCTTTGTACTACCAATTATTCCATGGGTAGAATGCACTAACGCAATAGTATCAAATTATTGGTGTAAAAAATTGTGCTTTTTTTAACGCTCAATAGTCGAGGTTAAGCTTATCACAAAGACATTTCGGTTTATTAGATACGTTCAGTTCAAAGGGTCTAGGATTTTGACTATATAATACCGAATGGTCGGGATTAAAGTCTCACTAATTAAAAAATCAAACATCACATCTAGAGTCTCAGCATTTAAAAACTCATTATTCCCATAACAAGTTCCGTCTGCTTCTCTGTAAGCTTTGCTACTACTAAATCTTGAACGGCCCAATTTGTATCAAAAGGGATTACATCGTAAAGTTCTTTTTCTTTATTTATTATTACGAATGCGCAACGATTACTGTCAATAACAATTAGATTCTTTTTTACGGTTTTGCTATTTTGCAACCATTCCATCTCGGCAAGATATTCGGGTTTGCCTGAGATGTTATTTAGGAAAAAACGTTCTTGCCTATTTAGTTTACCCAGTGCTACCTCACCACCAGTAGTACTTGTAGCAAGGTATTCATTATTAAGCCGCATACCGCCATGTGGATTTTTGAGTTTATCCATTACCTTAGTAGCTACTCCGTTTTTTTTATTAATACTGTAAACCGCACCTTCATGAAAAAAGGTGGCAATAATTTTGTTCTCATCATTAGTATCATATACCACTGAGTTAATAAATGCCGCTCGTTTAGCCGTTGGCAAACTTTGTCTGGCCGGATTATCAATATACATGTAAGCTTGTCCTAATGTTTGATAAGCCATAGCTTCAGAGTTATTACGTGTAAGAATGAAGCGCTCACCATTAGCAGGGTCAATACCAATATTAAAGCCATGTTCCCATGCAAACCATTCGTAAATGGGTTCAAATGTTTTTAAATTAAATTCAAAAATTGCATCAAAGCCAGAAGAGGAGACCAAAATATTTCCATTGCAAATATCAACCGTATGAATATAGCTAAACCATTTATTTTCGAGAGTTCGCAGCTGATCGTTTTCTACTACATACACTTTATTTTCAGAGGAGAATGCAAAAATCCCTTTATCGAAATGTATACCACGTGGCTCAGGCAGTTTTGTAAGTACTTCACAATGGCATATTTTGCCTTTATTAATAGTAACGGCAGTTACTCCGCCAATTGCTACTTCACGTCGTGCTGTACTTCCGGCCCTACTCTTATTTTCAGATCGAGATTTGATATAACGCTCGCGTATCGCTTGTAAATCAAAACTCTTAATGGTTAACAACAAGGGTATTTCACCATAAAATTTGCTGTCTTTTTTATATGTGTTTAGGTCAATTCGTTTAATGGACATGGCTTATTTGATTTAGGCTTTCACTCAATTGTTCGGTCAATCCTTTACGAGTGTAGCGATGAATGTTTTTATTATTTACAGTTTCAATGTTTTTATTATTGCTTAGCCAGATATTAAAATGCGCAAGCAAATTTTTACGGAACGCAACTTCATCATTATAATCGATCATTGCCTGACGATCATTTTCTTTTAGCAAAGCATCGGCATCCCCATTAGGAGGACCAACAGCTAAGATGGGTGTTGTACTCGCAATATATTCAAAAAGTTTTCCGGTAATAATCAGTTTACTATTTTCATATTGCGGAATAATAAAAAGAAGCATATTTGTTTCAACCATTTGCTTGGTGGCAATCTCATGTGTAACATAACCTGTATATTCGGTGATATCGCTAATTCCTCGCATTTTAATTTCATTAATAATTGAGGGATCAATTTTACCGGTTAATTGCAATCTGAAATATTTTTTGAAATCCGCATTTTCATTTTTAAGTTCTTTTATTACATCCCACATCATTGTTATATTTTGAATGGGTTTTAGACTGCCAATGTACGAGAGCCGAAATAATTCTGTTGAAGTAATTTTACGTTGCGGCATATCTGTCTCGTCATAACCATTATAAATGAGACAGATATTTTTTGCTCTATCTTTAAATTCTTCACGTAAACCATTACTAACAACTACTAACATATCAGCAGTTCGAGCTACTTTATCTTCAAATTGCTTATCTTTTCTCTCTGCATAATGTGTTCGGGGAAATGTTTTGTTATAATAAATACTGGTCCAGGGGTCACGAAGATCCGCTATCCAGGGCAAATTAAATTTTCTTTTTAATGCGAGACCAACAAGATGTGTACTATGTGGAGGGCCTGTGGTAATTACAGCATCAATAGTATGTTCATCAATAATATTTTTTGCAGCTCGTATAGCGAAGAATTTCCAACCAACGCGTGCATCGGGGATAAATAAATTTGCACGAAGGAAAAAAGATATTTTTTGGCTAAAATTTTTCTTTACCTGTTGTGGAATAATGCCCACAGGTACTGAATTTCCTTTTTTACCACTTATTAAATTGTACAGTACAAAAGGTTCAAGTGTATGACTATGGTACACTTGAACATTAGCAGGTACTTCATTTAATAATGAATGATCGGTGGCCGGATAGCTGCCATTTTTAACAGTGAGTACAATGGGTTCCCATCCGAATTCACTCAAGTATTTACAAAATTTTAGAAATCGATATACCCCCGGACCTGATGCTGGCGGCCAATAATAGGTGATAATAAGAACCTTTTTCACAAGAATAAAGTTAAGTTATTTAATTGGTCTTGTGGAACTTTCATGAGCAAGATCTTTGTTTTATATTCATATCCTTTTGTGCAAGCACTTTAAAAAATGTTGTGACGGCATGAATTTTCATTCCTATATTGCTATCTCAAGTTTAACGGGGCAATGATCGGAGTGCACGATATCAGACAATATGCTAGCACTGCTCATTTTTGAGAAGAGCGGTTTTGTAACCATATTATAATCGATACGCCAGCCGAGGTTTTTTGGGCGAGCACCAGCGCGATAACTCCACCAACTGTATTGATTCGGACGGCTATCAAAGGTGCGGAATGAATCAACAAAACCGCTTGATATTAGGCGATCCATCCATTCGCGCTCTTCAGGTAAGAAGCCCGATACATCATTGTGCTTTTCGGGGTGATTGATATCAATAGGTTTATGACAAATATTGTAATCGCCAGAAACGATGAGATTCGGACGGGTTTTACGCAATTCAGTAAGGTAGATAAGTAAATCTTCCAGAAAATACATTTTAATTGCTTGGCGTTCATCTCCACTAGAGCCAGAGGGTATGTAAACACAAATCACGGTTAAGTCACCAAAATCGGCACGTAGTACACGACCTTCATCATCGTATCGCATTATACCTATGCCAGCTACTACTTTGTCGGGCTTTTGTTTTGAGATAATGGCCACACCACTATACCCTTTTTTTACAGCAAAATGCCAATGATGATATTGGCTTGCTTTATCAAAAATGCTTGTATCAAATTGTCCTTCCTGCATTTTGGTTTCTTGCAAACATATTACGTCGGGTGATTCTTGTTGCAACCAATCTATAAAACCTTTACCATGTGCAGCTCTTAGGCCATTAACATTGTATGAGATAATATTCATAATTATTTTTTTAGTATGAAATAAGAATTACGGCTTTTATTTTTTAATGCTGAGAGTTATATTTCCTAAATTTAGCTTCAAATATCGCAATATTAAAGGAACGAACAAATGTTTTACTTATTTTTGTTGATGTATAATTGCAGCGTAAAAGCTATATAATTATCAATGATTATATACTTTTACACAATTAAAAATCTCTCTTAAACTATTTTTATTGGCTATGAATAAAGCAATTAGGTATTTAGCAAGATTTATCCACTGTGTAGGCAGCTCTAGTTTTCTGCCTAATAGTCTCAAAAAATGAATACGAGCCAAGGTATAGTCATAAAATCAACTGGAAAGTGGTTTAGTGTAACACTTGATGATAATCGTAAGATTGAGTGTGGTATTAAGGGCAAATTTCGTATGAAGGGATTTGACAGTACCAACCCGGTTGCAGTGGGAGATCGGGTGGATATTAAATTGGCTGACGATCGAAATTCGGGCACTATTGTTGGCATTCATGATCGCAAGAATTATATCATTCGTAAATCTATTAAACTATCAAAGTTGCACCAGATAATGGCCGCAAATGTTGATCAGACATTACTTATAGTTACTATTGCGTGGCCCGAAACTTTAACTGGATTTATTGATCGTTATTTGGTATCTGCTGAGGCATATAGAATTCCGGCCATTTTGGTGTTTAATAAAACCGATCTATATGGTGAGCCAGAAAAAGCGCGCCTGACTGAATGGACTGCCATGTATGAGAAGATAGGCTATAAATGTATTGCAGTATCGGCATTAGAGAAAATAAATGTGGATTTGGTAGCTTCTATTCTTAAAGATAAAATATCTGTACTATCAGGTAATTCAGGGGTAGGTAAGTCGTCTCTCATCAATGCGGTTGATTCTTTACTGCATTTAAAAACTGGTAGCATTTCAGATGCATACGATACTGGTAAGCATATTACTACATTTGCCGAAATGTTTGCTTTACAACAAGGAGGCTATATTATAGATACCCCTGGTATTCGTGGTTTTGGAATGATAGATATGGATCCGGGAGAAATATATCATTACTTTCCTGAAATATTTAAGGTGGCATCGCGTTGTAAGTATCATAATTGCAGTCATGTTCACGAACCTGAATGTGAAGTTTTGGCAGCCGTTCAAAGTGGCGATATCGCTTTATCACGCTATCAAAGCTATTTAAGTATTTTACAAGGCGATGAGAAAAAATACAGATAAGTAATTCCTATTTTGTTTATAAAAATGCATTTGAAATAATTTACCATGTTTTTTTTATTGAAATATTTTAAAAGATTTTTAGTCCTATTGTCTTTGCTTATTACTTTAATTGTAATTAGTGGGGTTGTTTTTACCATTGTATATAAGGATGAAATTGCTTCATTAGCATGGAAGGAATTGAATAAAAACCTAAAAACTAAACTTACGGTTGATGAGATGAGTTTCTCTGTTTTTCGTCGTTTCCCCAATGCTTCAGTTCGTTTTAAAAATTTAACGGCACTCTCAGCAAATGATTTCAGAAAAAAAGATATTACTGAAACGAAAGCTGATACTCTTTTTAATTTTCATAATGTGTTTCTTGAGTTTAATATTTTAGAAATAATTCAAGGAAATTATAAAGTTCGAAATGTACGCGTAAATGGAGGTTTTGCTAAAATTTTAACAGATAAAAAAGGGCATGCGAATTATGATATATTTCGATCAAATAAAAAAGGAGAAACATCTGCATTTCGTCTTAGTTTCGTAAAATATATTGACACTTATGTATGGTATATTGACAAAACTCAGTCAACGGTAACACGAGCATATATTAAAACACTTGGTATGCGTGGCGATTATGCTGCAAATGATTTTGTAATGTATCTTACAACAGCAGTAAAAATTTATGAGTTTAGTATTGGCGGTGTAAAATATCTAGAGAATAAAGATTTTGTTTTATTAACGGATTTGAATGTTCGTGGCAATCGTTATTTAGTTCGTAAGGGTGTTCTTTCGTTATTAGGTATGAAGCTTGATATTACTGGCTTTTATCGTAGCGGTACAATGGCGGATATGAATATTAACTTGCGTGCCAATAAAATTGATATTCCACAACTTATTGATCTTTTGCCAACTGATTTTACAAAAGATATTAGAGCGTTTGAAACGCGTGGTCTATTGACTCTTAATCTGAGTATAAAGGGTTATATGAGTGCTTATCGAAATCCACATGTAGCGGCATCCTTTGATATTATTGATGGTAGTATATCGCGAAGTGGTTCTGATGTTGAATTGCGAAACCTTAGTTTAAGAGGTCTGTATTCAAATGGCAAGCAAAACAGTAGCAGCACTTCAAAACTTGCATTACGAGGTATAAAAGCGCAGCTCGGATCGAGCTTTCTGTATGGCGAACTATTAATGAAAAACTTCACTTATCCCGTGCTTAATTTTAAAGGAAAAGTCAAGTTAAATCTAATGGAATTACAAGATTTTTTTAAGCCTGATACTATTGATGAGATGCAAGGTTTGCTTTATGCTGATCTCTCTTTGGCTTGTAGTCTAAGTAGTATTGAAAACTTTAATAAAGAGACCTTAACAAAACTTAATTTAATAAGTAATGTACGATTACGTGATATTAATATAAAGATTAAAGGTGATGTTCCTGATGTAAGTCATATGAGTGGGAAATTAAATATTAATAATGAAATCGTTACTGATAGTTTGTATCTTGAATCAATGGGCTCCAATTTCCTCTTTGCTGGCAGCATAGAGAGAATGTTTGATTACCTGTCGGGAGAGTCAAAGAGTTTTGTAATTGATGGAAAGTTACGCTCACACTATTTTGACTTAAATGCTTTTTTGGATGATAAAGTCACTGATGACCCTTTTCAATTTCTTGATTATGTTATTGCCCGTTTAGACTGTAAGATTGATGATTTGAGGTATTTGAAACTAAAGGCGAGTAATGCCAGCGGAGAAATTCGATTGACACCAGAGGGGATGATGTTCAGTGGTATAGAATTAAAAAGCATGGGTGGTATTTTCTCAGGTGATGTTGTTTTTAGAAATTACAATTCTTTATTAAGACTTAATGGTGATATACATTTTACAACTGTAGATGTGAATAAATTTTTCTCATCGTTTGATAATTTTGGTATGACATTTATTCAGGCAAAACATCTCAAAGGTTTAGCAGATGGTGATGTTAAGATGAACATGTATTTTGATACAAAGTTTAATTTCATTCAGGATTCATTAGTAGCGCAAAGTACAGTAGTTATTAATAAAGGCGAGCTAATTAATTTTGAACCTTTATTAGGAATGTCGCGATTTATTTCTGTTGATGAGTTAAAACATATTCGGTTCAGTCAGCTTAAAAATACCATTTCAATACGCAATAGAATTATTCTTATTCCTGAAATGAATATTCATTCAACGGCAATGAATATAAGCTGTTCAGGGCAACAAGATTTCGATAATAATTTTGAGTATCATGTACGTGTATTAATGTCGGATGTGCTTTGGGGTAAGGCAAAAAAGAATCGAAAGGAAAGTATTGAGTTTGGGGTACCTGAAGATGATGGTGTTCGCACCAGTTTGTATCTTACAATTATCGGCAATCCTGATAATTACAAAGTCTATTATGATAAGTTAAAAGTTTTTGAGGTAGTAAAGCAAAATTTAAAAAACGAAAGAAGTGATTTAAAGCAAATTCTAAAGGAAGAATATGGTTGGTTTAAGAAGGATAGCACTTTTAAAAATTATAAAGAACCAAATGAAACGGACTACAAACATAGAATAAAATGGGTTGATGATGAGGAGATTGATAGTGCAACAACAGACAATACAATCAAAAAAAATGTTGGCACAAATACTAAAAGCGAAGAAGATAAGTTAAGTATTAAATGGGAAGACGAGTAGAAAAAATCAATTATACTTAGATGGCTAGAAATATATATTCTAAAAAACAAACATGGAAGTTCTTACTATTCATTTTTGCCTTGCTTATAGGAGCAAGTTCATTGTGGTATACCAACAATTTAATAGCGAAACTATCGTATGAAGAACATAAAAAAGTTGAGTTATGGGCTGAGGCTACAAAGCAATTAGGAAGTGCAATAGAGGAGAATGTTGATATAAATTTTTTAGTTCGCATCATACAAGGTAATGAAACCGTTCCCGTTATTTTAACAGATCAGCGAGATACAATTATTTCATATAGAAATTTAGATACTTCAAGAGTTTATAATTCGAATTATTTAAAATCTAAATTAGCTGAAATGAAAAGCCAGCATGCACCTATTGAAATAGATTTAGGTGATGGGATACAAAATCATATATATTATAAAGATAGTTTAATACTTACTAAATTAGCCTTGTTTCCCTATATTCAATTTGCAGTAGTTTTGTTATTTGCTTTTATTGCATATTTTGCATTTAGCGTATCACGCAAAGCTGAGCAGAATGAAGTATGGATTGGATTAACAAAAGAAACAGCACATCAACTTGGTACGCCCACTTCTTCTTTAATGGCTTGGGTTGAGCTAATGCGAATGAAAAATGTGGACGCTGAAATTACTAATGAAGTTGAGAGAGATGTACAAAGATTAAAGAAGATAACAGAGCGGTTTTCCAAAATAGGATCAAAACCAACATTACGACCAGGGAGTGTAAAAGAGATTGTTGTTAGTGTTCAGAAGTATCTTCAGAGTCGTATGCCTGATAAAGTTATTGTAAATATGCATTTACCCGAAGAGGATATTTATGCCCCTATAAATGCTTCTTTATTTGAATGGGTAATTGAGAATGTGATGAAGAATGCCTATGATGCAATTGTAGGGGGAGGACAGATAGATGTTAGTATGCGTTTACAAAAAAATAAAGTAGTTATAGATATTAAAGATACTGGAAAAGGAATTCCAAAAGCCAGACATCGTACTATTTTTAAACCAGGATATACTACTAAGCAGCTTGGATGGGGGCTTGGTCTATCTCTTTCAAAACGTATTGTGGAAAACAATCATGGTGGAAAAATATTTGTTTCAACATCAGAGATTGGAAAAGGTACAAATATTAGAATTATATTGAATGCAATTGTGTAGTGTGAGATTATTTAATAGAAGGATTGCCTTGGAGATTATAATCAATAGTAGGAATGAATAATAAAATTGAAATAATGGCTCCTGTAGGTTCCTTCGAATCTCTTACAGCTGCAATACAAGCAGGAGCAAATGCTATTTATTTTGGTGTAGGTGATATGAATATGCGATCGCATTCCGCTTCGGTAAATTTTACAATAGAAGATATTGAGGCCATATTAATTCGATGTAGAGAAAAGCAGCTAAAAAGTTATCTTACTATTAATACGGTGATATATGATAGTGAGATGGATGATATGCAATGCTTAGTAAATGCAGCTAAAAACCTAAATGTTACTGCAATTATTGCATCAGATCAATCAGTAATGCATTATGCCCGATCAGTTGGAATGGAGATCCATCTCTCAACACAAGTGAATATAAGCAATCTGGAAGCTGTTAAATTTTATTCGACTTTTGCTGATGTGATGGTTCTTGCGCGTGAGTTAAATATTGATCAGGTTAAGTTTATAAGTGAAGGAATAAAAAGAGAAAATATTTTGGGTCCCTCGGGTGAATTAGTTCGCCTTGAAATGTTTGTTCATGGAGCATTGTGTATGTCTATTTCAGGTAAATGTTATTTGAGTTTACATGAATTTAATAAATCAGCAAATCGCGGAAAGTGTTTTCAAACATGTCGTAGAGGCTATACCGTTAGTGATCGTGAGACGGGTGAAGAACTGGCTATTGAGAATCAATATATCATGTCGCCAAAAGATCTTTGTACAATTCATTTTCTTGATCGTATTATAGATGCAGGCGTTACTATACTTAAAATTGAAGGGAGAGCACGATCAGCTGATTATGTAAAAACGGTGACGACTTGTTATAGAGAGGCTGTTGAATCAATTGCAACGGGATCTTTTTCACATCAAAAAGCAGAGCAATGGAAGATGAAGCTAGCTACTGTTTTTAATCGTGGTTTTTGGGATGGCTATTATTTAGGACAAAAATTAGGTGAATGGAATGATTCTTATGGATCTAAAGCAACAGAGCGAAAAGTATATATTGGAAAGGTGAGTAATTATTTTTCCAAGATTGGAGTTGCAGAACTGAAGTTAGAAGCCAATTCACTCGACAAAGGGGATAGTATATTAATAATGGGTGATACAACAGGAGTTTACGAAGGAATAGCAGAAGAAATTCGTGTTAATTTAAAAGTTGTTGATGTGGCTGGTAAAGGAGTATGCTGCTCTATTTCAGTAACAGAACCCGTCCGTCGTTCAGATAAGGTGTATAAACTAAAACAGAGCGAAAGTGTTGTTGACACTCAAAATTAGCCCTTACATGAAATTTATGTTTTTTGAGATTAAAAAATCCGCTCAAATTTTATATATATTTGTATTCTCATTGCCCATTGGTGTAATTGGCTAACACGTCTGACTCTGAATCAGAAGAGTCCAGGTTCGAGTCCTGGTTGGGCAACAAAATTGAAAGCTAAAAATGGAAAAACCCGCTCGGAACATTGTTCTGAGCGGGTTTTTGTTTTTTAGACCTAGTGTAGAAAGATTCCTTTTAATCCTATAGTGAGGATACCCCCATCAGGGGTGTCCTTTTAGATAATTTTTATTCAATAAACTTTGATTTTTCTTTAATTGTTGGTTATACCCCCATAACCATATATAACTGCAATATGTCATAGTCAATAAAATTCACATTGTTATTAGAGAGAAATTCTTTGGTTTCTTTCAGATTGAAAGGCAATATTCTTATTTTCTGTATTATTCTATTGTGAAGCCCCCCTTTATTCATTATAATTTTCTTCACCATATAGGCAGCAGCAGAAACTCATATAACAATTACAATATCATTTTTTCGTGAAGCATATTCATTCCAGAAACGTTTAAATGCCATTAAAAAGTTTGATTTTGGTGAATCTAACCAAGCGAATTCATTAATAAATACAGCTTTCTTACCTTTAATTGAAGACGAATTTAAATACTCTTTAAGAGCATTAAACCCATCAACCCAATTTGCTAATTGATGTTGTTTATGAGTAAGCTTGTTTAGGAATTTCTCTTCAAAATAATGAAGCATCATCAAAATCTCAACAATAAATAAGAACAAAATTATTGATTGCATAGAAAGTTTTCAGGGTTCTGAATTATACAACTTTTCAATGATCCCAGCCATAATATCTTCAAAGTTAAATCCCTCCAAATAGCTATCAATATTGCTATCGAACTCGTTTTCGTAAATATTTGTCTTAAGCTTTATTCGTTTACTTGTCGCTACATGTATGGCAAATATTTCTATTTTCTTCTCTAAATCATAGAGAATATGTATTTCATATTTGAAACGATTTGATATGGTATTCCTCTTGTTAACCTTAATGATTATGGGGTCTTCATCATATTGCTGACGGTAAAGTAAAAACTCGTATTTCTTATTAATATCGTTATCGAGTTCCTCTTTGGCTGAGTTTCGAAAATAGAGTTTTATATTTTCGAAAAGTTTCTCAAAGTTGGTAGCGTTTTCTTTTTTTCGTCCCATACACGTATTTTAATAATTGCAATATACTAATATTATGATATTTAATCATTTAATTATTGCTTTTTTATGAATTCATCAATAATTTTATAGAGCTACTATAAAAGATGTTTAAATTCTATTTGAATTAATAGGCATCAAAATAAGAGAAGTTTCACCTTTAAACGAGAAATTCAAACCATGTTTTACGAGTTTTTCAAGCAATACAAAAGCATAGACTTTTTTTTTCAAATAATACAAGATTTACATGCCTTTTTATGTTTTTATGCATAGAAACAGACCTACATTTTTTGATAATTCTGAATGTATTGATATAAAATGTATATAGGAAATATTCCAGTGTTACTGCAGCTTCTCAATGTAACATACAATTTAAAAAACTCAAAATAGGTATTGCAGTATTTTGAGTTTTATTTTGTATTAAAAATAGAGTACGCCTTAACGTATTACAAAAAGATAAATGTTGTTAGGAGGTGCCTCCATCTACATCGATTACGATGTAGAAAAGATGCACAACTTAATGACACTGGTTTTTCTTTGTACTTTTTTGAACCACGATTACTCTAAAGTGTATTATAAACAATGTTCTAAAATCTTATTTATTGCAATTAAATTTTTTGCTTTTTTTTGTCTAATAATAATGCATGCATCTGCTTTTTTTCAATTCACACCATTTTTAATCATTACACCTCTAAAGTGTTATATGTGTGAACGTTCAACAGAAAAACGCTGAGAGAATTCTAATGTATTCATATCTTTTCTTTATCGCAAAACTATCTGATTGATAAATTAAAAACTTATTGTTGGTGTATGTTAAAGTAAAATCAGATTTTCTTTTTCCGAAAAATTATTATGGCTGGATGTGATTGTTATTAGCAAATAATATGGTATCTTTTCAAAAAGTTTAATCATTCATTTAATAAACATAATAAGTATGAAAAAGCACTACTACATGTTATTTTTTGCTGTTCTGATGGTAATGAACTGTTATAGCCAGAATGTTGTTGTAAAGAAAGGAATTAATCCTAATAATGTTCGTGATGCCCTTATGGACTCACAGGGTAATACCTACCTTTTATTAAAAAGAGGTGACAAAGCTGAAACTGTTGTGAAAATTGACTCTTATGGGGTTAAGACAACAGTTTTTGATACAAATAATATTACAAATTATTCGTCTATTACATCTTCGGGTTTTTTTAGCATGACCTACAATGAAGATTCTTTAACGTTTTATTTTAGTTATTTCCGAAATTCAGAAGATGTTGGTTGCCTGGGAAGCTATAAAATAGGAACTGCCTTTACAAAAGAATTATATGCAGCAGCCGGGACTAGCGGAAGCTATCCATGGAGCTTGACCTACAGTAAGTTAACAGGCAAGATATGGGCGACAGAACTTAATTCAAATGGCCGAAAAGCAGCTATTGCCTGTTTTAACCCTGTAACAGGTGCAAGAACACGTATAGCAGGAGGAGGTAAAGAATTTGGAGATACAATTGGGATTGGTACACAAGCTGCGTTTAATTTTTCTAACGAATGGTATTCAGGTAGTGCTCGGCAGGGTAAAGGAATTGTTTTTAACAAAACATACGATACCTTAATTGTTGTAGATTGTCGTAACCATAAAATTAAAAAAGTAGCCATTATGACTGAGGCTGCTAATAGTGGTGTTGTTGTTAAATTTGCGGGTAAAGGAAATTTAGGGTTTAGAAATTCAGACAATCCTGATTCGGCTGTTTTCTGTATTATTACCGATATACTTAGGGATGATCTTGGTTATTTGTATGTTTCAGAGGCTGGAAATAATGATACTATCGGCAACCGGGTGAGAAAAATTTCACCTTCAGGTAAAGTGTATACTCTTTTTGGAAGTAATGGTGGAGCCAGCTTTACTGCGGGTATCGGCAAAAATGCAGTTGTTAAACATACGGATAATATATTTTTCAATGCTGCAAAGGATACCATCTATGGATATTGTGAGACCGCTAATTTTAAGGCGTACAAAGCAACGCATATCATAACTGTTTCAATACCGGATAAAGTTATTTCATCACCAAAATTTAAAATTCCATATACCATTAGTACAGGTGCACCTGTTATTTTTTCAGTTATTTCAGGACCTGCTTCAATTGTTGGGACTGATTCCATTGTGCTAAGCGGAACTGTAGGGCAGGTGATTGTAAAAGCCGCCGCCGCAGCTAATAACGACGCTTATAATTATGGTGAAAAACTGGATACATTCAATGTTATTGATCCTGTTGGGATAACAAAATTTAATGCCGAGTCTTTGATTGTTTCTCCTATTCCATCAAAAGGACATTTGGAAGTATCATTCTCAGCTCAAAATTATAAGGGAGCCACAATCAGGATATATAATATGTTAGGACTGCAAGTTAATTTACAGGAAAACATTTCAGGCTTAACTGGTATTGATATTACAGATCAGCCCTCTGGAGTATATATACTTGTTCTGTCAGTGGATGGCCAAAAAGTAGTAAAACGGATTATAAAACAATAATTACAATCAATATTTTGCAGCACGAAATGTAGTTTTTGTAATATCATTTTAAACCGGATTAAGCATTAGAATCAAATTCACTAATGCTTAATCCGTTTAAATTTGGGTTAGCTCCAGATTAATCCCAAGTTCACCTTAACGTATCACAATATAAAATGCCGTTCGGCGGTGGCTCCGCATCCATCGACTACGATGATGCAATGAAGCACAAGTCTATCAATGCCTACCAGCCGTAAACCCAAATCAATATTTTATTTATTTTATACCGTTTGTAAATATGTAATAGAGCAAATTTCGCTACTCTCATTTGCACTAAACATATTTAACAAGGGCATTTGCCAATCTAAATATATAATTAGTCTATGGGCTAAATTTTAAGTAAGATTGCTATTTGATATAATGGAGTTTATATTTTAAAATAAACCCCAATATAAAACTGTACGCATTGTTTTTAATTAAATCTTTTTTAGAGAATGCTTTTCCTATTTACTTTTTAATTAACTTGCTATAATCTATCGATTCTGCACAATCGTACACCAATTAGATATTTACTAATTTTTAATGAAAGCAAATCTCTTATATATTGATGAAAGTAAAACGCTGAGGCATTCGCCTCGGCGAATAAGCGCATGGAAATAAAGGCGTTACAAAACCGGGGCTCTTCGCCGGGGCGAATGCCTCAGCCATTTGCTTTGGTATTTTAGTATGAAATTTGTCTTTGGTGTATCATTCTGCAGAATCTATTTAATAAAAGTATGAGAATCATTCTAATCGGTTTTTTTTTATTACTACAATTTATTATAACAGAGAGTTCTAGCGCTCAAAGTGTAGTAAATATAGTAGTTTCAGGCAAGCCTTTAAGTGTTAATGGGCAAACTAAGGTTCCTGAAAGTCTTTTTGGAGTACATCTAGGGAATTTTATTGGTTACAATAGTGATACCGTATTTAAATGGGGCATTGTATCTGCTCGTTCCATTGAAACGATACCAGCGGGCGCTGCATGGATGCCAAGTAATGGGTTAAAAACCCTTGTACAATGCTGGTATGATCGTTTTGTTCCGGCAACCATTCTTACAAATAGTAATTGGAAATCCATTTTACAGAACCTCGGAAATACGTATGGTAAAACAGCCAACCCCAGTAACTCCCCGTTAATGTTGGAATTTTGGAATGAACCTTATTTGAATTGGGCTTATAAGCCAGGCGTAAATACCGATATTCAATTTTATAATCAAAGTGGAATATCTGAAAATGCTCCAGTATTTCGCAATGGCAGTATTGTTGCAGAACCTTATCTTATTTGGAGAACCGATATGTGGTATGATAGTCCTAAGTGGGCATCAAATCGACAAGGTGTTTATAATGCAATTTCAACGGAATGGAATAAGGTTATTTCTGCTGGATGTTTCTATCCATGCCAGAATGCGCTTGTCATTGATTCAACCTATAGAAAGACTACGAGTAGCGAGTTTACTCCTCGTGTTCGACTAAGACCAGTGGATACTACGCAGAAATCGTATTATTCATCAAAACAAATGGAGCATTATTATAATCAGATGTACCAAATTGTTGCCGATACCATAAAGAAGCTAAACCCTGCAGTGCAGATGATTGCTGGCTGGGGAATGGAATCGCATAAAGATAATTGGTTGCCATGGCACACATTAATTAAACCAACATTTGATAAAAACATTCATCTTATTGATGGCTATCATGAACATCATTATGGCACTGATACTCGAATAATAGCAGCCGATTACGAAACTATAACCGCATATACAGATAAGAAATATTTAAAACGTTTAAAGTTTTACAATACTGAAACGGGAGGATTTTTAGATCCGCAAAGACCGGATGGAGTATCAAGCAGCCCGGGAACGGTTACTGCAGCGCAAAAAGCATTGAACGCTTTCAGCTACAATATTCGCGATATTGTTTATATGATTGATAAATGTCCCGACAAAGCTGCCACCCGTGCCGTACATGAACCACAGAATACCAATGGGGGTGTTGAAAAGGCCTTTAAGTTATCAAAAACCTTTCGCGGAAACATGATTTATGATGAGTCATCTGATGAAGAGGTTTATACTATTACATCACTTAATGATAGTTTGATGACAACCATTTGTTTTAATGGAAACATGAGTTCACGAATTTTAAATTTTGAAATTAAGGCAACTCAAGGAATGATTTTTAATGGGGGATACGTATTATCTGTAGATACTTTACCTGGGATGATCATACTACAATGGAAGAACCTAACTGCTGTTGGTGCCCGCTTTAATTTTATTGACACCATTGATCCATATACCGCAAAATCCTATGTATTAAGGCTTACAGGTGTTCTCTCGGCAATAGATACTATTTACGTTAAACAATTTTATGCCGATACTATTTTGGTTGAAATACCCGCAGCAAGTTCGAGCGATTTTAAAATTAGCATACCACAACAAGCATTAGATAATGCACAAGCAGCGCGTATTAAATATGTGCTTATGAATTATAAATCGGGTGGGTCGTTTAGTTTAAATGGCAAGAACTATTCAATAGTGAATTATAGTGGCGGCAATCCTGAAAAAAGCTTAGGAGGTATTAGTTATCAAACAATTGATCTGGCAAATCTTACAACAAATAACACGTTAGCGGTTTATTCTGGTGATACTGCGATAAAAGTTTGGATGGCGAGTATTGAATTAACGAATTCAAAATTATATGATTCGTTAACCGATAATCAGAAAATAAAAAAGCCTGATATTGGTTTTACGATGCAACCCAATCCCGCTACAAAAAATTTACATATTAAAACAGTATTAAATGATAAAGCAAGTATTTCTATTATTGCATTAGATGGCAAAAGTGTTTTGGAGCAAAGCATACACGGGAATAGTGATCTTAATATTTCTGGCATTGGTAATGGATTATATATTGTAGTTTGCAAACAGGGAACAGAGCTTTACAGAGAAAAATTAATAATAAAAAATTAACCAATAAGAATTCGATATAATTATAATCAGTATTTAACAATTAAATTAGTCCTTGGTCTATTTTATGCATATTCAAAATAGTAATTAACACATATACATTATGAAACATATCTTTACAAATCTCGTCTGTTTTTTGATTCTTATTTTTGGTCTCGGAGCGCAGCAGTTAATTATTAATGAAGATTTTACCGATAGCTTGTTCGATGGTACAGGAGCCGGTATTGATGCTGTAAATTGGAAACACAATCCATTTTCAAATGGAGTTGGCATGCATAAACCAAATAATAGAACTTTCCCGTATGGTTTGTCAAAAATATTAAGTCAATGTTCGAGTAATCCATGGGCTGGTGCTATTCGTTGGGGAGCTTTTGTTAATCCCGATTCAGGATGGACTAGTCGAAATTTACAAACGTATTATGTCGATAAATTTAACGATGTAGTAGTAATAAAATATAAATCCTTTTCAGATGTTGCTCGTAAACCGGAAGTTTACCATGCTCAGATTACTTTGATGAATTATAATGAAAAGTTTTTACCCGCACCACATTTTGATCATGATATATCTATAGAGACAGATAATTTTTATCATGTTGACAATACGAGTACCCCACGTCAGTTGAATGGTAATGTAAATACCATTCGTAATTGGGCACCATTAGGTATTGCCTATGCACATTTTTCGGCTAATGGAGGTCAGCCTACAAATACCGAATTGTCGAAAGAGTGGAATAATTTGGTGATATTTAGACCCAAACCCAATATGTACTCAACCAATATTGAACAATGGGGTGAGCGTATGAGTGATGATTATGATGTGGCTATTGGAATGGAAAATCGCCTATTTTCACAGCCTCCCCGCGATGTTTTACTTGATACAATTTCAGAGTATACAAAATTTAATTATGTTCAATTCACCTTTTTTAGTTATTTACAAACCTCATTACCCTTTTTATGCCGAACAGGAGTTGCAACAACGGATGCACAAATAGGGTTTTGTAATGCACAAGTGGGTATTACAAAGAAATCAGATTTTAATATAGATTATGTAATTGACCAAAAAGATGCGGATACCCTAGTTAAATATTGGGGCTATACAGGAACAATGAAAATCCGTACAGGTGATGCTACTAATGATAAAGCAAGCGATTTAGCTGACGCTAATCCATTAATTGCATTTTGGTCTGCCGCACTTGATTCAGGTAAAGCATCCGTAACTTATAATTCAAGTACGGGTGAGATTCGTATTACAGCACAAAATATTAGTTACTTTAAAATTGAAAGTGCTTCATCTTCATTGAATGCTACCGCAGCTAATTTTGCTGCGCTAAGTCCTGCTGGAATAGTTAATACTACAACATATAAAGGATGTTTTTCAAAAATAGCAAATACTTTAACAGATTATAGTTTGGGAACTATTGCAGCAACCGGATTAAATCCGTCTGATTTGGTTGTTACAATTAATTACTTTGGAAGCAAAGTGGCTAATGGCTTTAAGGTACCTGTAAATATGGGATATAACAATACTAAACCCGCAACTATTCAGTTTGAAATTAGTAATGTAAATCTTACCGAGGGAGTTGACACATCGTATGATTTTAACGTTCAATTAGTAAATCCAGACAAAGTATCTACCTATGTTGTGCGTATAGCAACCATGGCCGGTGACTCATTGCGAACCACTTTGTTTGGTTCCAAAACACTCACATTTACACCTGGAGGTGCAACATCTAAAATAGTTCATTTTAGTGTTATTGACGATAATAAAACAACCGCAATTGATAATGTGCGATTTGGTATTCAGATTGTGAGTGGCGGAAACATAAGCAAAGGCAATCAGAATCAACTTGATTTGTATATATATGATAAAACTTTATCTGGCAAAGCCAATGTGCTGCAAACCACATTGAGGTCGAGTGAGGTAACGATAGCGCCAAATCCGACCGACGGGCTCGTAAGTATTACCAGTGGTGACCCCATAGAGTGTGTTTCAATTGTAAATATGCTGGGAACTGAAATCGAAATACAATCAAAAAATAAAAAAAATATTGATATTTCAAATTATCCTAAGGGGGTGTATATACTTGTTATTCGCACAAAAATGGGTGAGGTTAAGCAAAAGATTATAAAGAAATAATTTATTTTTTATCTCATCATTTTATTATTTAGAATATGAATCGTTTCTATCTAAAAATAATTCTTCCATCTATTTTATCAATACTTTTTTTCACCCTTACTATTTTTCTGATTATTATTCCGCATTTTCAGCAGAATATTATGAATGGAAAACGAGAGATGATTAAGGAATTGACAAATTCTGCATGGAGTATATTATCTAAGTATGAGAATGATGAAAGGAATGGCTTGTTGACTCGCGAAGAAGCCCAAAAAACAGCTGTTTCACGTATTGAGTATTTGCGTTATGGCGATGAAAATAAAGATTATTTTTGGATTACAGATATGCATCCACAAATGATTATGCATCCGTATCGATCTGATTTAAATGGGAAAGATTTAAGTGATTTTATTGATCCACATGGCAAACGCTTTTTTGTAGATTTTGTAAATGTTGTTAAAGCATCAGATCATGGATATGTTGATTATATGTGGCAATGGAAGGATGATTCATTGCATATTGTTCCTAAACTCTCTTATGTACGACTTTTTAAACCATGGAATTGGGTAATAGGAACTGGAGTATATATTGAAGATGTTAAGAAAGAGATAAAAGCACTTACCAAAAAATTAGTTTGGATTTCGATATTTATTTCTATTTTAATTGCCTCTTTGTTGTTATATATTTCTCAACAAAGTTTAAAAATTGAAAAAGGTAGACTTGATGCTGAAAAGAGTCTACAGATATCAAAAGATAGATACAAAACACTTGTAGAGGCTGCTACAGAAGGTTTAATAATGTTGATAGATGGTCGGATAAGTTTTCTTAATAATGTAATTTGTAAAATGACAGGTTATGAAAGTGGAGACCTAATTAATTTTTCCATAGCAGAATTTATTGGCGAAAATAACAATAAAGATATTGTAGATGCTTTTTCGAAAAATATTATAAAAGAAGGACAATATGAAATTAATTTAAAGAAAAAGGAAGGTGGTTTTATTGAAGCATTAGTTACCTCGTCAACTACTTTTTTATACGAAAAACAAGTTAATGTAATTATTGTTAAAGATATTACCCTTGATAAGCGAATTAATACGGTCAGTATTGATTACCAAAAGCTTATTAATTCAGTTGATTTAGGTTTTTTTAGGATTCGGATTGATAATAAAGGGAAATTTATATTAGCCAACGAAACTGCGCTTCGCATTCTTGGATGTGCAGATTTTAGCGAGTTAACGGATATCACCATTTTTGATTTGTTTATAAGTCTTGAAGAACGAAAAAGTATAAGAAATGATTTGCTTGAGCATGGCTTTATAAAAAATAGGCTAATTCGAATTCGTAAAATAAATGGCGAATATGCTACTTTAACGATTACTTTGGTGGGTATTGTTAATGACAATTCAGAGCGAGTGATATTTGATGGAATGGTTGAAGATATCAGTCTGCAAGAGACATTTAGAGCAGAATCTATTCGTATCATTAGCGAATTAAAAGCGGGTAGTTTTATGATGGAGCAATCATTAAAACCGTTTAGCGATGCATTATTTACCATAGACTCTGATTCAACTATTAAACAGGCAATAGATTTACTACCAAAATTTAAAACCGATTGTTTGTTAGTTACAAAGGGCGAGAATATATATATTGGAATAATTACCAGCACAGATATTCAAAAACGAGTTTTAGGTTTAAAGTTATCTTTAGATAATCCGGTATATCTTATTATGAGTGCTCCAATTACTTCCGTTCTCGATTCAATGTCTGTTGCTGAAGGTATTCGTATTTGTGAAGATGCAAAAATAAATCATTTGGTATTGAGAGATGAGTCAGATACTATTTATGGAGTATTAAATCTTAATAAAGTATATAGAGCTTTAAAAGATTCTCTTTATTTTTTTAATACAAATATTAGTAAAGCTCAAACAATAGAGGAGATTCGGGCTTGTTACAAAAGCATGCAGTTATTTATAAAGCCGCTTATTATTTCAGGATTGTCTGTAGCTTATGTGACAAATATTACCTCGGCTTTTTCAGATGCTCTTACGCGAAGAATTATTGATTTGGCCATAGAGCAGATAGGTAAACCTCCTGTTGATTTTGCCTTTATATGTATGGGAAGCGAGGGTAGGAGTGAGGAAACACTATTTACAGATCAAGACAATGCAATTATTTTTGAAAAACCTTCTAATGATAATGAAAAGCACCTTTATAATTATTTTAATAAACTAGGTACTATTATATGTAATGATTTAGATTTTGTTGGTTATACATTTTGCAAGGGCAATATAATGGCAAAGAATCCGCAATGGTCTCAGCCCATTGATGTTTGGGAGAAATACTTTGCAAATTGGATAACGACACCAGACCCACAAAATCTTTTGGATGCCAGTATATTTTTTGATTTCCGATGCATATATGGTGAAGATTTTATTGTCGATCGTTTGCGTAAAAATGTTAAAACTTTAATTAAAGCAAGTCCCCTTTTTAGATATCATATGGCGAACAATGCTTATAGTATTAAATTAAGTCAAATAGGTTCAAGTGGTATTATTGGAGATAAGAATAACGATCTTTTTGATTTGAAATATGCCGTTAGTATTATAATAATAATAGCACGTGTTTATGCTTTAAATAATGATATTTCGGTGACCAATACCTTAGAACGATTATCGGCACTTAAGGCGAAGCAAATAATCTCACCAACTACCATTGATGAGATGTATTATGTATATGATTATTTGATGAAGCTGAGATTAAAGAATCAAATTTATTTAAACGATAACCACCTGCCATTAAGCAATACTATTAATGTTAAGAAAATGCTGGATGTAGATTTGTCAATACTCAAGAAAGTACTCTCTTTAATACCATCCTATCAAAATAAAATTGCTTTAGATTTCAAGCTTAGCCCCTGATTATATTGATATGTAGGCATTTCTCTTAAATGTGCTATGTTCGTTTTCATGCACATAACCTAGTTGATTGGTGAGCAATATTGTATTGTTTAAAAATACAGGATTAGAATTAAAATGACTGTGTCCATAAATCCAGAAATTAACATTAGATTCGTTAATTAGTTCGTTAAGATTAACGCAAAATGCTTCGTTTATAGAACTATTTTTATGTTCCCTAGAATTGCACAAAGGAGAGGGAAGATGGTGACTTACTATTATTGTTTTTTTGCTCACTTGATTTAAAGCATTTTTTAAAAACAAAAGACTATCAAAATGTAATTCATTAAAGTCTTTTGCTTTTAATTTCCGTTTGTTCTTTGTGATGCAATCAAAATCAGAGACACTTTGCTCAATAGTTGTTTCATTGTTTTTACTAATATTTGACCACAGAGTTGTGAAGATATAACTTATATCATCATCTTCAATTTTTATATTATTTACAATGTGAATATTCTCTCTTAAATTAATATTATACGAATTACTGAATTCATTAATGTCTTTATAATAAAATTCATGGTTGCCTGGAACCCAGTAAACTTTTTTGTAGTTTTTTGAAATAAAAGGGAAGAAGGAATTGTTGAAAAATTCATCATGTAATGGAATAATATCCCCTGCAAGTATTAAAATATCCCCACTTACAATTAAAGGATTATTTTGTAAGAATCTTCTGTTTTGCTGAAATTCGAGATGTAAATCAGAGCAATATTGAATTTTTATTTTATCACTTTTCATTATAGTTTTCTATTCAATTAAATCATCATATTAAAAAGTACGTTAAATGATTCTACCTAATTATAAACCAAACAATTTTACATTCGTTAAGTTCATGAATTAATTTTATTGATTGAGATGGTAAATTTAATTGGTGTATAATTTGGCAACATCATTAAACAATTCCATTATTCGATATATATTAAAGATATGAATATTTATAATGAAATATGTTAGATGTGTTTATTTTTAAATATAGATAACGTCACCTAGTCATTTTGCTTATTTTAAAAATTACTTAATTCGAATTTATGATTATGAGTTTAATTCAAAAAGAATATTGATTTAGTTGTTGTATTGTTAGTTTCGTAATATGTTAGTTAATAGCGTTTAAATTAGCTTGTTTTAATCGATTGTTTAGATTAGACAGATGAGTTGCTTAATATACTATTAATTAGGAGTAATAAACTTATAAATATGTCTTGTTGGTTATATATAAATTAATATATTTGAAGAAAATGAATTACAAACTAAAATAAGGAGGACATATGCTTCACGAACCATCAGCCGTAATAGGAACCGACAATGCTGCGCCAAAGAAAGCAAAATTAGGAGTGATACTATTTTTTGTATATACTATAATTTATGCTGGATTTGTACTTATTGGACTTACCAAACCTGAATTAATGGGTTTAGAATTAATGGGAGGACAGAATATCGCCATAATTTATGGATTTGGATTGATATTATTAGCAATAGTTATGGGTTTTATCTATAATTATTTTTGTACCAAAATGGAAGACAAAATGAATAAAAACTAAACACTAAATAATATGATTTACGAAGTATCAAATTTGGCAATTTTTATTTTTATATTTATTGTAGGTCTCGTATTGGGGCTATCGTTTTATTTTGCTAGGAAGACAAAATCTGCCGCTAGCTATTATGCAGCTGGCGGAAATATTCATTGGGCGGTAAATGGTATAGCATTTGCTGGTGATTATTTATCGGCTGCTTCATTCCTTGGAATATGTGGTATGATTGCATATTCTGGATATGATGGATTTCTTTATTCAATTGGTTATTTGGCTGGTTGGGTTGTCGCTTTGTTTCTTGTAGCGGAACCTTTAAAGAAATTAGGAAAATATACTTTTACAGATGCACTTGACTCAAGATTTAATTCAAAAGCCATAAAATTGGCCGCTTCTATAAGTACACTTATTGTTTCAATTTTTTATCTTATCCCACAAATGGTAGGAGCTGGTGACTTAGTGGTTCCATTACTCGGCTTACCTCATTGGATGGGAGTTGTAATTGTTGGATCCATCGTTATCTTAATTGTTGCTACAGCAGGCATGACATCAACTACTTATGTCCAATTTATTAAAGGTGCGTTGTTGGTTGTATTTTCTACAATTTTAACTATTTATATTTTAAATAATGGCTTCACATTAACACCTAATAAAAACTATCATAAGTTTGTTAAAGTAAATGCTCTAGTTGTTAATGATACTATTGTAAGTGTACCTGATTCAAGTTATGTAGTAAAAACCACTAAAGTAGTTGATAAATTAGTTTTTGTAAAATTAGAGAAAGATAGTGCAAACTGTTGGTATAATCTTAATACAAAGGGAGAAACTGCTGTATTGGAGGAAATGTTATTTACGACAATTATTTCATCGGGTGAAAAATTATATAATGGTGCACCAAAGTCAGAGCGGAAATTTTACCAAGTGGGTCATCTTAGTAAAATTGTAGTTGATGGAAAAGAGGTGGAGAAAACAGGTTCAGTTGGTCCTTTTGAATTTATTAAAACAATTGAAAAGAGTGAGGTAGTTCGTTTTTCAAAGAAAGCCTTTACTGACGGAAGTGATAAAGTTACGGTTTGGTTCCAAAAAGTAACTAAAGGAGAGGATATTGTTAAACCTGGATTATTATATAAATTGTCGGCTGCATCTGGTGCAACATTCTGGGATCGATTGAATTTTTTATCATTGATGCTTGCATTATTCTTAGGTACTTCAGCTTTACCACATATCTTAATTAGATATTACACTGTACCTAGTCAACGTGCAGCACGTAAATCAACCATTGTTGCTATTGCTGTAATAGGGTTCTTCTATGTTCTTACTTTATACATGGGTTTAGGATCAATGATAAATGGGGTATTAGATGTTGAAAGTAGTAACATGTCTGGTCCATTATTGGCCAAATCATTTGGTGTAGGAATATTTTCAATAATATCTGCCATTGCTTTTGCTACTGTTCTTGGCACAGTAAGTGGTTTAATTGTTGCCTCTTCAGGTGCCATTGCGCATGATTTTATTGACAAATATCTTCAAGTGGAAATGACTGACCATGGCAAAGTAAAAGCAGGTAAAATTGCTGCACTATGTGTTGGCGTTTTCGCAATAGTTTTAGGTATATTATTTAAAGGAATGAATGTTTCATTTCTTGTTGGTCTAGCTTTTGCTGTTGCCGCATCTGCAAATCTCCCAGCTATTTTGTTTCTTTTATTTTGGAAGAAAACAACGGCTAAGGGAATTGCATATTCAATTATAGTAGGTATTATTTCTTCAATTGGTATTATTTTATTCTCACCAACCATGTATGAAAAGTATGGTTTGATACCAAAAGATGCTCCTATTCCGCTTGATAATCCTGGTATTATTTCAATTCCGTTAGCAATAATTACCTTAGTTGTAGTTTCCTTATTAACACAAAAGGATAATTCAACAAAGGATTTTTCGAAATAAGTAAAGATTGATTTAGAAAAAACACTCATGTTATGATTGAGGCATAAGAATGCTAACATATCAGTAGCATGAGTGTTTTACTTTTACATTAAGTATTAATATAAATTAGTTTATCATGAGAAAAATTTTATTTTTATTCTTAGCGACTTCTTTTATTTCAGTTAGTGCACAAGAAAAAAAAGAAGAGCCAAGATTTGGTATCAATTTTGGCGGTTTTGTAAAGACTGATGCGTTTTATGACTCTCGGCAAAATGTTTCTATTCGAGAAGGACACTTTTTGTTGTATCCTGATAATATTTCAAAAGATGCTGATGGAAAAGATATTAATGCACGATCAAATTTTAATATCCTATCCATTCAAACTCGTTTGAAAGGTGGCATTACGGGACCAGATGCGTTTGGAGCAAAAACGAGTGGCTTGATTGAAGCTGATTTCTTTGGCAATGAAAGTGCTGGTTTAATTGATGCGAATGGTTTTCGTTTACGACATGCGTTTGTAAAATTGAATTGGAAAAAAACGGAATTGCTGGCGGGTCAATTTTGGAATCCATTTTTTATTACTGAATCGTATCCTGATGTTATTTCATTTAATACAGGTGCACCATTTCAGCCATTTTCACGTAATCCGCAAATTCGAGTGACACATAAAATTGGTCTTTTATCTTTAATTGGGAGTATATTGTCAGAGCGCGATTTCCAGAGTACCGGACCTGATGGTAGCAGTACTAAGTATATGCGTAATGCAGCCATGCCAGAGGGAAATTTTCAAGTTCAGTTTAAAGCTGATTCATCAGACCATTTGTTTGGTGTAGGAGTTGATTATAAGTCTTTGCTTCCTGAATTATATAGTCAGAATAATGCAAAAACGAAGAAATTTGTAAACAATGAAACCATAAATAGCATGTCAGGAATGGCTTTCATGAAATTGAAGTTTAAACCTATTACGGTAAAGGTACAAGGCGTGTATGCACAAAATGCAACCGACCTTACCATGATTGGTGGTTATGCTGTAAAGAATATATTAGATACCGCAACAGGTGCAAAAGAATATACTAATTTAAATACAGCAAGCGGTTGGATCGAATTTCAGACCAACGGAAAAAAGATACAATATGCCTTATTTACTGGCTACACACAAAATTTAGGTTCAAAAGATACGATATCAGGTGCTATCTATGCACGCGGTGCAAATATTCAATATGTATATAGAGTTGCGCCACGCGTAGTGTTTATTTCGGGTAAGTTAAATGTGGCTCTTGAAGCAGAATATACCTTTGCTATGTATGGTATTACTAACGGCGATAAAAAGGGTAAACCAACCAATAATAAAGCTGTAGAAAATTGGAGAGGCATGTTAGCCTTTATCTATAAGTTTTAGTAATGAATTAATGGTTATAAATAATAGACAAAAAATAGGCCGGGTTTTTTCCCGGCCTATTCTATTTAGTTTGAGAACATGCGATATTATTCAGCACGGTCATCACCGCCTGCAGGAGCGGTACGTGGATTAGCTTCCTGCACAATGATTGCGCGCTCTTCGAGTTCGTAGCCATTCATAGCTAAAATAGCTTTTTGACCTTCAATCTCGTTTGGCATTTCAACGAAGCCATAACCTTTTGATCTTCTGGTTTTGCGGTCGAGTATAATTCTTGCGGATGATACTTCACCATACTGTTCAAAAACTTCTTGGAGCTTACTGCTTCTGACCTTGAAGTTCAGATTTGCAACGAAAATGTTCATGGAAAAATTAAATTAAAGTTAAAATTAAATTAAATATAGCCGTAATATTAAGTGATTTTTTCAACATAACAAAATCTATATTGAATTTTTCCTAGGCATCTTAGTTTATCAAAATCAACCTTTAATATTTATAGTGGCTACCATATTGTTTCGTTTAAGTAGTTTCTCAACAGAACTTATTTCAATAAATGATGCCCCATGTTTTGAGCCAAAATTACCGGCAACTACCACTACCATGTCTTCTTTATTAAGGATATTTTCGCGTACTAGATGAATAAGTGTTTCTTCAATCATTTCGGGCTCTTTCTCATCTTTTATAAGATACTGAGGGTAAACACCATAGCTAAGTGCCAATTGTCTCATTACTTTTTTATCATAACAACGTGCGTAAATAGGTTTGTTACCTCTAAACCCGGCCATATTGCGTATGGTATGGCCTAAAGTAGTATCTGCAATAATCGCTTTTGCATCTAGCTTAACTGAAGCGCGTACGGCTGCTTTTGTTAGGTATGATGAAATTTCTGAAGTTAAAACTACTTTAAAAGTATTGTAGAATGGATTCTTATGTTTTTCAACTTCCATACATACTTTTACCATTGTCTTTACGGATTCAATAGGATAAGCACCACTCGCTGTTTCGTTACTGAGCATAATTGCATCAGCATGGCTATAAATTGCACTAGCGATATCACTAATCTCGGCACGAGTGGGTCTTGGATTATGAATCATGGAATGCAACATTTGCGTAGCAACAATTACTGGCTTACGATGTTCAATACACTTTTGAATGAGTTCTTTTTGTATTACGGGTATTTGTTCGAATGGAATTTCAACAGCTAGATCGCCACGAGCAACCATTACACCATACGAATGATCAAGTATTTCATCAATATTATCAACACCTTCTTGATTTTCAATTTTTGCAATAATTTTTATGGAGCTATTTTTTGCATCCAATATCTTTTGAATTTCTTTTAGATCTTCTTTATTTCGAACAAAAGAATGTGCGATAAAATCGAGTTCATTTTCAATAGCAAATTCAATATAATCAATATCCTTGTGACTAAGTGCGGGTAGGTTTAATCGAACATTAGGCACATTAAGGCTTTTACGCGATTGAACCACACCATCGTTTAATGCTTTACATAATAGATAATCGCTTTCTTTGCTTAAAACCCCTAATTCAAGACGTCCATCATCTATCATAATACGATCGCCTACGGAGAGATCTTCAACAAAATCTTTATAACGAACGTAAATACAATCGCGTGTTGTAATTTCATCTGGATCGCCTTTTATTTTTATGCTATCACCTACTTCGAGTGAAAATTCTTCTTCAAGTTTGGTAATTCGCAATTCGGGGCCTTTGGTATCTAACAATATGGCAACTTTATCAGTTACCTTTCGAATATTGTCAACAATTTTCTTTGTGCTGTCAAGTGATTGGTGGGCTGTGTTTAATCTGATAACATTCACACCAGCATCAACAAGCATTTGAATAAAAGTAGTGTCACAATGCAAATCGGATACCGTGGCAACAATTTTGGTTTTCTTCATAACTAATTAAAATATAATAGCTTAAACTAAATATCGCAAAAGCGAACTGCAAATATATACGAAGTGAGCTAAATAACAGCAGCTAAAGCAACCGAAATATGTCGAAATTCATATTAATCAAATATGATTCCCCGTATTATACAGATATTACGAATAAATAAGATCATAGGCCTTATTTATTCAAGATTGGCTGATATTTTCAATGACATTATGTAGAAACACTCAACATTAAATTCTATTAAGCTGCCTCACCCGCTGTTATTCAAATATTGGTGCTAATGTAAAATTTATGGTTCAAAATTTGTTGATTTTAGTTAATTATATTTACTCAGAAAATTTGGTGAGTGATTAGGCATAATCAAATGATTTATATCATTTTATGCAGAATTGTCGGTAAACACTCAATAATAAATGCGTGTTTAAAATTTATTTATGGAAATACTTACTCAACAAAATCTTTAAACAGCAAGGTATATTTGTATATATTAATCAAAACCTTAAGAAAATGTTTACATGTTCTTATAAGATTCAGGCTGACATTATAAACAATCGTTTATATCTTATCATGAGAGGATATTTGGTTGATGAATATGTAAAGCGAGCAGTAGTTAAAACTATTGAAGAGGTTGAGAAATTGCGTAGTGGATTTGATTTGATAAATGATATAAGTGAACTTAAGCCAGCAACAGATGATGACGCTAGACGGCTTCAAAGAGTGAAGGGTTATGTGTTGGGACGCGGAGTGAATAGATTGGTAGAGGTGGTAAAGATAAGCGAGAGAGAGAGCAGAATGAAGAGTGCTGAAAGAAATGTAGGGAAGACTAAGAATGATCCGATCTTCGTATCGTCTGTTGATGAGGCTGAGAAATTTTTAAGTGAGTGAAGTATGGATTGTGAAATGAATGTGTGAGCGATTGTAGGGAAGTAAGTGAGGGTGAATGTGTGAAATGACGACTTGTGGGTCGTCATTTTGCATTTATATATATGCGAGCATTAAACAATTATTTTAATAATTCAATTAGCCGTGTTTAATATATCAGGGAAAGCTAAGCTGCGAAGTAAGCTTTAATGCCACTTAGCAGCATTTCAATAGCCATTGTGGTTAATAACATTCCCATTAAACGAGTAGTTGCTTTTATTATACTGCTTCCTAAAATTATATCGAGAAACTCTGAAAACATTAGTATGGCAGCTGTTACAGCCCATGCAATTAATAAGGCAACAAGCCATGTATTCATTTGATCGGGATGCTGTTTCGATAATAAAATAACCATAGTCATTGCTGAAGGACCTGCTACCAAAGGAACTGCCATTGGTACGATAATTGGGTCTGTATTAAAATCGCTTTCTTCTAACCAGATGTTGAGAGGAAAAATCATTCGTATAGCAATCAGAAAAAGAATTACTCCACCCGCAATGCTTAGTGCCGGTTGTGAAAGATTCATCCCACTTAGTATATATTGTCCAAAATACAAGAAGAAGATAAGAACAATCAGGGCAATTATTAATTCGCGAATTAAAACTTTTGTGCGTTTTTCTTTTGGTACTTGTTGAAGAATGGAAATAAACAAAGGAATATTTCCGAAAGGATCCATTACCAGAATGAGTGTAATTGCAGCGGTGTAGAGTGTCATACTAATTTACTATTATTTGATTTTTAAAAGCGTTTTTATAGATATACATTTGGTATTATCTCTCAACAATAAAACCAAGATTTACTTCATCTGCAGGTAAACCTCCTTTAATACAACAGTTCTCAAGTGGTACTTCATTTAATACTATAATAATATCGTTAATGGGTATGCCTAATTTTTCATGTAAATTATTGGTCACTTCTCTATAGAAATTCTTTTTAGTATCGCGTGTTCGCCCCTTAAACAAAGTAATATCAATGATTGTTGTTTGAGGGCTTTTGCCTGTTGAATATTCAAAATTCGCTACATCGTATTCATTTATTCGTTGCATACAGTCATGTTCAGGAATTCCTAATGCATTTACGAGTGCATCATGTATTGTATCAAGAAGTTTTTTTTATATTCAGAGCTTTGATTTTTAACAATATTTATTTGAACTAGTGGCATAATGATTATAGATTTTATTGATTACGGTACAACATTAAAGATATAAAAAAAAACTTTCAACGCTAATGTTCAGATTAATAACACTATAACATAAAACATTGTCTTTAAATTTTGATTTGTATGAGATGTATTTTTCAAAATTGAATTATATTCGCACTATATTAAAAACATTGGCATTTAAATCTATTATTTGTCATTCAAAGATTTAATTTTTAAAAATTTATTGATGAAAAAGAAAGACCTATTAAAAGATGTGATTGAACACATTGACATTACCGCAATTGATTCGACAGCTATTATTGATGCAATGCGCAAAATGTCGTTTACATCGCGTGATACAGCAAACGCAACCGATATTTTCTTGCGAATGCTTAAAGATAAAGATTGTACTGTAATTCTCACTTTAGCTGGCAGTACAAGCGCAGGTGGTTGTATGCAGCTTTATGCCGATATGGTTCGTTATCGAATGGTTGACTGTATTGTTGCCACTGGAGCATCTATCATTGACATGGACTTTTTTGAAGCTCTAGGATACAAGCATTATAAAGGAAGAAAAGATATAAATGATAAAGTATTACGTGATTTTTATATTGACCGTATATATGATACATTTATTGATGAAGAAGATTTGCAAGGATGCGATGGTACTATAAAAAAGATAACTGATAGCTTACAACCACGTCCATATTCATCACGTGAGTTTATAAAAGAGCTTGGAAAATATCTCACAAAAAACGCAAAGAAGAAAGATTCATTGATACAACTTGCATACGAAAATAATGTGCCTATATTCTGTCCAGCTTTCTCTGATAGTAGTGCGGGTTTTGGTTTAGCAAAACATCAGTATGAGAATCCTGAAAAACATGTTTCAATTGATTCAGTAAAAGACTTTTTGGAACTTACAAAAGTAAAAATAGCTGCTGGAACGTCAGGATTATTAATGATTGGTGGAGGTGTTCCAAAGAATTTTGCTCAAGATACAGTTGTTTGTGCTGAAATTTTAGGACATGAAGTGCCAATGCACAAATATGCCGTTCAAGTTACCGTTGCTGATGTTCGAGATGGAGCTTGTTCATCATCAACATTACAAGAAGCATGCTCATGGGGTAAAGTTGATACTGTATGGGAGCAAATGGTATATGCTGAAGCAACAAGTGTGCTGCCACTTATGATTAGCTATGCATATCACAGTGGTGCATGGAAGAAACGACCAAAGAAAGAGTGGTCAAAGCTTTTTGATGTAAAAAAGAAATAAATATAAAATGCCATCTTTAAAAATGGCATTTTTTTTGCTTGCAAATTTAATATAAGGGCATAATTATTAACTTCGTAGAATGGCATTGCTCAATATAAAAGAAATATCGAAAAGCTATAACAACCAAGATTTATTTCAAGCTTTATCTTTTGAGATAAATCGTGGTGACAAACTCGTTATTACGGGCTCATCAGGATGCGGGAAGACCACTTTGATGAATATGCTTATTGGATTTGTTTTTCATGATAGAGGTATCATTCAGTTTGAAAATAATGTATTGGATTCAACTAATATTCATTTGTTCCGAAGTCATTGTTCATGGTTACCTCAGGAAGTTTCTTTTGACGTTGAAACGGCACGTGATTTTGTAATGCTTCCTTTTAGCTTTAAAATAAATAGAGATAGAATTCCAACAGAAAATAATATCCGAGATATTATGAATAACTTAATGCTTCCTTATTCCTTACTCGATAGCACAATGTTAAAAGTTTCTGGCGGAGAAAAGCAACGTTTGGCATTATTATCAATATTGTTGATGAAAAAAGGAATTGTTTTTCTCGATGAACCCACATCGGCTCTTGATCAGAAAGCCGCAAAAGCAGTTATCGATTTATTTCTAAAAGATAAAGATTGTACGGTTATTTCTGTTTCACATCATGAATTATGGCAATCTAAATGTAATCGTATAATTGCAATTTAAGTTATGCAGATGAATATTGACATAAAATTATTAAACATGATACTGGGTTATCTGCTCTTAGTGATCCCTATTTATGTTTTTTGGTATTATCGATCGGGGCTTATAAAAGAAACGCTGCTAGCTATTGGTAGAATGACTTTACAGCTCTTATTGGTAGGTGTGTATCTTGAATATTTGTTTAAATTAAATAATTATTGGATAAATGCAATTTGGTTATTATTTATTGTGTTCGTTGCATCATGGACTATCATAAAGCGGAGCGATTTATCTATTAAAATATTTATAGTTCCAGTATTACTCTCTTTATTGTTAAGTGTAGTTTTTACAGATTTTTATTTTATTAGAGTAATTATAATGCATCCAAGTTTTTTTGATGCATCTTATCTTATTCCTATAACTGGTATTATAGTAGGCAATTGTTTGCGAACAAATATTCTTGCATTGAGTAATTATTATCAACAAATATCGAAGAATAGCAAAACATACAGGTATTATTTAGCGAACGGAGCCAGCAGAGGAGAAGCTTTACAGCCTTATATGAAAGATGCATTGAAGAATGCATTCAATCCAACCATTGCTAATATTTCGGTAGTAGGTTTAATTAACATGCCAGGAGTAATGACAGGTCAAATATTAGGAGGTAGTAATCCCATTATTGCAATTAAATATCAAATTCTATTTCTATTATTTATTTTTGTATCAGCCATGATAAGCGTTGTATTAAGTATTTTGCTTGCTAATAAAAAAGCCTTTGATGCATCGCATAATTTACTTGACAACATTTTTAATAAATAGTGACTATTCTCTATTTATCACACACATATTTAGCTAATATTATTCCTCAAATTTATATAATGAAAATAAGGAAGAATATAATGATAGCCTATTACAGAATACTTGACTCATTCCATTTAGTTTTTAATAAACTTGTTCCGTTTTAACTTCTCAATTATTCTATGCTAATAGGAGTAATTAATCACAGAAATAACAACTTGTTACTGAGAATAGCTATTAATTAATTCTGCATAATTATACCCAACATTGATATTAATTGTTTTTTTAATGAAATCAAATCTCTTTATATCAATTAAAGGCTATACAAACCGGGGCTTCTTCGCCGCGGCGAAAAACTCAATGTACCACCTCAGCCACCTACTTCTCCTTATAAACTCATCAAATAATACCCTTAGTGGTTCTTTCAACTTTCTTCCTTAGTGTTCTCAGTGTCCTTATTGATCAAAAATCCACTTAAAGAAACTCTTTTCCCTCATTGGCCTTAGTGTTTTTACCCCACTTTCCCCTTTTTACTTTCAACTTTCTATATACTCACTTATAGATTAAAACTGTTCTTAAATAAAATAGAAATCATATATTGAATCAATCTAAATAGCGATTTAAATATCTATAATTAAGTACTATATCTTGTTTTTATGTTTTGGTTCTCTTCTTTCAAAAAGAATTATCAAACATTTGCAAACTTCACCAAAGTTTTTCATGATACTTTGCACGCGTATGATAATCAGTTCCATAAGCCCTTTTTAAAACGTCTCATTTCCGATGAGACAATAGTGCAAAACAATTATTTACTTTTGGTATATCTTTATAAATAGTATAATGAACTATTTAATGAACAGATTGCAAATATTTACAAATTAATACAAATTATTAAATGACTATCCGTTTTTGCACCCAATGAAAAATAATTACCTTTGCAAGTAAAAAATCCAATGAATTTACTTGATTTTAGTACTTATTTTCCCCATGAAGAAATCTGTGTTGAGCATTTTAAAATGCAACGTGAAAAA
>JBBRXJ010000005.1:0-61337 GCA_038248505.1 Bacteroidales bacterium
GATTTGTCAAATTACGCTTCAGGTTCGTATATTTTACAAATACTTAATGGTAATAAATTAGTTGTTACTAAGAGAATCATAATTGAAAAATAGATAATTAGTTATTTTGTAAAAAGCCGCTGAATTGTTTCAGCGGCTTTTTTTATTTCTCATATATTTTACCAATTTCAATATTTTGAATATATATTTCCATGAGTTTGTATATATAAGTAAAACAGGTATTTACAATATGTTTTTCATAACACGAAAAAAAGTATTATCTTGTAAATATGTTTTATATTAAAAATTTCAAATGGAAATCTATTTTCAAAAATACGAGTGAATCAGAATTTTATGTCTAATGATAAAGATTATTTAAAGAGTTACGATAAAGATCAGCAAATTCAAATTTTGCAGCAAGAGTTATTGGAACTTAAAAAAGCTTATGGTGAATTGCTTTCAGCTATGCGTATGAATGATAGAAAAGCAATTGAAAATAGTTTTATTGATTTCATAAAATCACATTATTCTAATTCAACAAATATTTTCCACAGTTTTATTAATCAGTCTTCTGAAGGTATATCGCTTGCTGATAGTGATGGTCGGATTATAGAGTGGAATCTTGCGATGGAACGTATGTTTGGCTTAGATAGAAAGAACGTTGTTGGTTTAAATATATGGGAATTAGAATTTCAGAGAATGCCTCTAGAGAAAAAGACAGAGGAGGCACGAAATAGGATACACGGCTTGATGAAGAGTTATCTGGCAAATTTGAGTCTGATGAAACCCTTATCTTATGAAGGAGAGATGTTAGATGGTAGAGGAAAGCTGATTTTTGTTCAAATCACAATTTTTCCTATTGTTTTAGATAAGGAATGTCTTATTGGTACTTTAACTCGTGATGTTTCAGAGCGACGCCAGATGATAGATTATTTAGAAGAAAAAAATATTAATCTGGAAACTTTAAATGAAGAATACCATGCCTTAAACGAGGAGAGACAGAATAAAAATGAAGATTTGAAACAAATAAATGAAAAACTAATAAGAGAAGTTAGTCAACATTTTCAAACTCAAAAATTACTTAGACAACGAGAGGAATTATTCCGTTCTTTTCTGGAGCAGTCATCTGAAGGCATTATTTTAATTAATACCGAGGGTCGAATTGTTGAATGGAATACGCAAATGGAGCGTATTTTTGATAGGTCAAGAGATGAAATGTTATCTACTTTTATTTGGGATTTTGATTATTCAGTGATACCAAATGAGCGAAAAAAGTTTAGCTCAAAGGATCGTTTACAGTCTTCAATTTTAGAATTTTTTGAAAATCTTCAAAGTATTGAAATTGAGAGTTTAGTTTACTTTAGAAATGAGGAAAGATATATCCGCATTAATATTTTTCCTGTAAAAATTGGGACTGATTTATTTATTGGTCGCCATATTAGTGACATTACTGATCGCAAAGAGAGTGACAAGGAGCTTGAGAATTATCGAGCGCATTTAGAAGTTATCGTTGAAAATAAATCTCGCGAATTATTAAATACACAAGATCAATTAAAGAGGCTTAGTGATAATATTCCTGGTGGTTTTGTATTTAGAGGTTACACTAACAAAAATGGGCTTGACGAAATAGTATATATCAGTACTACTGCTGAATTTTTATTAAATTCAAAAATCATTGAACTTAAACAAGATGGTGTTCCTCCTATATCACGAATACATGAAGGCGATAGAGATGCTTTTTGTGAAAAAATTGCATATTCAAAATTGACATGCGAATTATTTGATATGGAATTACGTTTTGAAAAAGATAAGAATATTTTTATATGGCTTCAAATTCGTATTGATTATAGTTTGGGTGATGATCTATTATTATGGTGGGACGGACTTTTAATTGATATTACTCAAAGAAAAGAAAACGAAATAGCCTATCTAGAAAGAGAATATTTAATAAAGAATATACAAGAAGGTATTGCTTCGGCAACGGGTGAAAAACTTTTTAATATATTATTGTCAAAATTGGCTGAAACGCTTAATGCCGATTATTCATTTGTTGGTGAAGTTAATGGAACTCAAGTTACAACTTTAAAGTTATTCTGCAAAGATGGCATTTTAGATAATTTTAGTTACGATTTAAAGGGTACTCCATGTGAGAATGTTGTAGGAAAACAATTATGTATTCATACATCAAAAGTAGCTGATAGTTTTGGTGAAGATAATTTACTGAAGCAAATGGGTATTGAAGGATATGTTGGGGTTCCTCTTTTTGATTCTCATGGAAGCCCTGTGGGTATTATGGCTGCTCTTTTTAAAAGTTCCATAAAAGCATCCGAACTTGTAATTAAGGTAATGCAAATATTTTCTCATCGTGCTGGTGTAGAAATTGAGCGTGTTAATTATGAAAGGACTTTACGTGAACGCGAAGAACATTTTAGAACGTTGTTTGATTTTACTCCCACCTTGCAATTAATTACTACTATGGATGGTGTAGTTTTAAACGCAAATACTTCTTTTCTTAAATCAACTGGGTATTCTCGTGAAGATGTTATTGGAAAACGAACAACTGATTTTGGATTGTGGAGTGAAAGTACTAGAAAAAGCTATATGGAAGCGATTGATACGTTTGGTTTTGTAAATGGAATTAGTACCTATTTTATTAGAAATGATAAACAAAGAAGAGATGTTTTGCTCTCGGCAACGAAAGTAAGTATTGATGGTAAGGAGTGTATTTTATCAAATGCTACTGATATAACAGAGCTTAAAAAAGCCGAAAAATATATAAAGTATTCTGAAAAACGACTAACCGATGCGCAAGCACTCGCACACGTTGGTCATTGGGAAATTGATCTAATGAACAGAACTATTTCAGGTTCTCTTGAGACACGTCGAATTTACGGATTGGATGAGACTATTGACACTTTTGATTTATCTACTGTTCAAGCTCTAGTCCTTTTTGACGATCGGAAGAAAATGGATGATGCCATTACTAATTTATTATCAGGTGAGTCGGATTATGATATTCAATTTAGATTAAAAAGAAAAAGTGATGGCATCTTAACTTATGTGCGCTCAAAAGCCGAATTAGAAAAAGATTCTGATGGATTACCTATTCGAATTATGGGCGTTATTCAGGATATTTCACAAAGTGTTTTAGCAGCAGAAAAGCTGAGAGAAAATGAAGAGCGCATGAAAAACATTCTACTTAATCTTTCTGATATTATTTGGATTATTGATGAACGTGGGCAAATTGTTTTTGAAACTCCCTCAACTAATCTTCTTTTAGGTTTTACTGAAGGTGAAATGCTTGGCAGATCCTTAAATGCAATGGTACATCCCAATGATTTAGGAATTATTGTTGCTTCACTATATGATTTAAGAAAAGGTTTAACTAGCCATTCACATGCCGAATTGAAAATGAAAAAATCGGATGGCACTTATATTTTGGCCGAATGTATTGCTGTTCTTATGCCGGAGTCATTGGTGTCTGGAAATATTATCGTTACCATTCGCGATATTACCGACAGAAAATTGGTTGAAAAGAAAATGCTCGATGGTATAATTGAAGCTGAAGAACGAGAGAGACAAAGGATGGCAGGAGATTTGCATGATGAGATTGGTCCTGTTTTATCTAGTCTAAAAATGTATATCTCTTCTTTTGCACCAAACATTCCTGAAGAAAAACAAAAGTACATTATTGATCAATCAATGAATCTTATTAAAGAAGCTATTACGAGTGTTCGCGAAATATCAAATGCCCTGAGTCCGCATGTACTTAATAATTACGGATTGGTTGCCGCTTTAAAAAATACAATGGATGGCTTTAGTGATTATATGAAAGTCGATTTTAAATGCAATCTAGAGAAAACTCGACTATCATTGACAATTGAATCGGTGTATTATCGAATTATAAAAGAACTTATTAATAATACATTAAAACATTCAGGTGCAAATTCAATAAAAATAGAATTGTTGTTAGAAAAAGATGTGTTACGACTCTATTATTTAGATAACGGAAAAGGTTTTGATGTTGACGAAATCATTAAAGAAAAGGGCAGGGGAATTGGTCTTTTTAATATTTTAAGTCGTGTTAAAACAATTAATGGAATTTATAAGTTTTTAGGAGGAAAAGGCGAAGGTTTTGGCTTTGAATTAGCTACCAAAATTGATTAAGATTAATTTTATATTGTTTGCAATCATCAAATTAATTTAGAATACATTTTTGATTCTGTATATATAGATTCACCAAAGACAAATTTCATACTAAAATACAAAAATAGGTGGCACCTCAGCGTCCTGCTTTCATCGATATATAAGAGATTAGGTTTCATTAAAAATCAGTAAATATCTTAAATGGTCAATTATGCAGAATAGTAATACATTTTTCAGCTCTATTTTTTGCTATTGTATTTTTATAAACTATCCATTTTTATTTTATACATTTGGAAAAACCTAAAACCTTGAAAAATAAAATCATTATAGTTGACGATCATAATCTCTTCCGAAATGGAATTAAATTCCTTTTAAGCGAGATTCCTGATATTGAAATAGTTGCCGAAGCATCAGACGGGAAGGAATTTTTAGATATCATTAAAGTAATTACACCAGACATTGTTTTAATGGATATTAATATGCCTGTAATGAATGGGGTAGAGGCAACGAAGAGAGCCCTTGAATTATATCCAGATTTAAAAATACTTGTTTTATCGATGTTTAGTGATGAAGAGTATTACAATACCATGATTGATTTAGGAGTAAAAGGCTTTATTCTTAAAGATGCAGATAATGAGGAACTTAAAAATGCTGTTCGTCGTGTTATTTCAGGAAACACATATTTTTCTCAAGATTTATTGGTGAATTTGATCAAAAATAAGCATAGTGCTGATAATGTTTCAATTAGTGGAAGAGAAAAAGAAGTGCTAATTCTAATTTGTAAAGGGTATTCAACTGGAGAGATTGCAACAGAGTTGAATTTGAGTATGAGAACAGTTGAGAGACATCGTAGTAGTTTATTAGAGAAGACAAACTCCAATAATTCAATAAAACTAGTTCTTTTTGCTATAAAGAACAATCTAGTTAAAATTTAATCAGGGCTTATACTTGATTAAGTTTTGTGAGTTTTTTTTAAATAGAATCTCACAACAAACTAATATCTAGCTTAATGGTAACTTCTTATTTTGATATGCTGAAAAAGACTTTTTTATATATTAGCATTTGAATTGCCCCTGGCTTTATGGGATAAAATAAATAATGAAAATAGGCTTTAGCCAAATAATAAATAAGATTGGTATAACTAGTATTTTATCAAATACTTCGAACAAATTCTATATCGGGTTAAAACCAAATAAAGCAACAGGAAGAACATCATAAGATAAAATCTTTCAAAGATGAATTTAATGAACTTCCTGAGAAACATGACTTTGAAAGGTTCATTTATTCGTTTAGCTAAAGCCAGAGGCAATTCAATAGGCAATTTAGATAATTATATGAATAATATCAAATTGTTTACAAAGGTTTCTATAATAGCAAATATTTTTCCAGCACATCAAAATATGAATTTCCCAGTTTAATACGGAAACTGTCGGTAATTACGCAATGATTTTGAGTGTTAATTTCTGTTTTTTGCGTGGATATATCATTGATTCTGATATGTTCTTGTTAGTATATTTGTATCATGATTAGCAGCATAATGAAAAATCTAAAAGTATGTATAGTTGATGATAATGCTCATTTTGTAAAAGCATTTCGTTTTATGCTTGAGGATACACAAAGTGAAAAGATAGATAAAATTTATGAAGCTAAGAATGGTCAAGAATGTCTTGATCTTTTAAAAGAGAAGCCAATTGATGTTGTTTTTATGGATATTGACATGCCAGTGATGAGTGGTATAGAAGCTACAAAAAAGATTGTGGATGCGTTTTGGGGAGTAAAAGTAGTGGCTATTTCTTTTCATTCAGAAATGAGTCATATTAAGGAAATGCTTGAGGCAGGTGCTAGAAATTACATTATTAAAGAAGATATAAATAAAGAGATTTTAGAGTTTTGTTTAGCATAAGGTAGTATTTTAATGAATTTCTTTTCATGGTTTTAGGTTTAAGGTTAGTAAAAAGGGCTTTCGCTCCCGCGAAGCCCTTTTGAATAAAAGAATTAAATTTTTTCTCTTCATAGGTTTAGGTTTAGGTAAGGGGTTGACACGAGTCACCCCTTTTTCAATTAAATTGTAATCTTTTATTTAAAAACTGTAAAATTATTTGCGTCGAATTCTTTAACAAAATATCTTTGCTAAATAATTTATCGCTATATTTCCAATTAGCTCAATCTAATTATTTTGTTATTATAATATGTTTGAAAATTCAATCGATAATAAGCTAAGATCTTCTTTGATGAAAAATAATCAGGAGTTGATATTAAAGAGGATAAAAGACTTATCGACCGATGGTATATGTATTATTGATCAGGCTGGAGTTATTCTAGATCTTAATAACGCTGCTAAAAGTATTTTGGCATTAATTACACGTGATGACGCTTTGGGTTTAAATTACGTTGATATTTTGCCATTAAATATTCGCAATAAAGCCCTTGATTTTTTTAATAGCATTATTAATAATGGAGGTTTTGAAACTACTTATTTTTCAATTCCTTTAGTAGATAAGAGTATTCTTGAGTTAGAGATTCGTACATGTCTGCTAAATAATTTGGAGATAAAGACATCACCTATTCTTGTGATACTAAAAAATATTTCCAATACAAAGGCAATAGGCGAGAGAACACAAATATTAAATAAATTATTAGAAGATATTTTTATTCCTAGTTCTAGTATATTAAGTGAGAGAGAAAGAATGTATCAAATCATCATTCAGCATTTGAAAGATATGATTTGGGTGGTTGATAATGATTCAAGAATTAATTATGTTTCTCCCTCAACAACAAAAATATTAGGATATACACCGGAAGAAGTTTATGGATTGATAGGTATGTCTTTTATTCATCCTGATGATTTATTTACCACCCAGAGTTCTTTGTTAGAATTACTCGAAAAAAAATCAGATAAAGTTTTGTTTGAATTTCGTGTAAGACATTTGTGTGGGCATTATTTATGTTTTGAGGCCGAAGCGGAATATCTTATTGATTATCCTGGTATTGATGGTATCGTTGTAAGAGCACATGATGTGAGCATACAAAAAGAAGCCGAGTTATTATTAAGAAACAGTGAAGAGAAATTTAAAAATATTTTTCATTCGAGCAGCGATGGAATTACTATTACAGATATTAAAGGCAATTACCTTGAAACTAATCAAATTGCAATTGAAAGAACAGGATTATCACATGAGCAATTTTTGAAAATGAATGTACGGGATATTTTGAGAGATAAATACCCTGGCCATCTTGATAAAATGACAGATCATATTTTACGTTTTGGTAATATGGTCTTTGAAACGGATTATATTTCAAAAGAGGGCAAGTGCATTTATATTGAAATACGAAGTAAATTAATACAGTTCTCAGGTGTACCTGCTATTATGCATTTAACAAGAGATATTACGGATTGTAAAAATCTGGAAAAAGAAGTAGTAAAAACGATGATTGAAACCGAGGAGCGTGAACGTAATCGTTTTGCTCAAGACTTACACGATGGATTGGGCGCTTTATTATCAGGAGTAAAAATGTATCTTAGTTTAATGAGGAATGTGCAGTTTTCAGAAATGGAGCGAAATAATATGCTTGATAAAACGAGTGTTTTAATTTCAAAAGCAGCCCAAAGTGCACGCGAAATAGCAAATAACATTAAGCCGCCCGAATTAGCTCGTTTTGGCTTAATTGCAACGCTAAACTCATTTATTGATAGAATACTTGGTGAGATGAGTATAGATGTTCAGCTTAATTTTAATAACTATAACATTCGCCTGCGCGATGATATTGAGCTAGTAATTTATAGGGTCGTTTCAGAACTTATTAATAATACGATACAACATGCGGAGGCAAGCAAGATTGAGATTGAGTTATATAACGCAAATGGCATCTTATTTTTAAACTATTTGGATAATGGTAAAGGATTCGATTTTGACACTAAAAGACATGACCAAAGTAGCGGAATGGGTTTACGTAACGTAATAAATCGTATAAATAGCCTTGATGGCGAAATTTCAGTTGTAAGTCAAGCTGGGGAAGGTTTTAAATTCATTGCTGAAATTAAAATTAAAGAAAAGTTTATTCTTTTTGCAAAAGAAAAGTTATATGAAGAATAATTAAATTAAATTTGAAAAAAATTACTTATGAAATACGTAATAGCAATTGTAGACGACCACAAAATTTTTCGTGAAGGTTTTAAACTGGTTCTTAAAAGTATTGGGCTTGTAAAACAAGTGCATGAAGCATCTGGAGGCAAAGAACTGCTTGAGATTCTTTCAAAAGAAAAAGTTGATTTGGTTTTTATGGATATTAATATGCCAGGAATTGATGGTGTTGAAGCCACTCAAAAGGCATTGCAATTATATCCTGGTATTAAAATTATAGCTATTTCAGCTTATGATAGTACCGATTATGTAAATAAAATGATACATGCAGGTGTTGAAGGTTATTTACTTAAAGATGCTGATTATGAAGAGGTTGAAGAAGCTATTAAGAATGTGATGAATGATAAAAATTATTTCTCACAAAAAATTCTTATTAATATTACTAAAAGTAGCATTTCAAAACGCGATGATAATAGAAAGAAGTCTGATTTGCCACATTTAACAGATCGTGAGACACAAGTCGTGAAAATGCTTTGTAAAGGTGAAGGCAAAAGAGAAATTGCTGCAAAATTATTCATCAGTGAACGTACTGTTGAGAAACATAAAGAAAATCTTCTTATGAAAACTGGTGTAAATAACTCGGTTAACCTTGTTATATACGCTCTAAAGCATAAGATTGCTGAATTATAATAGTGTCGATTATTACCGTATTATAATGGGTGTTTCATACAATGAAACACCCATTTTTTTTGATTGTTTTTCTATAATCTATACTGTGTGTTTGATTGTGATTCATATTTTGATAATTAAAGCAGATCTCATATATATCAATTAAAGCAAGACGCTTAGGCATTCGCTGCGGCGAAAAACTCAATGTGGCACCTCAACCACCTACCTTGGTATTTTAGAATGAATTTTGTCTTTGGTGTATCATTATGCAGAATCAAATAAAGTATTCATATTCGATAATAAGACGTATAAAATTACGTCTAAATCCCATTGGCTTTTTAGAAAATGATAAATAAAAATAAGCGATATTTACATTGATTTTAATAGAGAAATTATTATCCATATTAAAATTAATAATTTTCAGTTCATGGTTTTAGGTTTACTCCATCCTTTCATAGGGATGGAGTTTCTTATTTTATATCGCAGCCCTATCTTCCGTAATAGCTGAATTTTTGGCTTTTGCTGGCAATTGTTCTAAATGAAACAGAGTCTCCTTCAAATTCTAATTTTGTAACCATAGTGTAGGATTTATTCCATTCATTAGAAGGTTTAATATGCAACCAACCTTTATCCCAGTCAGAATACCCACCAATATATTTCCATTCCAGTGTTTTGCTTTTGTTGAGTTGAGTAATCCTTTTAGGGATTGAATTTGTTCCCTTTAACACCAAGTAATTAGTTGGTATATCGTATGAAAATAGATAGAGAACGCTTCCTTTGCGTGTTACGGCACCATTAAAATATCCAGCAGCTAAAGCCGCTTTGCTACTAAAAATAGCTTCTGAATTTTCGTTTACCCACTTACCAAAGCGCTCTAAAGTATCGAGTTGGTTCTTCGGTATCGTTCCATCTGCATCAGGTGCAACATTGAGCAGCATATTTCCTCCCATGCCAATTACATCGCAAAAAGTGCGTACTAAATAGCTTACTGGTTTTATATTTGTATTTGCTCCTGCTTTACCCCAACCGTCACCTGGAGTAATGCATAACTCCCACCAATCACCTCTATCCTGCAAGGGTACAATTTGTTCAGGTGTTCCGTAATGGCCTAAATTTTTATGTCTTAATCTATTATTTATTACTGCATCGGGTTGTAGTGAGTCAATCATTTTGGCAAGTTTTATACTCTTCCATTGCTCAGCACTGCGCTCCCAATCGCCATCAAACCAAAAGAGATCAACTTTACCATAGGCGCTACATAAATGACGAACCTCTTTGAACATTTGTTTTACAAAAAGATTCCATTTTACGGTATCCGTTTCATTTGAGTATGCACGTTCTTTGCAATCCTTTTTACCTTCAGGACATTTAATGCTCGCATAGTTTGGGTTTGTCCAATCGGGTAAGCTGAAATAAAAACCTACACGTATTCCCTCAGCACGTAATGCTTCAACATATTCTATCAACAAATCGCGGCCAGCTGGTGATGCCTTAGTAGCGCTGAATTTATGACCCTCACAATCGAAGAGTGAAAAACCAATATGATGTTTAGTGGTTAGCACAACATATTTTGCTCCTGTATTTTTAAAAAGTTTGGCCCATTCTTTAGGATTGTACTTTGATGCTGTAAATAGTGAAGCTGATTTACGTGCAGATTCATTAAGGCTCATACTATCTGTTTTTTCTTTATTAGCATCGGGCAACAACCAATGAACAAAAATTCCTAATTTGGCTTCGGGAAACCATTTAACACCAACACGAGAGGTATCTGAATGAAATGTTTCTTCAGCGATCTCAACTTTTGTTGATTCTTGTTTGCAGGCTTGTAATAGGCATACAGTTATTAATAATATAAAATGTATTCTCATTGATTTATTAATTAAAAAACTCAATTATAATTTTATTTACAATACTTGATCGTTCTTGAATGACGGAGTGCCTGGCTGAAGGAATGATACATAACTGTGCTTTTTTACCAATCATTTTATACATTTTAATTAAATGATCAATTTTTACGATATCGTGATCGCCTCCTGCAATTAAAACAGGAATTGTAATTTGTTGAAGTTTATCCATTTCAATATATGGATCGCGAAGCCACATTTCTCGTGTTTTTATTACAAAATTATCGGCGTTTGAAACCTGTGGATTTGTTTTCTTGTATTGCTGTATAAAACTATTTTTTGATGCTGGAGACATATTTTTAGCACTCTCAATGACTGATGGAATTAAACCATCAAGGCTTGCATTAGCACCAAATACAGCAATCTTTTTAATCTTAGTTTCAGTTGCTGCTAAATGCAATGCTAGAATACCGCCATCACTCCATCCAAAAATATATACACTATCTAAATTCATTTTTGTGATGAGTATTCGAATATCATTTGCCATTTGATCGTAAGCATGAAAGTTGCCCGCATCAGTTGATCTGCCATGACCGCGATAGTCAATAGCAATAACTTTGTATTTTTTTGAAAGCGCTGGAATGTTAAAACGAAGATCACTGATAGATCCCATGCCTCCGTGTAATACAATTAATGGTGCCCCTGTGCCATAGATTTCACAATATAAATCAACTTCACCTGTACTAACATAAAAGGATGCATCACTATTTGATCCATAATTTATTTGCTTCTGTGCGGATAGTTGTGTGAAGAAAGCTATTGTAGAATACAGTAAAATGAATCGTAATTTTATATACATCTCTTGTTATATAGTTGATTTATGAGTAAATGTATAAAATAATTTGGTCTAATTATTTACTTATTCTTCTTTATTTATCGAAGCATATCGTATAATAAACAGCATTATTAAATCTGTAATGCACATATAATTAGACCTATATCATTTATTAGTCGTTTACAAACGAATACAAAACGACTACAAATATTTATTAACCGTATCCCCTTGGTTGCTGAATGTATGTTTGCATTGTGGTTAACGACAAAGCCATTTGGCAATTTTTAAAATAAAATTTTATAACATTTAAAACAAATTATCATGACAACTTTAAGAAACAGAGTACAACTCATCGGAAACTTAGGTATGAATCCTGAAGTAAAAGAATTCGGAAACAGAAAAATGTCACGTTTTTCATTAGCAACGAATGAAAAATTTAAAGATCAAAAAGGCAATATAACAGAGCGTACCAGTTGGCATACTTTGGTTGCATGGGGTAGTGTTGCTGAACTAAGCTCTCGTTTACTTAGCAAGGGATGTGAAGTAGCTGTTGAAGGCAAATTAAATCATCGCTCATATGATAAGAACGGAGTGAAGCAATATATTACTGAAATTATTATGTCAGACTTTAAATTAATGACACGCAAAACCGTTGAACCTAGTAATGAAATGCCGTTTTAATCTTTAAAAACATGAATGAAAAAGCTTAGCTAAATGCTAGGCTTTTTTTATTTTGATTAACCCCAATTATACTCTCCAAAAATTATAAATATTTTAAATAGGTATAATCAAATGAATTTAAATCTCATTTATACTTTAGAAGTGAAACGCAAAATTCTTGTGACTTGTTTAAGTCCGTGGGTATTGCGATTAATCCCTATTAAACGCAGTGGACTAGGGTTAAATATTGCAGTGACTCGTAAAAATAATTTTAACTCACCCGATTTTAACCCTTTTTTTATTGCGAATGCAAAGAGAGAGTATGGGAGTAATATTTTATATGATTAAATTTTTTTTGATACATATTTAGGCTTGTCAATTTATGTAATTGATCAGAAAAATGAAAGTTGAGACGTTTCAGGCAATTTAACTTGTTGAAGTTCGTTTTTACGGAATACGTAAGTAATTCCATAGTTTTCGCAACTCTTGCGACGTTCTTCATCAGGCATATCTTTGAAAGATTGTTCCACCTCATTCCAAATACTTAAAATAATTTGATCCGCTTCTGCTCTTAATGCTGCTAGATTATCGAGCGATCGTTTATTGTCCTTTTGAAGTGTTTTTTGAAAACGATAGGCATCAACAAATTTTTCGTATCGAACACGAACTATGGCAGCTGTTGGATTTGTAACCGCTGGCAATCCTATATTACGACGCGCATCTTCCCCTTTAAGAATTCGTTCGCCCCATTCAATTACACTTGCTTCTGAATTTAGTAAGGGGGTTTTCATATCATTCTCGTCAATGCCAAAATAGCTTCGGTTCGATGGCTGTAACTCGCCTCGTGTTATAGCCATATTTAGCACTTGAATAAAATGAGATATATATAAACGAATTCGCTTTAGTGCTTGAATATATTCTTTGCTTCTTTTTACTTGATTAAGATAGGTTCCTTTATATTCGATTAAGGCTTTTTCATAATTATGTAAAAAGCCATGTATAAGGCGTAGGGTCGATTGTTCAAAAGCCAGTTTAAAAGGAGGTAGCTCACGGCCTATATCAAATGCAGTTTTCAAAGCTTTTAGTCGTGCCTGATCTGTGTTAGGTAGTCTTCTGTAAGGCATAGGCGGCTTGTTAATTAGTTGTTGATAACTTGTTCGATTGCGAATATACATAGAAATATGAAAATACGACCACCATTCGTAGTCTTTTTTTATCACCCTATCACTCTAATTACTGTAATTGGCTTGTTGAAATCGTCTAAAAGCGTTATTTTTACTATATAAAAGTATATAACAGTTCTGCTAAAGATCAATTTAAGGGCAATTGGTTGGTCTATTGCTCTTTTATCGGGTAAAATGATAAATCGAATATATATTAAGTACATGAAATACACCAAAATAGACAGTATTTTTTTTATAAACAATCGTTTTGCTCTTATTAAAAAGATGAGAGCTAATTCAATTGCTATACTTCATTCAAATGATGAAATGCCTCGTAATGGGGATTTAACTTTTCCGTTTCGTCAGAATTCGGATTTTTTCTATTTAACTGGCATTAATCAGGAAAAAAGTATTCTTATACTTATTCCATCTGAGGCGGATGTAAAAAAGCGATCGGTTCTTTTTATTTTGAAATCAGATAAGCATACCGAAACATGGCAAGGGCATAAACTCACTAGATCTGAAGCAGCTACTATTAGTGGTATTGATGAGGTACATTATATTGATGAATTTGATAAGTATCTTGATATTAAAATAGAAAGTTGTAGTACTATTTATTACAATCGTAATGAAAATACCCGTTATTCATCAGATGTGCCATATAGGGATATACGGATGCAAACAGAAATTAAGAATAAATATCCGAATTTTATTTTTGAATCTATAGCGCCCTTACTCTCAGCATTGCGTATTATTAAAAGTAATATAGAAGTAGCGCTCATAAAGGAAGCATGTAATATCACACAGAAGGCATTTTTACAAGCAATAAAAGTTGTAAAGCCTGGCACATGGGAATATGAGGTGGAAGCAGAAATAGCGTCAGCCTTTATTCGAAATCGTGCTAATGGTTCTTCTTTTGAATCCATTATTGCATCGGGGAAAAATGCCTGCGTTTTGCATTATGGCAGCAATAATTCACAATGTAAAGAGGGCGATTTGTTAATGATGGATTTTGGTGCAGAATATGCAAACTATGCGGGTGATTGTAGCCGAACAGTTCCTATAAATGGACGATTTACAAAACGTCAGCGCGCCTTATATGATGCAACTTTACGTGTAATGAAGCATGCAATGTTATTAATAGTTTCCGGAACAACAATTAATGAGTATCATAAAAAAGTGTGTCGCTTGTGGGAAGAGGAGCATATAGGCTTGGGTTTATATTCGGCAGCCGAGGTAGCAAAACAAGCTCCCGAGCATCCTTTATACCAACGTTATTACATGCATGGAACTTCTCATTATATTGGTATTGATGTGCATGATGTAGGGAGTAAAGATCAGATTTTGGAACCAGGCATGGTTGTTAGCCTTGAACCAGGTATTTATATTAAAGAGGAAGGCATTGGTATTCGGCTTGAGAATGTAATTCTTATTGGTGAAATAGGAGCGATTAATTTGATGGAGAACATACCCATTGAAGCGGAAGAGATTGAAATTTTGATGAGGTGATTTTTACCAAAATAATTATGAGAATATAAAGGGTTTTATTTTTTAATTTAGCCAAAAAATAAATTTTGATGAGTGTAATGATAAAAACAATTAATTTCAGAACAACTAGATTACGTTACAAAACTAGTGGAAATGGTAAAGACCTAATATTACTTCATGGTTATTTGGAGAGCATTGAAATATGGGATAACATATTTGATGACCTCTCAAAATTATATCGAGTAACGGCTATTGATTTACTCGGGCATGGTGAATCTGGAATTGTTGATGAGAAAAGCAGCATGGAACTTATGGCGGAAGCTGTGAAATCTGTTCTTGATGCGGAAGGTATTACCCATTGTATTGTTTTAGGACACAGCATGGGAGGATATGTGATGTTTGCATTGGCTGAAATGTATAAGGAACTTATGGATGGTTTAATCATATATCATTCCATTTGTACTGCCGATCCTGAGGAGCGAAAGGCCATACGAATAAAAACTATTAATGATTTGAAAGATGGAATGAGGGAGGAGATTGTTCGTGCATTTATTCCCAAAACATTTGCAGCAGAAAATGTAATTCTTTTCACAGAAGCAATATCAATGAGCACTAAAAACTCATTACGCATGAGTGAAGAGTCTATTATTGCTACACTGCGAGGTATTATGGAGCGAGCAAATCGTTGTAGTGTTATTCAAAATTCAAGCATCCCAATTCTTTCTGTGATTGGTGTAAAAGATTTATTTATTTCATTCGAAGTCTCAAATAGTCAGGCTGAACTATCTAATAACGTTCAGAAATTGATTCTCGAAAATACAGGCCACATGGGACATATTGAAGAAAAGATCAATTTTTTGAACGGAATAGTTTCGTTTATAAATACTATATGATAATCTGAGCTATAATCAATATTTGCTTAGATAAATAGTTAATTTTATAATATTTGGCTATAATAAAACGTTTATATTTTTTATTTAATTGATAATTATACCCCCCCCCTAATTTTTTACCAAAAATGATATTGAAAAATCATTACGCTTTATTTGTTCCGGATTGGCTGAAATTCGCAATGACATTTCTGCCGCAACAATATATACATTGTACTCTTTCCCCGAGGTTTCATATTTCGTTTTTGGATTTCGCGTCATTGGGGGCTATATGCGAGTGAGTAGCTGGTTGTATTTTTGTAGGTGTAGAATAGGCAGATTGAAATTTTATTCATCTTCATTTTAAAATTATGCCAATAAAAAAAGTATGGCTCGATGAGAGTGCAGATGAGTGCATCTCTTGTGGTAATTGCGAAACAGCATGTCCCGAAGTTTTTGAAGTACCTGACAAAATGAAGGTAAAGAATGTAGATTTTAATGATTTTGAAGCAAAAATTAAGGATGCGGTTAATATCTGTCCTACAGCAGTAATAAAATATGAGTAAAAGAATTTATCTTCAATTTTTATTGCTTTTGCTTCCATTCTATGTAAGCGCACAAAAAGTTTTTAAGGTCGATTATGAATCACAAGCCGACTTTAATGTTTTTATTGTCGATTATGAGAGTCAAGCTGATTTGTGCGTTTATTTTGTAGAATATGAGACACAGGCAAGTGCAGCGGGTTTATGGTATAAAGTGGATTATGAAAGTCAAGCCAAGAAAAAGATATTTTTTGTGAACTACGAATCACAAGCTGATCTTAAAATATACATTGTAGATTATGCATCACAAGCAGGATGGAAAAATAAGGAGAAACAGCATTTGTTATTTTTTTAACTTAAAAACAAATGGTGAATAATTGTACAGAATAAATATTTTAATAGTATATTTCTATTTAATTCTCAAAATACTATTGTACCTATTTTTATCTTTTAACACTTGCAATGCCTTCTGTAAGCTATTATCTATACGGCTTATAAAAGGATAGAACCCTTCGTTATCAAGAATATCTCGAGCCACGTTTGCCTTTACTTGTGCGTCAATTAAATTAAATGATTTTGCAATGTCATTTGTATTTTTAGTTACGCCATTTGCTGCTGCGTATTCAATAAACTTATTAGTGATTGAAATGGAGTTTAAGTATTTTTCAAGACTAATATAATCTTTATAAGGTGCTAGGTCTTTACGATTTCTATCAGCAAAATTAAATCCAAACTTATAAATTAAGCCTTTATTTGCAATCTGGCTAAAGTATTTTGTTATCTCGCTGGTATCTTGTGCAACAAAAATATCTGGAGTAATACCCCCTCCGCCGTATACCGTGCGACCTTTGATTGTTTTATAATGGGTGGTATCAGAATGTGATAGACTATCTGCATTATATAATTCCCCCTTATTGTAGCGCTCAAATAATTCGTTGTAATATTCTTCCTCGTTCTTGTATGGCTTCTGAATGCAGCGACCGGCTGGTGTGTAATAACGAGCGATAGTTAAGCGAAGTGCAGAGCCATCGCTTAATGGTATTTGTTGTTGCACTAAGCCTTTCCCGAATGAACGGCGTCCCATAATTATTGCCCGATCATTATCTTGCAATGCACCAGCAACAATCTCGCTGGCTGAAGCGCTAAACTCGTCTATCAAAACTATTAGTGGGAGATCTGCATAGCGGCCATTAACACGAGCAAGTTCATCGCGGCGTGGGGTTACACGGCCTTGTGTATATACAATTAAATGGTCTTTGCACAAAAAATGATTCACCATATCTATGGCCGAATTTAACAATCCTCCACCATTACTTCGGAGGTCAAGAATTAATTCTTTCATGCCTTGTTGTTCGAGCTTTGCAAGAGCATGTGCAAATTCTTCAGATGTTTTAGCGGTGAAACTACTCACTTTAATTATTGCTGTCGTTTTATTTAACAGATACGAAACATCAACACTTGTAAGAGGTATATCACCACGAATAATATCAAATTCAATTAAATCTTTTACATCGCTTCGTGCAATGCTAACGTGTACTTTTGTATCTCTAGGTCCTTTGAGACGTTTTACAATATAATTACTGTTAAGTTTTAATCCAGCAACCACACTGTCATTAATTTTAATAATTCGATCGCCAGCCAATATTCCAATTTTTTCAGAAGGTCCATTTGGAATTGTTTTAATAACTATTACCGTGTCATTTTGCATATTAAACTGAACGCCAATACCGCTAAATTGACCTTCAATAGACTCATTTACGGCTGAGAGATCAACGGGAGGAATGTATACAGAATGAGGATCGAGACTATCGAGCATAGCCACAACGGCAGCTTCTTCAAGCATTGATTGTGAAACAGAGTCAACATACTCACCCATTATATAGTTGAGCACTTCGTTTATTTTTCCTTTTCCGGCGTAAATAAAATATTTATCAGCTGGTTTTTTGCGTGATATATACGAACCAAGAAGTATTCCGATTACAAGTGCTACAGAAATAATTAGTGGCAAAAGAATTTGTGTGCGACGATTCATAATCAAGGTTCAATTTTTAGTATTTCAATTCCTGCTCTCTCAAGTAAACGTATGCCGTCTTCAATATGATATAAATCGTAATATACAACGCGTTTAATTCCAGCCTGAATAATTAATTTAGCACATTCAATACAAGGTGATGTGGTGATATACAAAGTAGCACCTTCGCTGCTGTTGCTTGATTTTGCTACCTTAGTAATTGCGTTTGCTTCGGCATGTAACACATAGGGTTTTGTTTTGCCATGCTCATCTTCACAAATATTTTCGAAGCCCGATGGTGTTCCGTTATAGCCATCAGAGATTATCATCTTATCTTTTACGATGAGTGCACCTACCTGTCGTCTTTGGCAATACGAGTTCTTAGCCCATATTTGTGCCATTTCGATATAGCGTTTGTCGAACTGAGATTGTTTGCTGCCGTAGGGGTCCATGTTTTGTTGATAAGTTGATACTTTGTTGAGATTAGAAGCATCTCGTATTATACACGAGATGCCTTTATTTCCTTAAACTTTTATATTATCTTTTTACGCGGGCATTACCTTCCCAAACACTCCAAACCATTTCTTCATCGGCTGGTACGGCATAGTCGGTCACAAATGTTGTAGCGAGTGCGCCACTGGCCCAACCGAACTGAATCCATTTTTCAGGATCCATCCCTTTTAAGATAGCATATAACATACCACCTACAAAACCATCGCCCCCACCAATACGGTCGAGAACATGAATTTCGCGAGGTTCAACAATATGCCAATTTTCACCTTCAAGCATAATGCCACCCCATAAGTGTGAATTGGTATTAATTACCTGACGTAAAGTAGTAGCAAATACTGACGCATTAGGGAATGTTTGTTTTACTCGACCAATCATTTCTTTAAAACTGTCAATATGTGATCCAATGTCTTTTCCTCCAGCTTCGGGTCCTTTAATGCCTAAGCACAGTTGAAAATCTTCTTCATTACCCACAAGTATATCTGATACGCTAGCAATTTCTTTAAAGATAGCACTGAGTTCGGCTTCTCTGCCTTTCCAAAAGGTGGCGCGATAATTTAAGTCGAATGATATACGTGTGCCATGTTTCTTAGCAGCACGAGCTAGTTCAAGACAGAATACGCTTGTCTCAGGAGATAAAGCAGCGATTAATCCAGATAGATGAACAATCTGAACGCCTTCTTTTCCGAAGATACGTTCGAGGTCAAAATCTTTTACATTTAAAGTACGACCAACTTCACCCGCACGATCGTTCTGAACTCTCGGCCCACGTGATCCATAACCACTATCTGCTATATTAAACTGATGACGATAACCCCATGGCCCACCTTGTGCCACCTCTTTTCCTTCGAATGACATACCACGTGAGGCTAAGTTGCTCTTTATAAAACTCGCAATCGGACTATCTTTTACAAAGGTTGTGAGAACCTTTACGGGTAGTCCAAGTGCAGCAGAGATATTAGCTACATTAGTTTCGGCACTTGTTGCTTGCATTGTGAAGGTATCGCTGGTGTGAACCGGCTGTCCGTTAACGGGGGTAATGCGAACGCCCATACTTGTTGGTACAATTAAAGAATACTTAAAATCTTTACGAAGCTCAATTTTCATTATATTTTCCTCCTAAATATATTTTATGGTTTGTGAATAAATTATAAAATCGCATGCTTTTAATTATCAACTATATAAGTTGTTTTGAACTAGTGTAAATATAATTTATATTTCAATAATATGATGGGGAAAGTCGTTTTGACCTGGCTAAATATGATTATTAAATTCTAAAGGGTAAATTTACAGCAATTTATATATAATTATTAAAATCATTTTTTAATAAAATGGGATCCAATGTTATGCTGTGTCATCATTTTTACTTAATTTCGACATCAAAATACTAACTTAATTTTCTCATCTTTTGTTTCGTTTTATTTTTATAAGATAGATCGCAACATCGCAAAATGCATGTGATTTTAGCTATTCACAAACTCCTGATATTACTGTTTCAATCAGCGGAAACAGTACCAGCTTATACAATAGGTGTCCAATGCTTTTATTACAAATTTTAGGTTTAAAAGTGGGTTTCAATTCAGTCTATTAAAGAAAAAAAATTAAATAAATCAATATATGAAAGAGTTCATTTTTGCAATTATACTTGTGTCCTTATTTTCTTGTAAAAATCATGATAAAAACCATGATCGTAAAAAGCAAAAACCAATAGAAACAATTGCTATTTTAAAAACGAATAATACTGAAAACGATACTATTGCACATGCTTTTAATATTGCAATTGGAGACATTTATAGCAACATACGACCAATAAAACAAGGCTTGCTGAAACACGAAGCAGCAACTTTATTTGCCGGAATAGATTATTTTGGACCATGGACACGTGATGCATCGGTAAACGTTTATAATGCGGCTGGTTTTTTATTTCCGGGTATTGCAAAGAATACACTTATAGCACAAATGTATCTTGATACGGCTATTAAAAAGGTTCGTGTGAGCGGTCAGTATTGGGATTCACCTTTATGGATTATTGGAGCATGGGAGTTATATTTGAATACGGGTGAGAAGCGATGGCTTAAGATGGCCTTGGGTACTTCTATTGCGCAATTAGAGTATTTGGAGAAAACAGAATTTGATTATGATAAAGGATTGTTTAGAGGAGCCTCTTTTTTTAATGATGGCATATCAGCATATCCAGATATTTACACTAAAACAGGCGTATATAAAGGAGCAGACTGGGTGAGTGATATTACAAAATGGGTTGAAGAAAATCCGGATAAACGCATTAGCAAAGGTTTTGGTTTACCCATGATGGCGCTCTCAACCAATTGTATTTATTATAAAGCATATACTCTAATTGACTCCATGGCAAAAGCATTAGAGACGGTAGTGCCTTCTTTTAATGCGAGTTTAAAAGCAAAAATGCTGCGCAAAAATATTAATGCACACTTTTGGGATAGTACCACACAAAAATATTTATATCTTATTGATCCTAATGGAAATTGCAATTATCAGGAAGGTGCAGGCATTGCCATGGCTATATTATTTGGTGTAGCTGATAAAAAGCAATGTGATACTTTGTTTGCAAATACACATATAGAACCAGCTGGAATACCCTGTTTGTATCCGTCTTTTCCACGTTATGTGAATAAACGCAAAACGAGTTATGGCCGACATTCTGGAACTATTTGGACGCAAGTAAACGGCTTTTGGGCATTGGCTGCTGCTAAGTATGAGCGATATGACATCTTTAATTTTGAATTTTCAAATATAGCACGTTTTGCATATAGAGACAAACAGTTTAGAGAAATGTATCATCCTATTACCGGAATACCTTATGGTGGCATACAGGAGACCAATAATAATAAGATTGAAGAGTGGAAATCTGCTGAACGACAGGTGTGGGGTGCTGCATCCTATGTTGCATTGGTTGTTAAGGGTTTGTTTGGATTGATGTATTGTTCCGATGGACTTCGCTTTAAACCGCTTGTTGAGAAAGAATACGAGAATCTTCGATTGCTTAATGTTCCTTATCATAATGCGATATTAAATATTTATATCAAAGGGACGGGTAATAAAATAAGATCTTTTAAAGTAAATGGGATTGAGACCTCCGCTTTTATATCAAATGAGACGGAGGGTTTGCAGCATATTGAGATCGTTTTGCAGGATGATCCGCTGCGGCAGAGATGATAGGATGATGTGGCATTATCTCATAATTATATAAGGCTGTCATACAGGTAACTGAAATATTTGCAGAATGCAGTATCGACTACGATAAAAACTCGGAAATCACGAAGAATTTTTATGCAATCTTCGGTGTAGGTGGACATAAAGTAGCCCGAAATCCATTACTGCATATAGCCTCGACCGATATTTAAAAAAATATGTTGTTTTGTTGTGAAGAATTATATTCCTTAAGATACATTTTTGCTTGGGTGATGAAAATTAAAAAATAAAACTACCTTTGCAGCATAATCAATCAATTTAACTAATGGACAGTGATCCTGAGTATTGTAGTTTAATTAATACCATCGAGCCCCGTCGATAGGCGTTTCCACTGGAAGTGTGCATCCTCAGGGTCTTGCTAAAAGGAGGATGTGCGTATGACAAAAATCTTATTTAAGCCATTCAGTTTATTAACGATCTTTATGAATTCGGGTGGGTTTATTATGTATAATACCCTGAATAATTGCAGTTTAACCCTTAATAATGTGCGGTCATGATTAGAATGTGGAAACAAGATAAGGGTCTAAAAGAGATCACCAGCTTTGAGCGCAATTGTTGGATTGAAGTTAGCAATCCGACCGACGAGGAAATTGAGATGATTAAAAGGGACTACCGCGTACCTGAGGATTTTATTAGTGATGCCCTTGACGTGGATGAGCGTTCACGTACTGAGCTTGATGGCCGTTGGTTATTAATTATTATGCGTGTACCTTTATATTTGCCAGATGAGGATATTCCATATATCACATTACCACTTGGGGTAATGATTTCAGTAAATAGTATAATCACCATTTGTGCGCATTCAAATGAAGTTGGAAACCCTGATTTATTGCAGCGTATAAAAGGGTTTAATATTGAGAACAAGCACAATTTTATTCTCAACCTATTATTCCGTTCGGCTACTTATTATTTGCGTTATTTAAAAGATATTAATAAGCTAACTTCAACTATTGAGGATGAGTTGCGTCGTTCAACTCGTAATCATGAATTAATAAAATTGCTTAAAGTAGAAAAGAGTTTGGTATATTTTATAACTTCTCTTAAATCGAATGAGATTTTGATTGCAAAATTACAGAACTCAAAAATTGTAAATGTTGATTTGATTGATCAGGGATTGCTCGAAGATGTTATTATTGAGAACCGACAAGCATCAGAAATGGCACGCATTTATAGCGATATACTTTCAGGTTTAATGGATGCTTTTGCATCGGTAATCTCAAACAATTTGAATGTGGTGATGAAACAACTTACTTCCATCACCATTATTTTGATGATACCAACGCTTGTTGCGAGTTTATTTGGAATGAACGTTCCGAATCATTGGGAGAATAACCATTATGGATTTTTATGGGCGATTCTTATTTCGCTTGGCTTAGCCGTTGTTGGTGTTCTTTTCTTTCGCAAACGAGATATGTTTTAGTTAGGGAAGCAATTTTGCTGATATAATACGAATGTCTTCAACGGGTCTGTCAGCTTGGCCTGTAATAGTGTTGTTGATGCGTCCAACTACATCCATACCATCAATTACTTCGCCAAAAACAGTGTATTCATTATCGAGATGAGGTGTGCCTCCAATTGTGGTATATATTTTTGTGAGCTCAGGAGAATATTTAAAAGGAGGATTTTTTGACCAAGCCTCTTCAAATTTAGTTTGATATTCCAAATTAATTTGCTTCAGCGTTGCTGTATCGTTTTTTGTTTGTGCTTGATGTATACGGCTCATTAGGTCTGCGTTCTCAACACTATACATGAAATTTTTGTAAAAATCTTTTTTCATTTTATTTGTTACATTCTGTTCCATAACTTGCAACTTTTGCAAAGAGAAGACTTCGCCCACTACTATATAAAACTGTGAGCCAGAGCTGCGTTTCTGAGGATTCACCTGATCGCCTTGGCGTGCTGCTGCCAAGGCTCCTTTCTTATGGTAGAATTTGGGATTAATTTCGGCCTGTACGGTATAGCCAGGACCGCCTGTTCCCAGTTGTTTTCCAGCTAAAGCATGTTTTGAGTCGGGGTCGCCCGTTTGAATCATGAAATTTTTTATGACCCTATGAAAAAGCACACTATCGTATACCCCTGTTGTGGCAAGTTTAATAAAATTGTCGCGATGTAAAGGAGTTTCGTCATAAAGCAAAACTTTTATATCGCCCAAAGTTGTTTTTATTATAAGCTTTTTACCCGAAGGTAAATTTTGTGAATAGCCATTGCATAATAGAATTGATGCAATACAAACAAGTAGTATTTTTTTCACAAGAATATTGTTATTATTTATTTTATGATCTAAAATACTAATTTAATAAAAAATTACTGATTCTCTATAATTATACGCTAATAACGGTATTTCAAATCAATTCTGCATAATTGTACACCACGTATAACATTTCACCTTAACATTCATAAAAAAGCCGGCCTCTTTTCAGAAACCGGCTTCCTTTTCAAAAGAATATTCTTATTTCAATAGTGCTTCAAGTTTATTTACCAATGCGCTTTTTTGTACGGCACCTACTTGTTTATCAGCAATTACACCGTCTTTAAAAAATAAAATGGTTGGTATGTTACGAATACCAAAACGCGAAGCTACTTCAGTACTTGAGTCAACATCTACTTTGCATACCAATGCTCGATCTTTAAAATCTTCGGCTATCTCATGCACTATGGGAGCTATCATACGGCAAGGACCGCACCATTCAGCCCAAAAATCAACAATAACAGGCTTATCTGACTTTAATACAATCTCGTCAAAATTCGCATCATTTACATCTATTGTCATAACTTTAGTTTTATATTATTACAATTTATTATTTACTTAGAATATGAACTCTTTAATCATAAAACATCATCAATTAAAACGCTCAAAATTAATAATTTAATTTCGCAGTGTCGGTTCCGTTTTCAATTTTTAAGCGGTCAACACGTAACGTCTAGTATCCATCACTCAACCTTCATCATTTCTCATTTCAGTATCGCTAATATACAAATTTTTCAGTTAACCTTGTACACTATTTCTGGATTTGACTGCAAAAATTTAATTAAATCATTGGTAACATTGACCCTACGGGTTCTTGAAAACATTTCAACGAGCAAATTCTCTTCTGGGTCAAAAATGATAAATTTTAAAAGAGCCTTGCCATGTTTATCGTCAGACATTCCGTTTATAGATTCAATTAGATCATCCGATAAATCGTTAATTGAAACGCGTAAGGATATACTTTTAACCATTGCCTCTTTTACATTAGCCAATAGCTCCATAGTCTTTATTTTAAACTCCATTTCCGGATTATCAGAGTTCTCTCGACCACCCCATGTTCTCGCTTGCACCTTGCCCTTTATTAGCAAGCTATATCCCTTGGTAAGGTAGTTTTTAAAGCTCATATAATCCTGAGAGAAGAGCATAAATTTGTAGGTATCAGTATAGTCTTCAATAATTACCGAGGCATAGGGTTTTCCGTTCTTCCCTGTAGCATGTTTTGCTTCTGTAATCATACCAGCAATGCTTAAATCGCGATTTGCTACCTTAGGCATATCGTGCATATCAGCTAAACTCACATTAGCGAAAGTGTCAATCTCAAATTTAAATTCATCTAAGGGATGTGCAGAGAGATACATGCCAATTACATCCTTCTCTTGGCTGAGTGTATAAAGTGTGTTCCATTCTTCGCTGTGCGGTATATCAGGTTTAACAACGGCTGTAGCTTTGCTATCGCCAAAAAGATTACCCCCACTACCATTTTTATCTTGCTGCATTTTTGCTCCAAAGCGCATCAAATGTTCAATCCAACTAATCCCTTTGTCATCTTTAGCAAAATACTGATATCGTTTAACATCGGCAAAGGCATCAAAACCGCCAGCTACGGCTAATGCTTCAAACGATTTTTTATTTACTGCCTGAAGATTTACACGGGTTACAAAATCAAAAATATCTTTATACGGCCCACTTGCTTTTCGTTCTTCAATAATTTTTTCAACGGCGGCTTCGCCAACTCCTTTTACAGCACCTATTCCAAAGCGTATATTCCCTGCTTTGTTTGGCGTAAACATCATATTACTCTCATTCACATCGGGGCCTAATACTTGAATGCCCATACGACGACATTCATCCATAAAAATGGTAATCTTTTTTATATCGCTTAGGTTACGACTTAAAACGGCCGACATAAAATCGGCTGGGTAGTTTGCTTTTAAATAGCCCGTTTGATATGATACTTGAGCGTAACAAGTAGAATGTGATTTGTTAAAAGCATATTCAGCAAAAGATTCCCAATCGGTCCATATTTTGGTCACCTTCTCAACATCCATTCCTTTATTTTTGCAACCGTCAATGAATTTCGTTTTCATTTTATCCATTACATCGCGCAACTTTTTACCCATTGCCTTACGCAACGAATCGGCTTCACCACCTGTAAAACCAGCCATTGCTTGCGATAGTAACATTACCTGTTCTTGGTAAACGGTAATACCGTAAGTCTCGGTCAAATAATCTTCCATTACCGGAAAATCATAAACTATTTTTTCTTTCCCATGTTTACGCTTAATAAAGCTTGGTATATAATCCATAGGGCCCGGACGAAACAGAGCATTCATTGCAATAAGGTCTTCAAAACGATTCGGCTTTAAATCCTTCAAATATTTTTTCATGCCAGGCGATTCAAACTGGAATAAACCTGTAGTCTCCCCTTTGCTGTATAGCTCGTATGTTTTAGCATCATCAAGCGGAATTTTTTCCAGAACAATATCCACATCTTGCGATTGCTTTATAAAATTTACAGCATCTTTTATAATTGATAAGGTTTTTAACCCTAAAAAGTCCATTTTGAGCATACCTACATTCTCAACAAAAGAACCCTCATATTGAGTAACGAGCATTTTCGATTCCTTAACCCGACAAACTGGAAGATATTCATTCAAATCTTCACGAGCAATAATGATGCCGCAAGGATGTGTTCCAATTTGTCGAACCGATCCTTCCAAGGTTTGTGCAAAGCGAAGAGTTTTCTTTTCGAGTTCACTACCCGCATCACGTATTTGTTTTAACTCATTCACCTCATTAAAGGCTTCTTTTAATGAAACACCGGCGCGCTCAGGAACCAATTTAGCAATTCGATCAGCATCGGGTAATGGCAAGCGTAGTACACGCGCTACGTCGCGAATTGCCATCTTTGCAGCCATAGTGCCGAAAGTAATAATCTGTGCTACACGATTCTCACCATATTTATTAATAACATATTCAATAACACGTTCACGACCGTCTTCATCAAAATCAATATCAATATCGGGCATGGATATACGATCGGGATTAAGGAAACGCTCAAACAAAAGTTTGTAATGAATAGGATCAATATCGGTAATATAATTGCAATAGGCTACTACTGAACCTGCGGCTGAACCGCGGCCTGGACCAACGGCAACCCCCAAACGTCGTGCTTCTTGCAAAAAGTCTCGCACAATTAAAAAGTAACCAGGAAACCCCATTCGTTTAATAACGCCCAACTCAAAATCTAAACGATCACGAATCGTATCTGTTATTTCTCCATATCGAACCTTAGCGCCCTCGTATGTTAAATGCGCTAAATAATCATCGCCATCTGTAAACGTATCAGGAATTGGAAAGTGCGGCATTACCGGTTCACTCTTGAGTTGATAGAGCTCAATTTTATTTACTATTTCATTTGTATTTTCAATTGCTTGCGGAATATCAGTAAAGAGATCGTTCATCTCCTTTTGTGTCTTAAAATATTCTTGGCGCGTATAACGCATGCGACCTTCGTCATCAAAGTCTTTGCCTGTATTTAAGCAAATTAAAATATCATGCGCCTCAGCATCTTCAGCATTAATAAAGTGCACATCATTGGTAGCAATAATTTTAACATTATATTTTTGAGAAAGCTCTATTAAACCCGCATTCACCTTTACTTGGTGCTGATATACATCGCGGTCCATTTCGGGGTTTCCTGATTGATGGCGCTGCAATTCTATATAAAAATCTTCGCCAAATAATTCCTTAAAAAACAAAAGCGTCTCTTCCGCTTTTTCCATCTGCTCATCTTCAATTAAACGAGGAATTTCACCTCCAAGACAGGCGGTGCTTGCAATGATCCCTTCATGGTATTGACGCAGCAAATCTTTATCAATACGTGGCTTATAATAGAAACCATCAACCCATGAGGCCGATACCATTTTTACAAGGTTCTGGTAGCCTTGTTTATTTTTTGCGAGTAACACTAAATGGTTTCCGCTACGGTCGTCTTTATCATTTTTATCTTTATCATGTCGGCTATTATTGGCAACATACACTTCGCATCCAATAATTGGTTTAACACCCGCTTTTGTGGCAGCCCCAATAAAATCCATTACCCCAAACATATTCCCATGATCGGTAATTGCAACAGCCGTCATACCATCAGCTGTAACTTTAGCCATTAGGTCTTTAATGTTGCAGGCACCATCAAGTATTGAATACTGAGTATGTAAATGTAAATGGGTAAATGGAATCATAATTTATAAATATATTGCGGGAAAAATAGAAAAGTAAAATTAACCATTTACAAGGGGCTATTTTTCACTGTTCAAAACTTTTGTTTTTTCATACCCTATCCTTGCAAATTCTGTAAACTTCGTTTTGTTTAAAAGTGAATACCTTTTTTGCCTATGTATATTTGATTCTGAACAATTATAAACCATTTGATCGTTTTGTAATATTAAGTTTATGAATGTTAGCATATTGCGATCCTCGTACAGTGGAGATGTTGTATGGAGCGCTCCATATTCCATTTTTACCATGGGCGAACAAATCTTTGCTTCGCCTGGTATTTGATGAGGCAATTATATATTCATATAATAATTAGAATGTTAGCCGAGAAATATATACTATTCATTTTAATATAAGCAAGTTAGAAGAATGTCTTCCGTAATTTTAGTATTATAATAAGGTGATCAAATGAAGCCCAATCGATCTGCCTAAACCCTCAACAATCTATATATCAAATACCTATTCTTAAATGTTTAAAGACATTTATTTTTATGAATATTCTTCTTTTTATACTATAAACGCCTTAAAATATGATTTTTCTCCTATATTTGCCTTCCCTAATTTTTAAATTTAATTAAATAATACAATGCCAGTTAAAATCAGATTAAGCAGAAAAGGGAAGAAGCATCAGGCGTTTTACCACATAGTAGCGACTGATAGCAGAATGCCACGTGATGGCAAGTTCATAGAGAAACTTGGCACTTACGATCCCAAATCCAATCCGGTAGCTATCGAACTTGATTTCGAGAAAACCTTACATTGGTTACAAACAGGCGCACAGCCGACCGATACCATGCGGTCAATTCTGTCAAGCAAAGGTGTAATGCTTAAAAAGCATTTATTAGAAGGCGTAAAAAAAGGCGCACTCACCAATGAGCAGGCAGAAGCAAAATTTGAAGCTTGGACCAAAGAAAAAGATTCAAAAGTTCAGGCAACAAAAAGCCATGGTACAAAAACCAAGATTGACGAGAAACGTAAGAAACTCGAAGCTGAAGTAAAAGTGAAAGAAGCAAAAGCTGCAGCAATCCTACAAAAGAGTTCAGAACTCGCAAAGGAAGCTGCTGAAGCCAAAGCTGCTCAGGAAGCTGAACAAATTGCTGCAAAAGCTGCTGAATCTCCTGCTGCTGAAGCACAAGCATAATCAGCATCTTAAAATACTAAAGCCTCGCTGTATGCGGGGCTTTCTTTTTTTTCCACAACTCATTTTTCAACACTACACCGCGGCAGATCACTCATTACTATGATTTCAACAAATGAATGTATTTACATTGGGAGGCTCTCCAAAACGCATGGGGTAAATGGTGGTATACAGCTTCGTAATCCGGATGGAATACCCGAGTGGATTGAAAAAATAAAACTCCTCCTGCTTTTACTAGATAATCAGCCTGTACCCTTTTTCCCCGACGAAATTAATGTTCAATCACATACTTCGGTAGTAGTGCATTTTGAGGAAATTAATACCATTGATAAAGCAGAGAACTACAGAGATATTGAGGTTTATATTTTGGCTGAACACAAACCCAAAACGAAGAAAAAATTGAACTCCGATGAGCCAGATATGATTGGCTATATTGCCTCCGATGTACATCACGGAATTATTGGTACTATTGATGGATTGCTTGACTTGAAGCGAAACCCGCTTTTTGAAATTAATAAAGGAGAGATACTTATTCCAATCAATGAGGCATTTATAAAAGAGGTGAATCATAAGGAGAGAACCATACTGTTTGATTTACCAGAAGGATTTCTCGATATCAATAAATAAACTATACTACCTCCGTATCGTATTCAAGAACGGCATTTCTCCAGACCTTAGGTATTTCAATCGTTTTATGACTAATCACATCATAGGCAATCATAACGGCCATGGCTATCGTTTTTAATTCGCCAGTTTGAATATCAAGGACTACATGTCGCATATCAAAACTCTTATTCCCTAGTCGGCTTACTTTTGTATAAATTCGGGTCTTGTCATGAAAAAAGATAGGTGATTTATAATCTATTTCCGTATGCGCCATTATAATAGAATCTTTATTCCAATCAATCTCATATTTAAGTATGGACTCAAAATAATGAACCCGTGCAGTATCAAAATAATGCCCATAAATAGTGTTGTTTACGTGGCCATTCATATCAATATCTGAATAACGTACCTGAATATCAATACAATGCCTAAATTTTAAGCCATTCGCTTCCATATTTATTGTATTTAAACTAGTCAAAGGTATTGAAAAATCGAGAAAAGATAAGAACCAATATGTAATTGAAGGTCTTTTGCACTTATAATGGTCAAAAAAAACAAGCTATTAATTGGCATTTATGAAAAGATTTCCTATTTTTAGCAGTCTTAAAAGGTATTAAAGATGTCAATAATTTCTAAAGTCAAGGTATTTTTCGGGTTCATTCCTGAAACATCGTCGGTTGAGTCACGCCGTACTGCATTGCAAAAAGAGTATGATGATTATCATGCATTTGCAAAATCGCCTGAATTAGCACATTACGAAGAATTAAAAAAATTCGTCACTGATTCTGCATTTACGGAAGCTAAAAGCAAAATCATGGCACAAAAATTCAGCGATACTACTGAATATGAAAAAGAGCAAGCGTATCTTGCATTGAAGAAATCGGCAGCATTTAAAACGTATTTCAAGGTAAAGACTTCGTCTAAACTAGCTGATTTTATTCACACAGAAGGATCAAGCGAATTAGCGGAATATATTAAACTCGAAAAGAAAGTTAATACACAAGCCTTTGTTGAAAAACAAAATAGCATGCCAGCTAAAGAGTTTAAGTTAAGCGATGATTACGCCACTTTAGAAAGTTATAATCAATTAAAAAAATCGTCGGCAATAAAATTCTATTATAAATACAAGCTCGATTCAAATTATCAAGAATACTTGCATATAGAAGGATCAAAAGAATTAGATGAATATGTTGCACTTGAAAAAATGGTTCATTCAGATGAGTTTCGTAAAGTAAAGGAATACATGCTCATAAGCTCCAAGAAAAAATGGTTGGCTTCTGATGAATATGCAAAGCAACAAGAATATATTCAACTTAACAAATCAGAAAAAATAGTTTGGTATTATAAATTAGAAGGCACTTTAAAATTTGATGAAATAAAAAACTGGAAAATTGTTTTTGAAGATGATTTTGATGCAAAAACAAAAACGATTGATCAAGCAAAATGGATAACAAATTATTTTTATGCCAATAAAATGCTTAAAGATACATATTCCATTGTTATGGATAAACATTTAGTAACCGATGGTGAAAATTTGGAGTTAAAAGATAGTAATCTTAAAATTGTAACTAAAAAAGAGCATCGTAAAGGTAATGTTTGGAATCCGTATGCAGGTTTCCATCCACGCGAATTTGATTATACCTCAGGTGTTGTAAACACAGGTAAATCATTCCGCCCTCAATATGGTAAGATTGAGATTAAAGCAAAAATGAACGATCAGCAAGTTGGAACACATACGGCTTGGTTGGCAGGCGACCAAGCACTACCACAGGTGAATATTTTTAAGTACGAAAAAAACAAATTGAGCCTTGGTATTTTTTGGGGACAGCTCAGCAAAAAAGGAATACGAAAAAATGTAAATACCTTATTGAGCGGTGCTAAATACGGACAAGATTTTCATATCTTCACCTTAGAGTGGGAGCCAGGTAAAATGACTTGGTATATAAATGAACTAGAAGCAAAAACGATAACAACTGATGTGCCTGAAATGCCCATGTATATTGCACTTAGCTCAGGTCTTTATGGTAATGTTGATGAAACAAAATTACCCGCCACATTTGATATTGATTGGGTAAAAGTATACTCGAAGAATTAATCAGAAAAACTACAAAATAAAAAAGTGCTTGGTGAAAACGAAGCACTTTTTTTTTGGTTCATTTTAAGAATCGGAATATATAGAATTGATACTGCATAATTGTGCACCTCCTATATATTATCTGAATCTATTTTATCTGTAAATGTATTAATATGTTGACCTTTAGATATACTTGAATATGCGCCGATATTTGTAGAATAATAATGCAATGTATTCTTATATACTCCAATTTGAGTAAAAGGTTTGTGCCTACTGAAATATACTTTACAAATAATGGATTAGGAATTCTTAATTTTGATTGATGCGCTATAACATGTGATTCAATATAATTGATATTCAGATTGAACATAAGATTTGTTATGAATTGTATTGCTGTATAATAATCTGATTTAACCTAATATTTATCACTGTACTTCGTTTAATTCTTCTCTTTGTTGATATCATTCAAATCTCTTTATTCCATTTCAGCAAAATAATATCTACTTTTGAAAATCATTATTAAAACGTGCAGAAAAACTGGTACATAAAGCCTGCAGGCAATGCGGCAATAGTAAAGCATTTAAGTGAAGCACTCAATATATCAACGAGTCTTGCTAATTTACTTTCACAACGTGGTGTTCGTAATTATGAAGAGGCACGTGCATTTTTTCGTCCTTCCTTAGACGATCTTATTGATCCTTTTTTGATGAAGGATATGGATAAGGCGATTGAACGCATTGAACGAGCGTTACAAAACAATGAAAAAATTCTGATCTATGGTGATTACGATGTTGATGGTACTACTGCTGTTGCTTTGGTTTACTCGTTCTTCACGAAAAAGTACCATGGTGGGCGTTGCAGTCATTTTTTTGGCTATTATATTCCCGATCGCTATGCTGAAGGCTATGGCATTTCTTACAAAGGGATTGACTATGCTGCTGCTGGCAATTATACGCTCATGGTCGCTCTTGACTGCGGGATAAAATCAAATGAAAAAATATTATATGCAAGTGAAAAGGGAATTGATTTTATTATATGCGACCATCACTTACCAGGCGAAACATTGCCCGAAGCTATTGCTGTTCTTGACCCTGAGCGTAACGACTGCCCTTACCCATACAAATTTTTAAGCGGTTGTGCGGTTGGTTTTAAATTATTGCAAGCTTTTGCTATTCATAATAACATGATTGTGGATGATCTTTACGATTTGCTCGATTTAGTTGCTGTAAGCATTTGTTCTGATATTGTACCTATTACGGGCGAAAATCGAATTCTTGTATATCATGGTTTACAGCGTTTGTCAAAAGAGCCTTCACTTGGATTACGAGCGATAATAAAAATTGCTAATATTGAAGGGAAAGCCTTACGTGTTGAAGATGTTGTATTTCGAATTGGTCCACGCATTAATGCTGCTGGAAGGATTGGTAATGGTACTACAGCGGTTGATTTATTAACAGCATCAACATGTGAAGCGGCATTTGAAATTGCAGCACGTATTAATATTCTAAACAATGAACGCAAAGACCTTGATAAAAATATAACCGAAGAGGCCATACAAATGATTACTGCGGATCCTCTTTATGCAAACTCACGCTCAACGGTTGTGTATAATGAAAACTGGCATAAAGGCGTGGTAGGCATTGTGGCTTCTCGTTTAATTGAGAATTGGTATAAGCCAACAATTGTTCTTACGCGCTCAAATGGTTTTGCATGTGGGTCAGCTCGTTCAATAGCTGGATTTGATCTGTATAAGACCATTGAAGAATGTAGCTGTTTGCTTGAAACCTATGGCGGCCACAAGCACGCGGCAGGCCTTACCCTTAAAGCTGAGAATGTACCAGCTTTTCGCGAGATGTTTGAAGCAAAAGCACTTGCTTCAACAACACCTGAAATGATGGTTCCTACACTTGAAATTGACGCAGAATTATCTCTTTCAGATATTAATCCTAAATTCTTCCGAGTCCTAAAACAATTTGAACCATTCGGTCCTGAAAATATGACTCCTGTTTTTTGCTCGCTGGGAACGACCGATATGAATAGTCTTAAAAAAGTAGGCAGTACTCAAGAGCATCTAAAATTAAATGCGTATAAAGTTGGCGATACCAAATCAAATATCTCTGGAATAGCATTTGGTTTGGCGCATTACTATGATAGTCTGAAGGAGTCAGGCAAATTCGATATTTGTTATACCATTGAGGAAAATGATTTTATGGGTAATATAAATTTACAGCTCATGGTGCGCGATTTCAGACCTATTTAATTGTCATCCCTTTTGTGGTAGTAAATCTTCCTGTTGCGGATTACGATAAACGGAGAGGTAGGTTGACGTCAAAATATCCTGTGACACTAGCTTACTCGATATTATTGGAGCTTTTGTTCCTTCATCAAAATTATTTTTTCCTCTAAATACACGCGCCTCATCCCACTGATTACTTTCAATAAATGCATGTAATAGCATGGCGCCTCCTTCTACTAATACTGACTGAATACCACGTTTGTAGAGCTGTTCAAGTACTTGATCAATAACATTTATAGTAAAATCTATTTTACAATATTCTAAATTATTTGTTGAAGACTTGTTTCTTTCGGTAAAAACGAGTGTGGGAATACTTCTATCAAATAGCGAAGAATCAGGCTGGATACGCAGAGTACGATCAAGCACCACGCGCAAAGGATTTTTTCCTTTCCATAAACGTGCATTTAATTTAGGATTATCATTAATAGCAGTGTTCGTTCCAACCATTATAGCTTGCTCTTCGGTACGCCATTTGTGAACGAGTATCAATTCTTTTTCATCGTTTATCCATGAAGGTTTTCGCTCATTATCTGATTTTCGTTTATGGTCAAGCAGTCCATCGGCTGATTGTGCCCATTTAAGAATGATATAAGGTCGCTTTTTTTCATGATAACAAATAAAACGTTTATTCAGCAACAAACATTCTTCTTCGAGAACGCCTATTCTTAAATTGATTCCGGCCTCTTCCATTCGAAAAATTCCGCGTCCAGATACATCTGAAAATACATCAACCATACCAACAACAACATTGGGAATACCTTCACGTATTATCATATCGGCACATGGAGGTGTTTTGCCATGATGTGAACAAGGTTCTAGGTTTACATATATAGTGCTGCGTTTAAGCAAAGACTTTTCTTTGACGCTATTTACCGCATTTACCTCTGCATGCGCATTGCCATATTGCCTATGATAACCTTCGCCAATTATTTTATTGTCACATACAATAATAGATCCTACCATCGGATTTGGCGATACACTTCCTTGTCCACAACGCGCCAATTCAAGACATCGGCTCATATAATTCTCGTCCATTGACGCTTTCTCAAAACTTTCTATTCTTTCATCTTTCATCTTTTCCGTTTTCTTCTTATTTTTGCTTTATGGCAATACCTACAATAAAAACATTTAGCACCATATTTCAAGATGAATTGAATGGTGTTTATCCTTTACAGGAAATTCAAGCATTACTTCGCATTGCGCTAGAGCATGTGTTAAAAATGTCATTTAAAGATTTAGTGAGTTCGCCTGATACAAAGATACCTATTTCTTCTTTTAAAACGCTGAACAACATACTAAGGGAGCTAAAAAACAATAAACCAATTCAATATATAATAGGGAAAGCCGATTTTTATGGTTTGGTATTGCATGTTAATGGCTCTGTTCTCATACCTCGTCAGGAAACAGAAGAACTTGTTCATCATATAATAAACGCAAGCAAAAAGAAGAATAGTATTTCTTTAATAGATATTGGAACAGGGAGTGGCTGTATTGCTATTAGTTTAAAAAAGAATATGCCAATGGCGAATGTTAGTGCTTTGGATATATCAGAAGAAGCACTTGTTATAGCAAAGTTAAATGCGGTAGAACAAAACACAGAAATAACATTTGTACAGGCAGATATTTTAAAATTGCCTCAGCTAAAAACCCAATACAATCTTATTGTTAGCAATCCGCCCTATATACCCCAAAACGAGCAATTAACAATGCATCCCAATGTTTTGAATTACGAACCACATTTAGCATTATTTGTTTCAAAAAACGACCCCTTGGTATTTTATAAAGCCATAATGGAGTTTGCAATAAATCATTTTACCGATGGGGGCGAATTATGGTTTGAAATACATGAACATTTTGCGCCACATGTACAAACCATGATGATTGAATACAATTTTTCAGGCGTTGAAATTATTAAAGATATTCATGATAAAAACCGTATTGTTAAAGGAGTTTGGATGCATCCAGCAGCGATTGGTAGGAATTAAAATAAGTGACAAGTAAAAGTAATCAGCTTCGGCAGATCACTATTTATATAACACAGTATGCTTAGAGTTAAAAAAGATATAGATAAAAATACGGCACTAAAGAAGGCTCGAGAAATATGTGGTCGCGAGGAAAAATGTGCGTATGATATTCGTAAAAAATTTGTAGATTGGGGACTTGATGCTCAACATCACGAGGCACTTATTGATAGTTTAATTCAAGATAGTTTTATAGATGAAAGTCGTTATGCTAAATTATTTGCTGAGAGCAAAATAAAATACAGTCATTGGGGTAAATTCAAAATTTCGCTTGAACTGCAACGTAAACATATCCCCGAAAAATTAATCAAGGAGGCATTAGAGACCCTTATAGATGCTAATTATGAAGAGATTGTAAAGAGGGAGTTGACAAAGAAATTAGCTCAAATAAAACATAGTGACACCATAAAAAAGAAGGCTACACTTCTACGCTTTGCCGCATCGAGGGGTTATGATTGTGATATGGTGTATAAATATTTCAAAATATTTAATGACGACACTTAGCGCATATTCATATTGAGATAGACATCAAAGATGTGAATGTAGATAGTTATAAAATGGGCATACGATTTTATTTTTTTTATATTGTTGCTCTCAAACTGATAGTACAGAAAAATGCGTCAGAATATCAAAACAAGAATAATGTCCTTCATCCTATTGATTTCTTGAACCTGTGCAATGACCGAGTTTATTTTTATTCATCACTTCTCATCTCATATAGCGCTTTTATACCTTATTTTTACGGCTTTTAACAGAATATTTATCATATTTTGTTAAATTTGAACAATAACTTTTAATAGCAGTAATTATATAAGCTTTACAATCAAACTTTTAACATCTTCAAATGAACTCATTGGTTGGATATACAGGATTTGTTGGCTCAAATTTGTTTAAGCAAACAGTATTTGATGGTTTTTATAATTCAAAAAATATTGAGAGTGCCTTTGATACTCAGCCCGAAATATTGGTATATTGTGGAGTACGTGCAGAGAAGTATTTAGCGAATAAAGAACCCGAAACGGATTTGCAGAATATTAAAAATGCTTTTGCTGATATTCGGAAAATAAACCCTAAGAAAATTATTCTGATTTCGACTATTGACGTTTACAAAACTCCTATAGACGTTAATGAAGATAGTGAAATTGAATTAGAGGATTTGCACCCTTATGGCTTGCATCGTTATTATTTAGAACAATGGGTTGAGACTCATTTTGAAGATTGTTTAATTGTTCGTTTACCTGGCTTATATGGCGAGAATATAAAAAAGAATTTTATTTATGATTATTTAAACATCATTCCTTTTATGTTAAATAATGAAAAATATCAGGAATTATTTAATAAAAATTCAATTATAGGTAATTATTATAAAAGATTAGAAAATGGATTGTACGGCTGTAACGAATTAAGCAAAGATGAACGTGTGTTTTTAAAGAATCATTTTCTCACAGTAGGCTTTAATGCTCTTAATTTTACCGATAGTAGGGCTTCTTTTCAGTTTTATAATTTATCGAATTTATGGGCACATATTCAGGTTGCTGTTGAGACTAAAGTTAAAAAGATAAATTTAGCAACTGAGCCCATTATAATTTCAGAATTGTATAAACAATTAAAGGGAGTGGAATTTACTAATCATTTATCAAATACACCTCCAAAATATAATTTCAAAACGAAATACGATACACTTTTTAGTGGAAATAATGGTTACATTCTCAATAAAGATTATATAATAAAAGACATTGTAAAATTTATTAGATCTAAAGAAGCATGAAGTTATCCATTTCAAATATTGCATGGTCAGAGGGGCATGATTTGGAAATATATGATTTTCTGAAATCACTTTCTTATGAAGGTCTTGAGATTGCTCCAACACGTTTTTTCCCATCTTTACCCTATGATAAACTTGCTGAAGCAAAGCAAATCTCAACTAATATATTCGATCGCTATACTTTGAGAATTGCATCGATGCAATCAATATGGTATGGTAAGACGGAGCGAATATTTGGTAGTGAACAAGAACGGATGATATTGCTCGACTATACTAAGAAGGCAATTGACTTTGCGCATGCAACGCAGTGTAAAAATATTGTTTTCGGTTGTCCAAAAAATAGAATTATTGATAGAATGGATCAGCTTTACATAGCAATTGAATTTTTTAATGAGCTTGGAGACTATGCAAAATTGAAAAACACGATTGTGGCTATTGAACCTAATCCAACAATTTATGGCACTAATTTTATAAATACAAGTTTGGAAGCTTTTAATTTAGTAAATCAGATTGATAATGAAGGAATAAAAGTTAATATTGATTTTGGTACTATTCTCGAGAACAATGAGGAGTTAACATTAATTGCAGATAACATTAATCTTGTAAATCATGTTCATATTAGTGAGCCAAATTTGATGCCTATTCAATCTCGAGATATTCATAAGGAACTTGCCATTATCCTAAATAAATTAAGGTATCAGAATTTTGTTTCCATAGAGATGAAAAATCAAGAAAATATTGTTGAGTTAAAACGAATAATAGAATATATAAAGGAGATTTTCGCATGATATATGAGAAAATAAACGGGGTCCCTAAGTTTGAATGCCACGAGTATGCTGCAAAAAATGCTAAATACTGTCTTCTAATTCCAATTATTAATGAAGGAGAACGGATATCTAATGAACTAAAGCGAGCACAATTACATAAAATAAATGAATTAGTTGATATTATTATTTGTGATGGCAATTCAAACGATGGATGTACTGATGAGAAATTATTAAGAAGCTTAGGTGTAAATACACTTCTCATAAAAAAAGATACAGGAAAACAGGCTGCCCAAATTCGAATGGGTTTTTGGTGGGCAATGCAGCGAGGGTATAAAGGAATTATTTCAATTGATGGTAATAATAAAGATAGCATTGAAAGTGTTCCGCTTTTTATTAATAAGTTAGATGAGGGATATGATTTTATTCAAGGCTCACGTTATATTCAAGGTGGCAAGGCTATAAATACCCCTTTTATTCGGCACCTATCAGTTAAATTACTTCATGCACCAATTATATCTTTAACTGCAAAATATTACTTTACGGATACCACCAATGCTTTTAGAGGGTACTCGATGAACTACTTAACACACCCAGATGTTCAGCCACTTCGTGAAATATTTGTTGGATACGAGTTGTTGGCATATTTATCTGTACGTGCAAGCCAATTAAAAATGAGAGTGTGTGAATTGCCTGTAATTCGTGCATATCCGAAGGGAGAAAAAACGCCAACTAAAATAAGTTTTTTTAAAGGGAATAGTGATCTGCTAAAAATACTTTTTAACAATTTAATAGGTAAATATAAACCTGCTTAATATGAAAGAAACAATTTTTAAAATAGTAAGAAGTAATGGCCTTATTATTCTCTCAGCATTAATTATTTCATTCGTTATTGCATTGTCATTTGGCCTTAAACAAACTGATAGAACAGCTTATCTTTATGTCGAATTCAAAAGTAATAATACTGATGCGCTGGCACAATTATATTACGATAATGGTAAAGGTTGTAATGAAGAAAATTCAGCTCTATATTATTATAAAAAGGGGAGTGAAGTACAGCGTGTTTATTTTCCTATCCCAGCCGGGAATTATAAAGGTCTCCGTTTTGATCCAATTCTTAAAGGTGCAGCACAAATTACCATCTTTGATTTATGTTTACTTGACAATAATGGGGACAGGGTTCGAGAATTTGATATAAACAATTTGACATCCTGTTATGATATCACATCAATGACTGAAACGCTTGAAAAAAACATTCAAGTTGTGACTATTGAAAGTGCCATTGATCCTGAAATTTGCATTAATACGGGCGAATTTTCAATAATAGCAAGTTCTACAAATGCCAATTCTAAACAATTATTTTCCTTATTTATTTTGGCATTTGTTGTAATTGTATTAATCATTTCAATGATTAAAAAATTAAAGAAAGCAGTTGAGACAAAAGATTTTCATTCGATCTTATTTTTTGTTTTCATCCCAATTATTTTTCTATTTCTCGTTTTAAGAAATATGGATTCATTTATCAATCCAGTATTATTTGCAGAAGATGCCACATGGATGTCGGTTATCATGAATAATGGTTTCTGGACAGCAATGATTAATGCTCGGCCAGATTATTTTGTTATTGGAAATATAATGTTGTTATATATCTCTAAGTTCCTTGCGTTTGCATTTTACGGATATGACATGAGTTTATTGCCATATACTGTTTCATTTGTTTCTTTTTTATTTATTTCTTGTTTTAATGCTTCTCCTATAATTTTATTGAAAAAGTATATTTCAATAAAATATTTGATCGTATTAGTGCTTTTATTAACTTTTATTCCGTTCGGAAATTCCTCAAATGAATTTTTTGGTCGTATTTTGAATTTGGGTTTTGTGTTTTTTCCTTTAGCTGCTATGCTTCTCCTTAAACGCATAATTATAAATAAAGAGAGCTATTCAAAAATAGTTATAATAGATATATTGTTAGTTATATGTATTTTAACAAATCCAATTACAGCTATCTTGGTGTTTAGTTATTTTAGTTATTTTATTCTTGAAAAAATCTATTTAAAAGATTTTAAAATACATAAATTAGATGTTTTTTCCGTATCATTTGCAATCGTAGTTTCTATCTCTGTTCTCTTGTTCGTTTATATAGCCTATATTAAAGCAACAGTTGTAGTGATTACTCCCTTTCAGGATCAGGCTTTAAATATGTCAAGTATAATCGAAAATCTTATATCAAGAGCTATTTTGTTCCCATTTATTTCAAACTTTTATCTTTCGTTTACTGATGGATACGCAATTTTTGCATTTATTCTTTTGCTGTCATTATTATATTTTGTATTCAAGTCAACTGCCATTGTATACCGAGAATATTTGCTTTTTTTCTATTCAACTATTTTGGTAATTGGTATTACATTTATTACACGACCAAGAATCACCCACTATATTGATAGTTATGTAAATTCTTACCCCGATAGATATTTTTATGCACAGAATGTAATGTTTCTTCTTTTAATTTTTATGTCACTAGGAATTTTAGAAAAATCATCAAACACCCTACATAAATTGATTTCAAAAGTTTCAGTATTTTTGCTTTTACTGCTTTTTTCATTTGGTATTTTAAATAGTTTTGAGTTCGATAAACCAAAGTATGTGGTGAAAACAAAATTGGCATTTATTGAAACGGTTAATAAAATGTACTCTGAATTGCCTATCCAAGATTTTTATAATGTTCCCGTTTATCCTGAACCATCTATTATGATAGTTCCTAAGCGCTATATGTTCACCACTGTAGTTCAAAATAATATAAAGTAGAAATATGCAGTATGATAAGATAATCATTGGTGCGGGTCTTTATGGATTATATTCAGCTCTTTATTGTGGCCGAAAAGGGGAGAAAATTCTTGTTATTGAAAAAGATAGCATGGCTTTTATGCGTGCAACCTATATAAATCAGGCTCGAGTACATATGGGTTATCATTATCCTCGTTCGTATTCAACAGCTATTAAATCAGCTGGTTATTTTGATCGTTTTTGTGATGAATTTAGTTTGTGTATACATTCGGAATTTGATAAAATATATGCAACCACGTCTTCTTTTTCGTGGACAAATGCCCAACAATTTAAGAAGTTTTGTAGTGATGCAAATATTTTTTGTGAAGCGGTTCCTAATGACAAATATTTTAAAGATGAACTCTGTGATGGTACATTTTTAACAAAAGAATATACATTTGATGCTCATATATTAAGAGATTATTTTCTGAATGAAATCTCGAAATACCCGAATATTACTATTGAATATAATTGTATTATTGAAAAAATAACTAAACTTTTAGAGGTGTATGAAATTAATATTAAAAATGCAGGTATATTTCAATCATCATTTGTTTTAAATTCTACCTATGCTTCTGTTAATCAAATTCTAAATTTAGCAGGGTTTGAACCCTTTAAAATAAAGTATGAGTTGTGTGAAATTATTCTTTGTAAGGTAAGCGATAATTTATTAAATCTCGGAATAACTGTTATGGATGGGCCTTTCTTTTCAATTATGCCATTTGGAAAAATAGGTTTACATTCATTAACTGCTGTAACTTTTACTCCTCATGTCACGAGTAAAAACTCTTTACCAACTTTTTCTTGTCAACAAAATAGCAAAGGCTTATGTTCTCCTGCTTCTTTAGCTAATTGTAATGATTGTGCTGCTCAGCCAACATCTGCATGGAATTATATGAGCCAACTCGCTAAAAAGTTTCTAAAAGATGAATTTGCTTTTGAATATGAAAAATCTTTATATTCAATTAAGCCCATTTTAATGGCTTCAGAGGTTGATGATTCTCGACCTACTGTAATAAAGCAACACTCACTAGAGCCTACATTCTACAGTGTTTTATCAGGAAAAATAAATACCATTTATGATTTAGATCGAATTTTGTAACATGAAACGCGCTTATATTGGATTTTAAATCAAAATCTTTTAAATCAAAATTTTAATACTTTTTGAATTGATGATAGGTGTATTACATTTTATATTTTAAAAAATAATTATTTACGAATGATACTTTCAAGCTACCTGAACAAAAATTAAGAAGTGAGCATAAAAAAAAATAATTATAAATTGAAACAAGGGTCTTTAATGTATGTCCTACAAGACCAATTAAATAATTAAAAAATATATTCTTTTGAAAGAGATAGGAGAAAATAAAGAAAAGAATTTTGTATCAGTAGTCATACATGTTCATAATAATCAAGATGAAATTACTAATTATCTTCAAAATTTAGTAGGTATACTAGATAAAAATTTCGAAAAATATGAGATTATTTGTGTAGATGATAATTCTTCTGATTTGTCAATAGAAGTTTTAAAGAATACTTCAAAGATTCTAAAGATAAAGTCTCTTACCCTAATAAGTATGAGTGTTTTCCAAGGCGTTGAACTGATTATGACCGCAGGCGTTGATCTCTCAATTGGAGATTTTGTATTTGAATTTGATAGCCTAATGTTAGACTATCCACTGGACACCATAATGCGTGTTTATCATCGCTCTTTGGAAGGATTTGATATAGTAAGTGCGTCTCCAAATAAGAATGTTAGTTTTTCATCGCGATTGTTTTACTATCTTTTTAATCAGTTTTCATTCTCACGTAATAAAATTAAAACAGAACGATTTAGAATTTTATCGAGAAGAGCTATAAATAGAATTCATTCCTTAAGTAAAACAATTCCTTATAGAAAGGCTTTATATGCCAATAGTGGTTTGAAATGTGATAATGTTGAATTTAATTCTGATTATAAAAAATATTCAAAACATAAACAATATCGCAGAGAATTAGCTATTGATACATTGATATTATTTACAAGTATAGGATATCGTTTTTCAATTTCCTTATCCTTGCTTTTACTTTCATTTACTCTATTTGCCGTGCTTTATACGCTTGTAATGTTTTTTACATTAGATAAGCCTGTTGAGGGATGGACCACTATGATGTTATTATTATCGGTAGGATTATCAGGTTTATTTATGATTCTATCCATAATCATAAAGTATCTTTCTTTACTTGTTGATTTGGTTTTTAAAAAGCAAAGATATCTTATTGAGTCTGTAGAACGAATTTCGAATTAATTTCGGAGTAAATTATTATAGATGTAGTTTAGTAGTGACTTAGGGATGAATCGCAGAGGTAGTCTGAAGAATATAAATTTTGAATAGTTCAGCCAATTAAAAAACCCAAGTTTTAAAGCAAGGGTGCAAAATTTTAATTCTCTTTTAGCATAGGTGAATCCATGTCTTCGGCCTATTAAATCATTACCAACTCTATAATAATTTAGAATATCTTTTAAATTTGCGGCTTTATAGTTGGCATTTAAAATACGAACCCATAAAAAATAATCTTCATACTCCATTAATTTGTAACCACCCGATGCAATTACATGCGATTTACGATACATCACCGTTGGATGATTAAATGGACATCTATTTTTGGAGTATTTAACAATATCATTATGTTCTAGAGGTAAAAATTTATATCGTTCTATATCGTTCGGTTCATTATAAAACTCTTTCATTGCACCACCAAGAATTGTAATTTCAGGATGCTCAGTAAAAAATTTAATTTGTTTTTCGAAACGATCTTTAACGGCAATATCATCTGTATCCATTCTTGCTACTAATTCATGGGTGCAATTTTCCAGTCCAAAGTTAAAAGCAACTCCCATACCGTAATTTTTTTCGAGCAGTACAATTTTAAATAAATGCGGATATTTCTCAACGTATACATTTATTACATCTTCAAGTTCACTAGTTAATGGCCCATCTTTTACAAGAACAATCTCATTCGGAACGAGTGTTTGAAATAGAATACTATCAAGAGAAAGTTTTAGGAATTCAGGTTTTTCCTTGTGGTAAACAGATAATAAAACAGAAAATTTCATAAAACAGAATTATTCGGGTAAAACATGAATTTTTCTTAAAAAACGAATAACACTTCTTATAGGCTTAAAAAACATATCATTCATAACTATATGATGCGTAAAAAAGGGAAATCGTTGAAAATACAAGGTAATTCTATTGGGTAAGTCGAGTTCAGCTGGTTCAAATGCAGATTTATAGGCATCTAAATTTGCACTACCTTCTTTTGGTAATTTTATTGTAATATCAGAAAGTTTAATATTTTCCTTATCTAAGGCATATTTGATATGCTTAACTTTATTAGTATCAAATACCATTAAATTATTTGCTACTAAATCAAGTGCAATAGATGAATCGGATGCAAGAATTAGATTCATATCTTTGGGTTTGCCATTAGTTGGTCCTCGTCCTTGCATACAATGAACCGCATCCATAATTGTTAGTTGAGGTTTATATATTTTGTTTAAATCATACAATAGATAGTACATCTTATGATGTAATAGCATTCTATCATTTCTTGGAATAGCTCCCCAAAAATTCTTTAATGCACCTGTATATAGTGTAATTGCATGAGTCTTCATCTTGCATAGATTGATTATTAGATCAGACTCAAGCATGCTTTTTGATAATCCAAATTCATTAAAGATTTTATGATCTTCAATTTTTATAATTTCATCTTTACTAATGTTAAGAATGCGAACATCTTCTTTCTCCAATTCTAATAATCCTAGTTTTTCAAAGATCAATTCTATGGGTTCAGCAGGTCTTGGTGAATTTGCTTCTCCAATAATAACTTTACATCCTATTTTTATTAAATATCTTGATAATGATATAATTAATTGAGGGTCGCTAACGGATATACGTTTGTCTTTATCATCAACAGGAAGTTTACATAAATTGGGTTTAATAAAAACCGTTTTTCCTTTTAATGACAAAATATCGAAGTCTGTAAAGATTTCTGAAATTATTGTTGCGTAGTTTAAACCATCTGATTTATATAGTGAAACTTTCATATAGTCTTAATATACAATTATTTAACAAAATAATTTAGCCAGACCTTAAAAATGTTTTTATTCTTATTTTTAAGGCTAAGCTTAATTGATCTCATAAAAGTAAGTATAAAAATTGAAAAATAGTCTTTAGTAATAATTCTTAGTTGTTTTGCATCTTTACAATATGAAATGAAGCGATCCATTTTGAATACTTCTGTGCTATTAGCAAAACCATGAATTGCGGTCGTATTTACTAAACAAAAAATCGGATTTTCTTTTTTGTATCTTGAAATAAACTCTATATCAGAAAAATCTAATCGGATTTTGGAATTATAACCATTGTTCTTTATGAATGATTCATGGGTAATTAACATTCCACTATTTAATACAAAATATTTTTTAAATGTATGGAGGCCAGGTTGGATATGTTTAATTGCTATACCCTTATATTTTATGTATTTGCAGGGTGATATTATTGAATCATTTACTTTTAAGCATGGAACAAATAAGTTGTATTCAGTATATAAATTATAACTAGTGAAATATTCTTCAATCGAATTTAGTGGGAAATTTGTATCCTGATCAATAAAAAATAGTAATGATTTATTAATTTCTTTTGCATACTCTGCTGCAAAGTTATAGGCAGCGCTTATACCTGCATTCATAGGGTTGTGAAAATATTTAATATCCCATACGGGATGGTTTTCAAATACCATTTGCGGCATAGGACTGTTATCATAAACTAAAAGCTGAAATTTATTTTTATGATTTATGATGTTTGAGCTAATAGTTTGAAATGATGCTGATACAGATATATTAAGTTTATAACTTACAATTACAAATAAAATATCATCTAAAAAGCTTTTAATAGTTGAATGTTTTTTATTCATTGGTTTATTTGTGAAATAGTATTGTTTGGTTTATTGAAATACAAAACGTATAGTATATTGAAATGTGATTCTTTAATTTATCTATTATTGAGCCTTTTATAATAGTCCCTACGTTCTTTATTAAGCGAAAGCACTCTAAGTAGTAATGGTAAAAGCAAATTTATTCTGATGGAGATCTTCTTAAAAAGGCTGTTTTTACTGGCTAATCCAGTTGAACTTTGATTAAACTCATGTCGCCTATGGTACACTAATTTCTCAGGTATAAATCTAACATTATAGTACACTCTGGCAATATTCCCTATCCAGATATCATGTAAAGGGATCATTTGAGGAAATGGCAATACATCTTTTAAAATAGTTCTTTTAAAAGCCATACAGCATCCAACGTATTGATTGATAATTATATTTCCGATAAATGAGCGATTTGTTTTTCTATTGTTGTAATATGAGTTATATATTATATTAAGATTTTTATCAGTAACATAACAATCACTAATAATTAAATCATGCATTTGCAAGTATTTTGATGATATACTAATTTTATCTGAACACCAAACATCATCTTGGTCGCACAGAAAAATATAATCACCCTTGGCTTGTATTAGTGCATTTTCAATTGTTTTCTTTAAACCTATGTTAGATCTGTTTTGAGTTATTTTAATTCGTGAATCATTTAGATTATTTATCAGATTTACGGTATTGTCTGTTGAAAAATCATCATGAATTAAAATTTCATCATTTTCTGATAGTTGAATTAATATTGATTGTAATTGATCAATAATATATTTCTCGCCGTTATAGGTAGGTATGCAAACTGATACTGACATTTTTTAATTATTATAATAGATTGACATTTTTATAATATAATTTCTTTTCTCTCAAAGTATGACAATAAAAGCGGATAGAGTAACTGTAAACTCAAACCTGTAAAAGCCCACATATTATCAAACACACTAAACACAACCATATTAATAAGAGTAACAAATGCAGTAAAAAAATAAATGGAATTATTTTTAATGACAAACAAATATAAAATAATAAAAACATTTAATATAAAGAAAAGCAAATAAGGACCATACCAATGAAGATATATATATGAATCATTAAATGTAGTTGAAACAATAAGATTTTCATTTATCAGATAATTTTTCTCTATTCGTTCTAGCTTGAATAAATGAATAATTCTTCTTGATAATGATTCTGGTAAAGTATTTGTTATTATAGTTACTATTTTGTCTTCTGCTGTTGATGTTTCATTATTTTTATTAATATTATTTTGAAAATTGGCTAATGGTGAAGCGATATAAATATATGTCCAGTAAAATTCTTTAGGTATAGAACTCTCCATAAATTGTTTGTTTGCGCCTGTTTCTATTGGTATAAAATATTTATTTCCATGTCCAGAACGTATATTACCAAAAAAACCAAATAAAAAAGAGATTGTTAAAAGAAAGATGAATGTGAAAAACAGATGTTTAATCCTAAATTTATTAATCTTTATTATTAATAACATCAAACATTGAGAAATTGTAAATAATATAGAACCTCTATTTATAATTAGTAAATTAAGTAAGCATAGAATAATAATGTAATATAATAGTACTTTTTTATTTGTACTTAAGTATTGATGAAAAAGATATGTTGTATAAAAGCCACTAAAAGTTAACACTAAAACATGAAAATATTTTATACCAAATAATTTATAATTGAATGAACCATTTAGTACCATTATTAGTGGTATTCCTTTATTATAAATAAATTCTATTATATATGCTATAACAAGAATGCTGAAAATATATACTGTTTTGTTAGATTGCGATATCGCTTTAAACTCACAAAACCATTTTTTCTGAAATTGGTATCCTAAAACAAATGAAATCAGAAATGTAATGCCAAAAAACAGATATACTGAAAATGTTAAATCAGGAAAAATATTTGACCAATTAAAAAAGTACACAATAATACACATTACAAATGAAAAGATGTAAAAATAGAAAGGGTTTATTATTGAACGAGCACTAATCATTTATTTGTAATTTTTATATGTCAAGAGGCTGCTTATTTTATTTTGATTTTATGTTTTGCACTTTTGATTTTAGTGTTAAATATAAACCTCCAGTAACAAATATCTCGGCTAATACAACAGCCAATGCAGTTCCGTATGCTTCCCAAATGCTACACAATAGCAAATTTAATGCGATACTCAATATTGCTCCTAGGAATAGTATTTTAAGATATTCTTTTTCAAATTTATATGCTAATAAGCTTTGATTTGCAGGTATGTTAATGAATACTATTAAAGGTACAAAGGATAATATTCTTAATAAATTAATTGCCATTTGAATTTTTTCTCCTGATAGAAGAAATATAATTTGAGTTGAAAATATAAACATAATGGTACAAGCTGAAAATAATACGATAGCTAATGGAATCATTGTTCTTTTAAAAAACGATACTAATTTCTCAAAACTCTCTAAAGCATAACTGCAAGCTGATGGATAAATTGATTTAAAAATAATAACGGCAAATCCTCTAATTGCAAGTATAGGCTTTTCAACTAGTGCGTAATAACCAACTATAACAGGACTTGCAAACATACCTAGTATTATAATGTTTGATGAGATGTATATAGAAACACTTAAATTTGAAAGGAAAATATTAACTCCTTGTTTTAAATTCGTTATTATTTCAAACCAAGTTGAAATATAAAATTGAATTTTAAATTTTTTTATTGCGACTATAAATCCAATGATTCCAATTAATATTTGAATTGAACTATTAATAATAAGATAAATAGTTATATGTTCAGGTTTTCTTATTAGTAGCAAAATGACAATAAGTGCAGCTATTTTAACGGAAGAATTAATGTAGGTAATAATATTCATCTTTTCTAAGCCTTGAAAAAGATAAATTGGAAATAGTACTTGACCAATAACCATACCAAAAGTTATATAATATACATGTTTGTGTATTGACATACTTGGAATTATCTGTACAAGAACAAAGAGCAATATCGCGCTTATTATTAACAATAGTAATTTGGTACTAATTACGGAGCTAAAAATCCTTGAAATATTTTCTGAATTTGTTTTATTAACAGATATATCTCTTGTAGCCGCTAAATCAAAACCATAGTCCGTGATAATAATGAAATATTGTATTACTGCTTGAGCTAGGGCAATGATGCCTATTTGTTCTACTCCAAGAACTCTAAAAAGATAGGGAAGTGTGATTAGCGGAAATAAATAATTTACACCTTGTAAGATCGATAAATGAAAAAGGTTATTGATTATATTTTTAAACGAACTCATCTTATACCGATTTACGATATGTGATGGGTTTAAATAATTTAAACCTTTTGAAGGCTGTATATCTTGATGACTCAATGTGTTCGTTATTTACAATAGTTCTTAAAACTAATGAATAAAACTCAAATTTATTAGTGCTTTAGCCTCATTGTGAAAAAAAAACTATTTGATAGAATTTTAGAACTAATTTGACAGCCAATTGCGATTTTTGAGTGATTTATTTTCAATCAATGTCTTTACTTGGCTCAATAGGGAGGTTAAAGCTAAAAGATGTTCCTTTCCCAACTTCACTTTTTATCTTTATTTCGCCACTGTTTCGTTGTACAAATTCAAAACACAGAAGGAGACCGATACCAGTCCCTTGTTCGCCTTCTGTACCTTGGGTGCTTTTTGATTCTCCAAAATTAAATAAACTCTTAATCTTTGCTTCATTCATTCCAACTCCCGAATCTACTATAGATACAATTAATTGATGATCGCGTTTAATGGCATTAATTGAGATACTACCACCACTGGGTGTGAATTTAATTGAGTTGGTAACTAAATTTCGAATCACAGTAGTTATCATATCTCTATCAAAATAAGCTATGAATGAGAGATCGAGAGAAGAGAGTGTGATTGTTTTATTGTGAGCATAGGGTTTGAGTAATTTTATATTATCATTAATTACATCATTGATATCGTTCATCTTAGGTTTATAAGATATCTTATTTAAATTTGTACGTGACCAATAAAGTAGGTTTTCTAATAGTTGAGCGGCATTATGTACCGATGAATCAATGAGTTTTAATAATTCAATTTTTTGTTCATTACTATAATCATCAAAATTATTGAGGAGTAACGTACAAAACCCTGATATTGAGTGAAATGGATTCTTTAGATCATGTGCAATAATGGAGAATAATTTATCTTTTGTGGCATTTAGTTTTTCAAGTTCTGCTTTTTGACTTTCAATATGTTCATTCTGAACACGCATTTCTTCATTCTTTTCAAGTATCTCAATGGTTCGTATTTTAACTTGTTCGCCTAACCATTTATTTTGTTCGCGAAATTTACGATTGCGATAGTTAACATATCCACCAATAGAAAGAATTGTAATAATTAATATACCAATAATAAACCAAGGACGTAAATATATTGGAGGTAAAATTACAATACTTACGGTAGGCCCAATGTGCCAATTGCCATTTGCATCACGAGCTTTTGGCGTAATATTGTATTTGCCTGGACTTAGGTGACGAAGTGAAATGATATTCGACTGATTAAGATCTACAGTTTCATTCTCTTGGCCTTCCATTATGTACGAATACTCAAAGGCTTCAGGGAATTTGTAATTTAAAAAACAGAACTCAATAATAATTGAATTTTGATTTGGTTCTAATCTTAAATTAATAACATCATCATAATAACTACCTCTAAATGGACGATCTGAAATTGTTATTTCAGTAATTCTAAGATTGTATAAAAAAGTATCTAATTCTAAAAGTTGAGGGTTTATTACATTTATTCCATTTCTACCGCCTATTGCCATTAGTGTATCATTTATAATTAAACTTGGCGTTAATTGAAGGCTGCTATTTGCATAATACTTATCTATATTGTAGTACAATAATCGCTGTATTGGTCTAACAAAACGATATAATAATTGATCATCAATAAACCAAATATTTTCATTTGCATCAATATACATTACAGGTCGTAATGGTTTGATATTCTCATGATTTATAAATTTATAAATTTGTTTTTCTTTATGATTAAAAATGCGAAGTATATTTTTATTGGTAAGAATGTAAATAGAATCATTATAGACCCCAACTGCTTTAATGATTAATGAATCAGTTTGATTTGAAAAATATTCAATGTTTAAGCTCCCATCGCTATACGAAAATAGAGTATCTCTTATAAAAAATAGTTTGTCATTAAGTATCGCAATTTTCTGATTGTTTTTACGTTCAAATTTATCGATTAATTTGCCTGTTTTTTGATTGAAAAGGTAATGTTTTTGTTTTGAGTTTATCAGATACATATCCTTCCATAAACCAACCAACGTAGGGTATGACTCATTATTAAGGTCTAATTTAATAGGATGATTTGACTTATTATCAAGATATGCTAGTCTCCCATTAACACAGAAAACAGTTTCCCCCGAATTATTAATTTCAAACCCATTAGAAGCATATAATCTATGATAGGTATTTATTGTAGCTTTTTCATATTTTGGATCATATTCAAGAATTTGATCGCCCACCAAACGTGCAAAAATTTTATTATTGCTAGCACGAATATTTATAACATATAAATTATTTTTAGTCTGATTATTTGCAAATTCTTTTGAGTAATGATATTTGTGTGAGGCAACGGATACCATTTTATTCAAGCCTTCTCCACGGCTACCAAACCAAATAATTCCATCTTTGCTATAGCCAATGGAGATATGCGAAAATCCTGTATAGCCTCTTTGCAACTCCGAACCTTGTGATATTTGAATTACTTTATTATTTTCTAAATCTATAAAAGCAAGATCTCCTGAGTTGCCAGCTATCCAAAGTCGATTTATTTTATCCAGATAAATAGTTTCAATTGAATTAGTAGGAATTTTATTACCAGTCGTACTTAAACTATTAAATGAATCAATAATTCGCCAATGTTTTGGATCAAACTTGAAGAGCCCGTTTGAAAAGGAAGATATCCACAAAAAACCGTTCTGATCTCTGATGAGATCAGAGAAATGATCTCCTTGAAAGGATTTAAATGTATAGTTCTGATTATTTGCATGGCTCATTCTTATTAAACCATCAATGCTAGCTATCCATAATATCCCCTCATTATCTTTATAAATCTTAGTTAATGATCTAATATTTTTATCAAATATGGTATCTACCAAAATAATTTTATTGTACGCAAGAGTTTTAGTATTAAATTGCAATAAACCCATACTCCCCGCAATCCAAATTATAGAATCATCACCATCTTGGTATAAATCCATGATATAAAAAAAGCTCTTTTTTTTCTGCTCATCTGTTGTATAATCAGTGTGTTTTAATGTAATGGGATCAAAGCAAATTAAGCCACCTTCTTTAGGCCCAATCCATATTTTGCCTGATGACCCACAAAGAATACTTTTTATTTTATTCTGTTTTGCTGAACTGTCAAAAACCTCATAGTATTTAAAATGTTTTCCGTCATACCGATAAAGACCTTTATCAGTACCCAACCACATAAATCCTAATTGATCTTGTTTAATAGAATAAATTACTGCTTTGGCAAGAGCTTGCTCGCTCTTTAGATTGGTAAAATAGTTATCAGATACAACCTGGCTTTGAACAATTGATGTCAGGCAGTATAATGAAATGATTATAGAACTGATTAGTTTCATGTTCACAATTTATGAAAAAAGAATAGTATTTATGATAATTTACTAAAGTAATTTTTAGCTTTTTTTTTGCATGGATTAAGTATCATATATTTAGTAATTTAGCTGAATATGTGATACTTAATCTATTAATACTATTCATCTAAGCTACACAAATAAAGAAAAATGATTTTCATAAAAAAAACTGTGTCAGCTTAGCTGCTACGTAACTTGTTTATAAAAATGAAATTTTGTGCTAATTAATAAAGTAATTTCCTTATTTTGCATTGCATTAAAATAGAGAGACTTTAATTCTGCTATTTGGGATTATTTTGTTAAACTTCTGGTCTTTCGGCCAGAAGGTCAACATGAACGAATCCGTCGCAGCGGACAAGGATTTCGGGCTTAAATTCTTCAAATGTTGCATCGAATAAAAAATATTATTTATAATTAATTTCTTTACAGCTATGCTGCAAGATCTTTTATTTAAACATTATGTATCACATTTCTAATTTTTATTTTAAATTAATTTTGCGAATTGCAATCATTGTATTTTGTGTATTTTCAATTTCATCTTGTTTTGCAATTGAAAGAGCATCATTTTACAATGTTTTCTCACAAGGTACAATGCCTGAAATAGATGTCAAGTTAACTGAGTATATAAATTCGGATACTTCATCTCAGATAAATGCTTATCGCGGAGCATTGTTATTAAAAAAATCAGGTTTAATTAAAATTCCTACAAAAAAAATCCAAACTGCAAGGCTTGGTATAGCTTTACTAGAAAGAGAAATTCAATTGCATCCCCAAAATATTGAATTTCGTTTTTTACGATTGGTAATCCAAGAACAAACGCCAGATATTCTAAAGTATAAAGCAAATTTAGTTCAGGATAACGAAATTATTTTAAAATATTTCAATTCTCTTGATGAAGAATTAAAATTAATAATAAAAGATTATGCTATAAAATCTAAAGTGTTAAATTCAGCAAAATTAAATTGATACTCATAATTTTTTTTATAATATTTAAGTCATCCTAATGAAAATTCTTGCAATTAGCTATTCGCAGACAGGTCAGCTCGATCAAATAACTAATAATTTTCTTCTACCATTAAAAGATTTTGAAATTGATAGAATACAAATTAAACCATTAAAGTCTTTCCCTTTTCCGTGGACGAGTGCTACATTTTTTAATGCTATGCCTGAAACTGTGCTTGAAGAACCAATAGAATTGGAGCCAATTTTTTATAAATACCCGAAATATGATCTAATTATCCTTGCTTATCAGCCATGGTATTTATCTCCATCATTGCCTATTAGTTCTCTACTACAAGATTCTCAGTTTAAAAAAATTGTTTCAAATACCCCTATAGTAACACTAATCGGAGCACGAAACATGTGGATTAACTCACAAAAAAGCATTGCACAGCATGTGTTGAATGCAGGAGGTCAGTTAGTAGGAAATGTCCCGCTTATAGATAAGAATTCAAATATCATTAGCGCAGTTACTATTCTTTATTGGATGCTTTCTGGTAAAAAAGAACGTTTTCTTAATATCTTACCAAAGCCTGGGGTAAGTGATTTAGATATTGATGAGGTTGTAATTTTTGGCGAAATTTTAAATAAATGTATCAAAAACAAATCGCTTTATATGTTTCAATCGCATGTGCTTGAGTTGAATATGATTAATATTGAGGACGATATTCTATTTATTGAATTACGAGCCAAAAAGTTTTTTAGGATTTGGGCTGCAATAATCAAAAAGTATGGTACAAGTGCTGTACGTCGACGGTTCTGTGTTAATGCTTATATGTATTATCTGCTTATAGCACTTTTTATTGTAGCACCTATTGTTTTTTTATTTTATAAGATTTTACTTGTGCCATTTACTTTTAAGTCAATTAAGTTACAAAAACAGTATATTTGTAGTAATAAATTTTAAGAAATGGATGATGTTTATATAAACAGGATTGCTGATTTCCTGCCCAATAGCCCTATACCCAACATTGAGATGGAGCATTATTTGGGTGTGATTAATGGTAAACCTTCAAAGTCTAAAGGAATAGTTTTAAGAAATAATGGGATAGAGCAGCGTTATTATGCTCTTGATACTGAGGGTAATGCGACACATTCGAATGCAGAGATGGTAGCATTGGCTATTCGTAAATTGTTTTCTGCAAATCCATTAGAATTAGCCGAAATCGATGTATTATCTTGCGGAACTACTACGCCCGATCAGCTATTACCCTCGCATGCTGTAATGACTCATGGATTATTGCCTGAAACAGGAAATATTGAAGTTACTTCAAATGCTGGCTCGTGCTGCGCAGGTATGCATGCATTAAAATATGCCTACCTTGCAATAAAATCAGGAGAACGTAAAAAGGCAGTTTGTAGCGGCTCTGAGCGTTTATCTTCAATATTAAAATCAGATCTTTTTGAAGAAGAGGTAAAACATTTGATAGCTCTTGAAGAAAATCCCTATGTTGCGTTTGAAAAAGATTTTTTGCGTTGGATGCTTTCTGATGGTGCTGGTGCATTTCTTCTCGAGAATAAAAAAAATGACCATGGAATTTCATTAAAAATTGAATGGATTGAATTGTGCTCTTATGCTAATCAAATGGAAACTTGCATGTATATGGGTGCACAGAAACGTAAAGATGGTAGTTTGAAAAGCTATCACAATATCTCACCAAATGAAATCGTTAATGATTCTGTGTTGAGCATTAAGCAAGATGTTAAAATTCTGGGTCCAAATATAGTTGCCTTAGGTTTTAATAAACTTAAAAATATTCTTGATGAAAAAGGATTTAAGATGAGTGATCTCGACTATTTATTACCTCATATGTCAAGTTATTTTTTTAAGAAGCAAATATATGATATCCTTGAAAATAATGGCATAAGAGTGCCATATGAAAAGTGGTTTACCAATTTAAAAACCAAAGGGAATGTTGGTGCAGGATCAATTTACATTATGTTATCAGAATTATTTAATAGTGGAAAATTGAAAAAAGGAGAACATATTTTATTAGCTGTTCCTGAGAGTTCACGTTTCTCATATGCTTTTTGTCTTTTAAAAGTTTGTTAAAATGAGAGTAGACGAAATACCACAAGATAAAAGCGCATTAGAAAATATTACGCGTGATGTTTATTATGTTAAGAATAAGGTAGGAGACTATGAAACTGCATTAAGCACGGGTTGGGAGCCAAAATCAAAAGCCTTAGAAAATGCTTGGGAGGATGTTGATTTACGAATTAAAGAATCAATACGTGCTGTTAAGGAACGACGAAAGAGCCCAATATATTATTACATGAATAAAAATTTGATGGATTTTGGCATTTTATCGAGTTACGTTGGGATGATGCGCATTCGAGTAATACGTCACATGAACCCAAATGTTTTTTTTAAACTGAATGATAAAATTCTTAAGCGTTATGCTGATGTGTTTGAAATAACGGTTGATGAATTAAAGAGTTTTAAAGGTTAGATGGTAGAGAATTTTAAACATTTACAAACAGCACATTGTGAGAATGGAGTAATCACAAATTTGCTTAACTTACAAGGACAAAGTTTTATTACTGAACCATTGGTATTTGGGATTGGATCTGGATTATTTTATATACATATTCCATTCATAAAAGTGAATTATGGACCGGCTATCTCTTTCCGTACCATGCCAGGACGTATATTTAAAAATACCTGCAGCGCACTCAATATTGAGATCGAATCGCGTCGTTTTCGTAAACCTGAAAAAGCAAAATTATATCTTGATGATAAACTTGCACAGGGCTTTGCCGTGGGCTGTCAAGTGGGTGTTTTTAATCTAAGTTATTTTCCTGTTGAGTATCGTTTTCATTTTAACGCACACAATTTAATTGTATATGGCAAGGAGGGTAATGATTATTTAATAAGTGATCCAGTAATGGAAACATTTACTAGGCTAACAGAAGAAGAACTTCAAAAGGTACGTTTCGCTAAAGGAATGTTTGCTCCTAATGGACATATATATTATATTAAAAAAGTTGGCAGAATTGATGATGTGATTATTAAAAATGCAATAAAAAAAGGCATACAACGTAATGTGCGTGATATGCTATATATACCTGGAAGCATTGCTGGTGTTAAGGGAATTAAATACACTTCGCGAAAAATACGAAAATGGAGAAACGAGTTTGGGGTTCGTAAAGCAGGTCAATATTTAGGCCATATTGTTCGTATGCAAGAGGAGATAGGTACAGGCGGAGGAGGCTTTCGTTATATTTATGCTGCATTTATAGAAGAGGCGGCTAAATATTTTAAAAATGACGAATTGATTAAAATCTCCGATTTATTTACAAAATCTGGTGATTTGTGGCGTTCAAGTGCCATTGAAATGGCTGGTGTATATAAAGGTCGTGCCACGGAACAAAACGATTTTAATAGAATTGCAGATATGCTTATTGAAATTTCGGAATTAGAAAAAGTAGCCTTTCAAGAATTATCAAAAATGAAATTGATTGTATGAAGCAAACTGCATTAATAAGTGTAAAAGCTTTAAGTAAACAATACGATAAGACGCAAAATTTTAGTTTGTGTGATGTATCATTAGATATCCATGTGGGTGATAAGTTTGGAATTCTTGGCCCTAATGGTGCAGGCAAAACTACTCTTATATCTATATTGTGCGGCATTTTCCCAAGTTCAATGGGTAGTGTTGCATATTATAAAAATGGCTTAGCTTTAAGTGATCATGATGTAAAAAAAATTATTGGCTTCGTACCGCAAGACTTCGCTTTATATGACGATCTTACAGCGCGTCAAAATCTTGAGTACTTTGGTGCATTATATAATTTGTCGAAAAAAACAATTGTTGAGAGAACAGACAATATGTTAAGTCTTTTAGGACTATTAAATGTGATAGATAAAAAAGTAGTCACCTATTCAGGTGGTATGAAGAGACGACTGAATTTGGCAATAGGTTTAATTCATAATCCCGAAATACTCTTTTTGGATGAACCAACTGTAGGGGTTGATATACAAAGTAAAAACGCTATATTGAATTTCCTTAATAAAATCAACGAGCAAGGCGCTACTATTATTTATACATCACATCATATGTCTGAAGCGCAAAAGTTTTGTGACAAAATTGCGATACTTGATTATGGAAAATTAATTGCTTTTGGTACCTTGGATGATATGCTGATAAAACATAATACAACAAATCTAATGGATGTCTTAATTCAATTAACCGGGGAGGATTATCGCGATAATGTATAAGCTATATGTTTCTGTAAAGAAAGAATTTAGCCTCTTATTTAATGATAAGGTTGGTCTTATTTTGATGTTTTTGATGCCTTTATTATTGGTTTTTATTATTACCATAATTCAGGATAGTGCGTTTAAACTTATAAATGAAAAGAAAATATCATTACTTATAGTTAATCATGATAAAGGCCAATCAGGAGACAAGCTAGTAAAGATGCTCGGGTACTCTGGAATGTTTGATATTATTGCTAAAGATCAACTCGATTCCGCTCAAATAAAGTATGAAATTACAAAAGGAGATGTTCTTACGGCCTTGTATATAAGAGAAGATTTTTCCGAAAGTATTAATGATAAATCACGTCATACGAGTCAACTTATTATGAACGATCTTGGTCTTAGTGACAAAAAGAATGCGATAATTCTAAAACCATGCGCTATTTCTTTGATTCATGATCCTGTCTTACAAGATAATTATTGTTTTGCCATTATTAATATCATTTATACTCACCTAAGTGTTATTGAAAGCTCTGATATGATGGAGAGCATTTATAATGAAGTGGGACTTGATAGTGTATCTGTAGGTTTGAAAAAGACCATTCTTGAAAATCGTATTTTAGTTAATCAAGTTCGGGCTACAGAGAGCGAGCATAATGAGATTCCGAACGCTACACAACATAATGTTCCTGCGTGGACTATTTTTGCAATGTTTTTTATGGTAGTTTCATTAGGCACCAATATTGTTAAAGAACGCACAAGTGGCAGCTTTTTAAGGTTAAAAACAATGCCTACATCTTTTTCACTGGTTTTGTCAAGTAAACAATTTGTATATATTGTGGTAGCATTCTTTCAAGTTATATTGATATTTAGTGTGGGTATGTTTGTTTTTCCATTGTTACATTTACCTGCGCTAAGTATGTCGCCTAATATTATTGGTACTTTTATGCTTATATTGTTAAGTGGATTTGCCGCGGTTAGCTATTCTATTATGATTGGATCATTAGTAAAGACTCATGAGCAAGCAAATGGATTGGGTGCTGTATCAATAATAATATTTGCCGCTATTGGTGGGGTGTGGGTGCCTACTTTTGTAATGCCAGAGTATATGCAAACATTAGCTTATTTATCACCACTTCATTGGTGCATTGAAGGTTTTTATGTTCTGTTTTTAAAAGGGGGTGATTGGTATGAGTTAAGTAAGATAATGCTTGGCATTCTAATATTTAGTTGCATTTGTCAACTCGTTACGTATTTTAAACTTAGATTAGAAAAATTAATTTGATAGTATATGGATAGAGATCAATTAAAACAAAACTTGAAAGAGCAAATTATTAAATATCTTAATTTGCTTGATTTTAAGCCAGAAGATATAAAGGATGACATGCCTTTTTTTTCTGATGCTGGCTTAGCTCTTGATTCTATTGATTCATTAGAACTTATTGTGATGCTTGAACGTGAATATGGTATTAAGATAACAAATCCAGCTGACGGACGTAAAATACTTGTAGATATAAATAGTATGTCGGAGTATATTTTGACTTTTAAAAAGGAAGTATAAATCTAATGGAAGTGTATGTTACAGGCATTGGTTGTATTAGCTCACTCGGAGATAATGTTACTGATAATCTTAAAAGATTAAGAAAAGGTCAGCATGGACTATCCTTAGCAACCCATTTTGAATCAAAATTTTCTACTTCATTTTATTTTGGAGAGATAAAACGTGATAATCAATCTTTAATTGATGAGCTTAATCTCCAAGCAAATACAGGTCTAACACGCAGCGATTTACTCGCGATCAAAGCATTTTCAGAGGCAATTATTTCTTCAGCCTTAACACATGAGCAATTAATTTCACCTGATACAGCATTTATATCTGCTAGTACTGTTGGTGGCATGTGTATTACTGATCAATTATACCGCGATGCTAATTTACTTTCTGATTCTGTAGAATATCTCGCATCTTATTCCTGTGCTGCACATACGCTAAAGATCGCTGAATTATTAGGACTAAAAGGCTTAACGAATACTATTAATACCGCTTGCTCCTCATCAGCAAATGCAATAATGTATGGTTCGCGTTTAATACAATCAGGTCGAGCTAAAAGAGCTATTGTTGGTGGTGTTGATAGCTTGGCTAAATACACAGTTAACGGATTTAATGCCCTTCAAATTCTCTCAGCAGAGCCTTGTAAACCATTTGATTCAGAACGTACCGGATTAAACTTAGGCGAAGCGGCAGCTTATCTTATTTTAGAATCAGAGACCGAAGTGAAAGATAAAAAAATACTCGCAAAGTTGACGGGCTATGGAAATACTAATGATGCCTATCATAGTTCATCAATGTCTGATTCGGGTATAGGCGTTAAGGCTTCGATTAATGAGGCTTTAACGAAAGCAAAAATCTCCAATGATTTAATTGATTACATAAATGCACATGGTA
>JBBRXJ010000006.1:0-59178 GCA_038248505.1 Bacteroidales bacterium
AGCGCCCGGAAATAAGGGCTTTTCAATACTAGGGCTTCTTCGCCGCTGCGAATGCCTCAGCCACCTGCGTTAGTATTTTAGTATGAAATTTGTCTTTGGTGTATCATTCTGCAGAATCAAAAATTCATTTATTCAATTACATTCATTTGCTAAATTTTTTAGAAAATCCTGACAAAGATTGGCAGAAAACTCAGGCAAATCAACTTCAATATAGTATGTTTTAGGGGAGCTTACATTGAAAAAGTGCAAAATTAAAGATCGTAACTGATTGACTATTTGCTATATTCTATCTTTTAAAAAACAATTATTGACTTTTATCGGACGTTAATGATTTTTTAAACACAAATTATATACTAATTAGCAGTGATATAACAATTGCAAAACTTTATTATAGACGTATTTATATACCGTAATAACAATCATATTATTTTTGAATTAAAACCTTTGTAAAACAAAAAAGGCTGCCAAAATCTGGCAGCCTTTTAAATTCTTATATTAATATTTTACTTCGTAATTACTATTTTGCTTGTAATAGTATTGCCTTTAGAAACAATTTGCAAAATATACATTCCTGCATTTAAACTACTAACGTCGAGTTTATACATGCTTTCGCTACCGGCAACAGAAACTGCTGTTTTGCCTGCTAAATCAAGTAAGTTAATGCTTGATGCAGTAATACCTTTCATATCAACTACCAACAGATCGCTAACTGGATTAGGATATATTAATACAGATGCATCTTTAGACAATAAAGCATCTGATTCATCTGATACGGCATAATCACCAGGATCAGCCCATACACCAGTTTTCCATGTTATATTAAATAAATCAGATGGTGATGAAATATTACCTTGATAGGAATAACATACCTCAGCTGTTGAAACTCCTTTATAAAATTTCTCAATCTCAAGATTACTACCATTCACTTTTACTGCACCAGACATAATATAATAATTTGCCGGATTTGAACTGTCTGTTGCTCCAAAAACAAATGGTGCAGCATCAACTTGCTTATCTGTAATATCTGAATAAGTAAATGTACTGTTTGTAATATTTTTATATAATATGAATTGAGCTTGCTCACTTGCACGATAAATACTACTACCATAATAAATTGCTAAACCCCAATCATATGTAGCACTTCCATAAATTGGTCTTTTACATGGTGATGCTTTATAAACACTTCCATTAATTTCCATTGCACCCCAAGCTGCAACATAGCTAATTGGAAGGCCAACAGGTGTTGTAGTGGCAGCTAAATCTATTATAGAAGTAATTGTAGCCAAAGTTTTTGGAACCCAAGCATGATTTACAGCCAAAGCAACATCATTAAATCTAACAATCATGGGGGTTTTAGCATCTTCTTCTTTATGTATCGTTACCCAATAATCTGCCAATTCTTGATCAAAAAACCAAAAAGCATTTTTAATATCTTTGCCGGCAGTAACATAATTTGCATATGATAATACTGTTATTGCATTTAAATTAGCAGTACTTAATGTATCAGGAATTTCAATTAAATAACCGCTATTCTCTGTATTCGAATTTAAAACTATCTCACCCGTAGTTGCGTATGTACCTGCTGGAATCATTTTTTGAGAAGCCTTTTTGATCCATCTAGCTAAATATTGTGATTCAAATGGATACCATCCTAAATGGCCAGCTCCTGGCTGAATAATCATATTTGCATGCATGCCCGCATTTCTCATAGTTAACATGCGTGTTTTTGTTGCTGACCATGGGAAATCAGAAACATGAGAAACAGTAAACTCAGCTGCACCTCTACTTGAAACAAGCGGAACTAAACCTCCTATTTTATTATACGTGTCATAAAAGGATGCATCATTACTATTTGTAATAGCATTTTCCATAATTACACCAAAGAAACGACTTGGTTTATATGCTGCTAAACGAATAGCTACAAGTCCCTCAGTAGAGTGACCATGCGTACATATGGGAGCAAATTCGACTTCAGGATAACCTGATTGAACAGCTAAAGCATGCAACCCATTTTGTAATTCAGTCCAACCCGCAGCGGTTAATTCATAGGAAGCACCACCATAATTTTTATAACTTGCTTCATATGAAGCAACTAATGCTAATTGTTCTTCTTCACAAATCCTCCTAATTGCTGTATCGCCAAAAATGCCTGCAATATAATTTGGTTTAGATGTTAAAATAATACCTCTAATTTTTTTCACATATGGTGTCCACATAAAATATTTCTTCCCATCAACGCTTGTTACTTGATAGGTCCAGTCATGCGCACTTATTTTAGCAGTACTCAAAAACATGACACTCAATAAAAACAAAGTAGCTAACTTCTTCATAATAAATAATTTTAAGGTTAATTTTTTATAAAAAGACAGGGGCCTAAACTATTAAACTTTATTAATGTATATGAGAAACATTAATAAACCCCTGTCTCAATTCAAATATAAGCATAAACCAAGGCAATTCGAAAATTCATTATATTTCATTTATTGAACTAATTTAATATAAATATTTAAATCTTGTACAAAATAAACACTATTGATATACTGACAGTTACGACCAACATTCGTTTTTGTCCACCTCAGCTGCTTTTCATTTATTGTTTCTAAGTTCAGAATTTGTATTTTAGTAGCTTAAATTGAGCACTGTTGATAATGTCTGTTTAAGCTATTCAAAAATTGAAACCCATGAAAGATAATCCTTACCTAAACCGATGCATTGAGAAGATTGTACAGAAAATTAATGCTGGGGAACCAAATACATGGAGCGACAAAGTTTTTAAAGACTTAAGCGATGCCATTCAAGAATCGGCCGGAGTAGTAATTTCAGTTCTTACTCTTAAAAGACTCTTAGGTCGTATAGTTACTAAAGGCGGATATACTCCTCAGGAAGCTACCAAAGATGCTTTGGCAAAATATTTAGGTTTTCTAGATTGGAATGCTTTTATTGATACAGTGCCTATTGCCGAATCAAACAAAGAAGATAGTGATGACGAAAAAACAAATTTCATAAAAAGGGGGTGGAAACTAGTTGCGGGAGTTTTTCTCATCATGCTATTAATCTATTTCATCTATCCGCTTATCTCTCATAAACTTAAATCGAATGCCGCCATCTCTTTTACGGGTGAATTATTAAGTGGTCTAGCTCCACATACTGCCACTTTTATTTACGATGTATCAAACTATCCTGATAGTGTTTTTCTCGATTTTGATGATAATCAAATAATATACATGCCACGTGAAAAGAATTTCTTTCGCCATGGATATCTCATCCCTCACTATTTTAATGTGCGCATGATTTCTGGTAAAAATGAATTGGGCAACGTGCGGGTAATGGTAAAATCGCCTGCTTGGGAAGCACGTTTAGGCTATGCCAATTTTGAACCAACTGTTATGCTCGTTCCCCTTTACGATACTAATTTTTTGTACGCTTCACCTGCAATGATGGTTGAGAAAGGCCTTGACAAAACAAAAGGGTATTACGTGAGCGACTATCGTTTTTACGACGACTTTAACACCCAAGGCGACAATTTTGATTTTTCGTTTAAAGCTATTAATAGTAAAGCTATGGGGGGCTTGTACTGTCAAGATCTATCAATAATGATACAATGCGAAAACAGCAATATTATTTTTAATTTAGTACGACCATCGTGCTCTGTAGCAACCATGGTAACTATTAGCGATGTAAGTATTAACGGACAATATAACGACATCTCTAGCTTGAGTACCGACCCTGAAAAGTGGGAGACTATTAGACTCGTTGTTAAAAATTACAATGCCCAATTTTATGTAAATGACAAAAATGTTTTTGAAGTTTCTTACAAAAAAGAACTTGGCGCTATTAAAGGTTTTACTTTTGCTACCATGGGCTCAGGCGCTTTTGATGATATTGTATTAAAGAACGGCGCGGGTGAAATTAAATATGAAAATAACTTTGGCAAATAATACCCTTGTTAAATATGTTTAGGATAATTACATGAAATGATAATTTGACTATTACATATTTACAAACGGCATATAATAAAAAAAAGAACGACTCGAAATGAGAACTCTAAAATAAAATGCCATAAATTAAAAAATTGTTTAGCTTAAATAAATTATATAATTATTTTCTATTCATAAATAAACCAAGCCGTTATTCTACAATCAGTATCTGACTTAAGCTGTATCAAATGTGCATTGTAGCCTTTTAGAAACATGTGAATAATGGTTTCTCCCGATTTAATGCTGAGTGATTTATACAAGACTGGTTTATCATAATAATGTGCTATATAAACATACAAATCTATTTTCGCATCTTTATCAGCGGTCAATTTTAATGTCTTCCTATCATATCCCGTCATCAAATACATATCTGATATTTCATCTTTTTTAACAATAGCATTTTTCCATGGACCTCCTTCCCCAACTGGTTTGCCAAACTTCCAGATATCGTCAATACCACCCATCCATAAAGCAATATCATAAGTATTGTCTTTAATTATATGCTCTGAAGATTTTGCATCAGCCTTAACCCCGCTCATAAGCAATAGACCATTCCATGTGTTATAATCTAAAATTTGTCGGTTATGAGTTGCAACAGGACGCATCATTTTATATAATGGCTCCTCACCTACTTTATATAAGGGCACTTCATAAAAACTACCATGAATATTGGCGAGTAAACGTTCTGATTCAACTTCGCGAACTGAACGCATCGTTTTTGGAGAATAATGACCTTTGCCTTTAGGTAAGCGAAGTCGGTATTCTTTGCCTTGCAGCACCACTGAGGCTTCATCCTCATACCAAATTTGCTCATTAACTAAAGCCTTACGTGCAGAGTGATCGCGAATACCTTTGCTAAAAGCAAAATTAAATTTATGTAACTCATACACTGATTTTTCTTTAAAAATATCATCTTCAATTTCACCTGAAAAAATAGTTAAGTTAAAATTTAACTCATTGCTAAAAAGTTTTTTTTTCAAATCGTACCCGTAAAATCATAATTTGCTAAGCCTTCAAATAAGCTACTGCCTTCGAATGGTTGGCGCAAATCGTTGTCGGAATAATGCAAAGCGGCAGTTAATTGTGTTGTTGAATTACAAATCAATCGTAACCATTGTGCGCTAAGGGTTGAATCAAAAATAACATACTGATAGGAAGCCGCTGCAAGATCAATGGTTTTATAGCTTGTCCATTGATTGGTTCCATCTTTATCTAATTGTATTTGAATTTTACACGATTTATTCTCATTACTTATAAGATGCATTACTTTATTGTCAAATCCATTCATTAAATAAGGTAGAGAGGGCTGATTTGCCTGAACAAATTCATTAAGCCAAATTGCACCATAAGCACTTGCTGGTCCCCATGAGGATAAGTCTTCATAGGAACCAAACCACAAATTTGATTGCGGTTGACCTGCTAAAGGATTCCCCTGAACACTTGTTTCGTCTGTTGCAAGAACTAAGTTCCCATTCCAATATAAAAAGTCGGGAACATACCGTAAATGTGAGCCTATAGGTCGAATGCCAGCCGAGTTTTTAGCAGAGAAATCGGGTGGAAAATCGAAAAACATTCCATGCATATCCATCATAAATTTACCATCATTAATCTCTCTAATACGCGGCCATTCAGTAAACCAACCGTGTGATGAATCATTATTGTAAGTAGCTTTGGGCAATAAGAAGGTCTTCCATTCACCATTATCCAATACTTTCAAACGAAGTGATCGCTTATCCCAACCTATAGTCCACAAAGAAGATGTGTCTGATGGTAAGGCATTAATTCCATATTTACTTGTAATATCGGTAAACTGGCAACGTTCAATAATCTTAAATTTCGTTCCATCATATTCAGCAAGAATACCATTTTTATCAGGTCCATTCAAACCGTTTGGATCAACTTGCCATTGATCGGCTGGCTCAAAGCTACCATGATTTTCGCCATTATTAGCAAGCACCAATCGCTGTTGTGAAGTATAAGCACCTTTTCCGTGCCAACCTGGTAAAGAATTTTTGAATAATAAAGTAGGTTTTAAGGTATAAACATTCACCTCATATAACATTCCATCCATATCATAATAATAAACCATATTTGTTGGATCTTTAAGATGGCAGCCACAGCAGTCATGCGACCTGGCATTTCTTTAATATCAATTACTCGTATATTGCCAATACTATCAATCACATAAGGACCAATAAAAAGTTGATTTGATTCCCTATGAATCATTCTAGCTGCTGGAGTTCCACCCACACTCGCTTGAAACAATTCCATCATCATATTAGAATCTATGATGTACAATTTATGCTCGCTTCCTTTCGGTTCATGTGCAGCATAATTTATCATATATAATTTACCACCCCAAAAAACTAAAGCACCAATACCACATTCGCGCTGACCCTCTGCACTGTTCTTATAACTTTGAATACCATTTGCTCTACCATGTGTGTAAGTAGTTAAATGCGGGTAAATTCCGCTCACACTAAAATCTCCCTCTATATTTAAAATTTCTCCATTTGATTCAACATAATCAGCAGTACTGATTTTACTATCATTATTTTTTATACATGAAAAATAAAGTTCCTAAAACTAGATGTGCAATGTGTTTCATAATTTTAATATGAATTAATTATTTAAATATTTAAAATTATCAAAATTAAGTTAAATTAAATTTCACCACAATAAACTGAGGCTATAAAAGTGTTGATTAGGAGGGCAACAAATTTTCATATATACCCTATTCAAGGGTCTGATTCAAAAATGTATTCAGAGGCTGCAACTCTTTAAAGACTTTCACTATTGAATCGGAAAATAAATCAGATGCAAGCTGTTTTTCATCTATAGCCTGACTAGCAATAAAGTGTTTATTTCGAATGATTTCAGGAGCATCGGATGGAAATCCTTTGGGTGATTTTTTAAGCACTTCTATAGGCTCTAATCCTCCAAATGTTTTTTTAAAAGAGGCTTTCTTTAATATCGTTTCTAACTCATCATTTAGGTGAATAATTTCGTTTCTAATTTTAGCAAGATTTTCTGGTAATGGCATATATATACCTCCACCTACAAAAGAATTGCCTGGCTCGACATGAAAATAGTAACTAGCAAAATGACTATTTCTTCCACCTTTGGTAATAGCAGCACCCATGTTTATTTTATAGGGATCGCCTGATTTTGAAAAACGGGTGTCTCTATAAATTCTAAAAACACAATCTTTAGGAGCTAAATATTTAAGTTCTGGTTCAAATTTTGCAAGGCCACTAATGACTATCGCCACAAAATTTTCAAACTCAGATTTCGCAAATAAATAACGATCTTTATTAGCATTAAACCAATCACGATTATTGTTTCTTTTAAGATCCTTAAGAAAGGATAATACCTGTGAACTTAATTTCATAAAACTATCTTAATTGTCTATTAAAAAAATAATTAAATCTTCATAACTAAACACCAAATACAAATATCCTCGTTTAATACTGAAATAGGCGGCTGATGTGCCACATTGAGTTTATCGAAATACTCTCGAAGCCCCGGTATTGTAAAGCCTATATTTACTGGTGCTACAAGACGCTACGATTTTACTCAGCGTAAGTTCTCAGTGTCCTGCTTACATCGTTAAATAAGAGATTTTTTCATTAAAAATCAGTTAATATCTAAGTGGTGATGTCGGTATCCCTTGTTTCATTCACCACTGGCATCGCATATAACCGAATAAATAATTCACGCATATCAGAAGTATCGCATTTAATTGCGCTGAGTTTTTTTTCCATATAAGAAACAAACTTTGTTTTCTGATCGTTAGAATATTTTTTTTCTGAAAAAGAACTCGTTGCATTCATCATATCATAAGCGATATAATTTATTGGCCATAATTTATAATCGGCATGAATTTGTCTATCAATTTCGGTAACAATAACTTCAGCATAATTAGTAGCAAAATCCGATTCCTCTTTGTGCGATTCAATAAAGCTATTTAAGGATGTTCCAAAAGCCATGTGAATATGTCCTTTATAACCAGTAATACCAGTTAATATACTATTTATATCTTCACCAGCTTGTTTAACATATACATCTTTTTTTGATAACACCAGCTCCCTCACCTTAAAATTATCACAAGGCTCATATTCATATGACACTGTTACCGGAACAATATTTAAATTTTTAAGAGTATCTATTACATTAGTACTTCCTGCTGAAAACATTTTAATCAAACCAGTTTGTGTTAAATCATTTCCATCTTTTGTACGTCCATCACGTTGTGCAATCCATACCGATTCATTTAAACCTTTAATTACATGATTTATGTATGCCGAATGTAGTATTGCATTTAGATATATTTCCCTTCTTGAGCCACCACGATAAAACGTAAACATTTTATTTAACTTACCTAAGTCAATAATAATTTGGTCAGACATTAAATTACTTCCAAAAGTTATCTGGGTCGTTTTATAGTTATTCTCAACTAAAATAATTTGCATCATAGCAGAGTCCATAACAATATCGCGATGATTGGCAATAAATAAATAAGCTTTGTTTTTATCAAGATTTTCAAGACCACTAAAGCTTAAGCCATCTGATGTTAGCTCTACTACCTTCCTTACGGCATGATGTGAAAAAAAAGATTGAAATTGATCAACGGTATTAATATTGTTAAATTTCTGAACTAATGAATCAAAAGACTCATTCGGATATAAATAATTAAATACACCTTTACAATATTGATGGGAAAGAACTCTGGCAATAGCTCCACATACCTCACTATCATTGTAAGGTCGCATTAAATCGAACTGCTGTGCAAAATCCATAAGCATATTAATTTGTAATATTTCGTCTATCTATAAAAGTGATCGGTTTTCGACTCATTTCCAGAAATTGTAATTTGACGACATCTTCAGGATTCTGCATCAGAACAGAAGGTGCCACACGTAGCTTTGCACGAAAATGATCTTTTATTGCTTTTTCAAATGTTTCTGTCTTTTCAATACATCCAATGCGAACCAAAATATCATCGGTATCAATACTATTTGTTGAAACCTCAATGATATAATTCTTCACACCAGGAATGTCATTAAGAATATCGTATAACGCATTCGGAAACAATGTTGTTCCCTTGTATTTTATCATCTGATTTTTTCTGCCAATAATTGGTCCAACTCTTAAGGAATTACGACCACATTTACACTTTTCAGTATAATGATAGCATAAATCGCCAGTCTTAAATCGAACTAAAGGCATCGCCTCCACATCCAAACTCGTAATGGTTATCTCTCCCAACTCTCCTTCTTTCACTGGTTTATTATTTTCATCTAAAAATTCGGCAATAAGAATTTCTGGATGTAAATGCCCACCTTTACCTTCAGTACATTCAGTAAAAGAAGCCGCCATTTCTGTTGAGGCATAAGTAGAAAACAAATTAATATTCCATTTTGATTTTATTTGTTGACCCAATTTATTTAATTCAAGTTTACTATTACGAATAGGCTCTCCTATGCAAATAGCCGATTTAATAGAGCTAGCATTATAATCAATATGATTCGCTTCAGCATATTCAATAAGTTTAAGAATGAAGGATGGTATCGTAATAATAACACTTGGCTCAATTCTCAGTATTGTATCAAATTGCAATTCGGGATTTCCTGGCCCTACACGAACTATACCTGCACCTAATTTACGCAAACCTTCAAAATAAGCTAAACCTGCCATAAAACGACGATCCATAGTAACCATCATATGATAAATATCTTTTGAACTGCCTCCAGCAGCAACAAATGAGAGATATTCATTTAATGCTAATCTTTCTAAATCGTTATCGGTTATTGCAAATAATACTGGATCACCTGAAGTGCCTGAAGTTGTTATAAAATCTAATATTTTAGATTTTATAACGCATAAAAAATCATTTGTCCGTGCTTGTAGGTCTTCTTTGGTAGTGACTGGAATTCTTCTAAGATCATCTATAGTTTTTATATCGCTTAAAATAATTCCATTTTGTTCAAATAAATCTTTATAAAATTGAGAATGATTTTGAACATACAATAATGTTTGCATAAGTTTATTCTCCTGAAAGATTTTTATCTCCTCAGGTGATTTTAAGCCTACTTCCATAATTGATCCTGTCATCATTTATTTTGAAATAAAAAAATCAAGTTTATTATTTTTAAAAGAATTAGTGAACAAATTTGTTTCATTTCCCCGCAAATATAGATCAAAAAACTCAGAAACATATTTATTAATAGTTTTAATAGATTCAGCCCCATCAACAGCACCAATAAATCGTGCGCGCTCTGATATTGGAAGATAAGGAAGTATCCCGATATCACTAAAAACAAAATGCTTCGAGTCCAATAGTGTAAGCTTAAAAAAATCATTCTTGTTACTCTTATATATTATTTGATTGGCTTTATTCCAACGAGTATAATGACGGCTTTCAATAAGCATGAACGGTTTTTTTAAGCTATCATTAATAATATCTCCAAACTGAAAACAATCCATATTTACACCGGCTTTAATGCGCTCATCTTTTAAACAAAGCTGTCCTGAAACGGCACCTCCAAATGATTGACCCCATGCCCCAATTTTAGATAGATCAGCATATTTGAAAATTGCATCTCCTAAGATTGATGTTTTTCCATTCTCAATACAATCTAAAACAAATCTAGTATCATCTACCCAAAGGTCAAGAGCTTTGTCAAATCGCTTTAACTTTCTCAAATAATTTCGAGTTATTATTTCAATATTTTTATCTCCTTCAAGTTCTCTAAACTGAAGTTTATCGGTTAATAATAATTGCAGATAGGCTATCTGTGCTTTTTTCTTCTCAAGATAAACCTCACGCCCATCTGAAAAACGAACGTATGGTTGTTCATACGGATGTGTAATACCAACTATGATATAACCTCTCGAAACAAGGTTTTCAATAAAAGCTGAATATAAATCTACCATTCCAAAATAAAACCCTTGAGTGAAAAATATTACCGGATACTTTTGCTTATCTTCTAAAAAGGGAATACCTGCTTTTGAATGTGTACAAAGCTGTTTAACCGAATCTAAAAACGACTTACTTATTCCCTGTGTTTTAAAAATACTATATATAAGATCTGACGAATACGAAGAAATATATTTACTCCAAGGCTCTGATTGATTTTCAACTGCTGGATACCAAACCTTAACATATATCCTACGATATCCTGCTCTTTTATCAAAGGTTTCCTTTCTATTACTATCAATTAAATCAAACTCTGTAGTACCTATCGAATATTTACCACTAGGAGCGTCATAATAAAATTGATTTTTGATAGACTGCGCCTCAATTTGAAATATAGTGCTACTAATTAACAAAATAAAAATCAAAAGATACATTTGAATAATTTTCATAAAACACCTATTTATTTTTTAATTCTAAAACATTCTTTTTACAAACGCTAACACATCGTTCACATTGCAGACACATTTTATCTTTAATCTGATTATTCTTTAAAACATAACTATTAACATCAATAAGCATAGGACAAACATCATTACAACGTTTACAATTATTACAACTAATTGCATTCACTGGTGTAATTTTAAATAAAGAAAAAGGGGCAATTACGCTCGAAATAGTGATAAAAGGACACAGCAAACGACAATAAGCTCGGCTACCCACTGCGGTAGTTAATACTAAACCTAATAGAATAATAAATAAATTATCTGCTAGTATCCATATTTTTCTTAACCCTTCATCAGTAGCCGGATTATTAATTGAAGCAATCGTTATAGAAAATACAGCTAAAATTAACATATACGTCCATGCTAAAAATTCTGACCGTTTATATATTTTTACTTCTTTTGTATCTTTTCTCCGTAACATTTCAAAAATAAAACCAGTCCAACAGGCATGCGAACAAAATGAATTCCCTAAAATAAATGGAAGTACTAAACGAGCTACAACAAGTTGTATTAATGCACCCGTTATAATGCCAGCATAGGCATCAAAAAATATTTCTGAAAATTGAAAATTTACACCAATGACCATTGCAAGCCATGCTACAAAAAATAATGCTACAAAAAACTGAACAATCAATCTGAAATAATGACGATATTTTGGAAGCCTTATTGTTAAGAAACGTGTCAAATAATCTGCAAGACCAATACCAGAAAACAAATAAAAATACAAAATGTTACTTTTGAATAATCCAACAAATATCCCTATAATAATAAAAAGCAGTGCAGAAATAATAGGCACTTTATATATATAATAAAACTTTTTCAATCCTTTAATTTATAAAGCATTTCTAAAACTTGATCTTTTTCTGCCTTTTTAGGTATCTCCTTCGTAAGTGCTTTAGAATAATTTAAGAACGCTTTAGAATTCTGTTTTTTTAATCGATAATATTCGCCAGCAATAAAATAGGGATAGTAATATTCAGGATTCAGTGTAAAATATCTATTTATTAACGTATCTGAAATAGTAGTAAAATCTATTGCCTTATTAGCCTTTAAAATATGAGAAGTAATGTTTTTATAGGATTGAAAGTTTTGAAAGTTTTGTGATGTTAAGAAAGTATCAGCCGCTAAAGTAGAATTTTGATCATAACTACGAGACAGCAGTTTTGAGGTATCTGAAAAAATCGTATTTAAATCATAGCACACATACGCCCCTAGTTGAAAAGGGTTTGCTGATATCCATATCTGCAATTTCTTCGGTTTAAAAATAACTGAATGATGAGCTATTAATTGATTAATAGCTTTTTCGTTACCCATCCCGATATTTGAATTATTAAGTCCTTTCTGATCACGGAGTATAGTTGCAAATGATTTAACCGAGTGTTTCTTTTTCTTTTCCAGTAATTCATTTACTCTGTTCCATCGGTATAGTGATGCACTTTCATTTAAACTTATTTTATTATACTTTGTATCCTTTAGTTTTTTGCCTTGAAAATGATTTGTTAAAACCAATACATCTGAATTTGTTTCGTACAAATCAGTAATATTGGGTGTTTTTTCAATAACAGCTACTCTATTTTCTTTTCCGGATCCAATAAGAAACATTTCAGAAACAAAAACATGTGCTTCAGATGCTATTTTATAAGCCTCATCAATTGTAGAAGAATATTGCAAAATGCGTCGTGCCAATAATGAAACAGGCATTTTTGCAGTAGTTGGCACCGATGATTTTGCAGAGTTTAAAGTTATTGTAAGACCTTGATCATTCATTCCTGAGGTAACGCCAATCATACTAGCCCAAGTAACCATGCAAAATTTATGTCCATAATCGGGTTTATAAAATGCAATTATCTTATTAATAGCAAAAGCATCGCCAACATAAAAATCCATATTACGACCAATAATTAAAGAGCTATCTTCAGAACGCGCATTTTTTACACTAAATGCAGTACACCCAACCAAATTAAGATTCTCTAAAACATGGCCAATATCATGAGCACCATGATAATTAAGCATTCTATGATAAGCTGGTGATACAAAATCAAACTCCTTTGATGTATGAAGAGACACACCATAAATTTCACGCTGGTATTCTATGGGAATATATTCATCGATGTTTCGATTAAACCATGCAACAAAATATTTTAAGAAATTTAAATATTTTTCTGAGGGAACCATCTCTCTCAAACGATCAACAAATGCAAGTTCTTGAATATAAATAAGATCTTTAGTCAGTATTCCATTTCTATTACCCAAATCAAAATCATTCCCTTCAAGGTACATCTCCCAAAGATCATACTTATTTTTTTTAAGCCAGCATTTGCCGCAAGAATAATGATTTAAAGCAATTTCAGTACGCAAACTATCTCGAAAAATAGTACTTTCAATAATAGGCGGCTCAACCTGAACAAGCTTATTATATGTGAACATCAGAACAATCGCAAAAAATACTAGAATATTAATTATCCGAAATAAACGATTACTAATAATTCTTTTAAACATAATAATTTATTTCAAAATGTAAAATTGTATATATATTATAAATCACGATTACTTTCCTTCTCGTATTTCTTCAATAATAGTATCAAGGTCTAAAATATTGCCACATGTATTCAATGCACCAACAGTAACTCCGAGTATTCCATGCATAGATATACTTTGACCCGTTAAAAACAAATTTGGAATATGTGTTTTTGTAGCCATAAAGGTACTCATAGGGTCATTACAATCTTTCAAAATGCCATACATTGATCCCTCTGGTATTCCAGTATAATCACGATAAGTTAAAGGGGTGGAACTATAACAATACTCAATACAGTCTCTAATTTCAGGAATTCGTTTTTCGACAAGATTTAGAAGCATATTTTTTCTTGTCTCCTTAAAAGCTTCGTAAGCCTCACCTCTCTTGCCTACAGTTGTATTCTCCCATTCAATCACATCTGAATATTTCATTTGAGTAACTACAGTAATACTCTCAGCAAACTCATATTCTAAAAGCCCTACACTAGTATATAAAATATATCCACTTGGCCAAGGTACCATATCATAATTACTTGCTCCCCAAACATTATCTGTTTCCAAATGATACAAATTAGAATTTATGTATTTAATTTTTTGCTTCTTTAAAACAATAAACAAACAGAACGACCCAATAGAGTTTTCTAATGAATCAATTCGTTTTACAAAGGCTTTTCGAAAACGATCACGTCCTGCCATTTTAATAGTTTGCTGTGGATGAAGATTGGAAATAAAATTATCACCCTGAATAATTTCACCATTGCCTAATTTAACTCCAGCAATTTTTTTATCAATATAATCAAATGAAATGGCTTCTTTATTTATTGAAACCATTCCGCCTTGTTTTTCAATTTTGTTTTTCATTGCTTTAGCCAATGAGGTTCCGCCATTTGAAATTCGCCAAGCACTATCAATAAAAAATTTATTAATCAATGCATGAACATGAAATGGCGTTTTATTTTCTTTACCAGCATACAAACCATTAGTTGCAGCTAAAACAGATCTGAGTCTTTTATTATCAGTTAAACTGGTAATATAATCAAATGCATTCTCTTCTAATATATCTATCTGCAAATAAGAATTTTCATTAAAAGGTCTAAGATTTAGTATACTCATTGTACTCCATGCATCCAAAAGTTTAGATACATACTTCTTAATTGCATTAACGTCATCTGGAAAATAATGAATAAGTGTATTTTGAAAATTTTCTATACCAGATGCGTAAGTGTATTTATCATTCCCTATATAAATAGTTTCAAAAGCAGATGTATCAAGTCGGGTCAATTTTACATCATCTAATATGTCTAGATAATGAAATATTTTGTACAAAATCTGATCTTTGTCAAAACTTCCAACATAATGCATTCCGGTGTTAAATTCACAACCATTTCTACGAAATGTCTGCAAATTTCCTCCAATTTGAAAATGCTTTTCTAACACACAAACAGAATAACCCTTCTTACCGAGTAATACACCGCACAGCAAACCACCCAAGCCACTGCCAATAATTACTATATCATATTTTTTCTTACAAAGCTCCATAACTAAACTCTTAAATATCACATAATTTTTTAAATAAATACTCTCTGCCAATTATTTCAGCTGAGGTTAATGCGGCACTAATTGAAACTCCAAGAATTCCATGCATATTAAGATTTTGTCCTGTAAGAAATAAATTAGAAAATTTCGTTTTGGGCGTAATAATAGTTGCGTATGGGTTATTAAAATCCTTTAAAATGCCATACGAACTTCCATCGGGTGTGCCAGTATAATCGCGATAGGATAAAGGTGTTGCTGTATAATACGTTTCAATTTGCTCTCTAAGGTTTGGAAATTTAAGACTTATTAAATCTATCAGTTTCTCTGCTTTTCTTCGCTTAAAATCGAGATACTCCTCTCCTCGCATATTGATATACGAGTTCTCCCATTTCTTTACTTCATCATATTTCATATATGTTAAAGCTACAATTCCGGTGGCAAATTGACTACTTGCACTTATTGCAGGAGTATACAACATATAATGTTCTGGCCAACACTTTTCATTATAGTCATTAGTCCAAACATTCCAATCTGAAAAATAATGATGATTGAAATTAAGATATTGAAATTTGTTTTTCTTAAGTACAATGTATAGCGAAAACATTCCCATTGTATTCTGAAGGGAATTAATACGAATTTTATATGCCTTCTTACTCAAATCTGCATTTATCATATTAAATGTTGTTGAAGGATGCAAATTAGAAATATAAGTATCGGCATAAATATACTGCCCATCGGTCAGCTTAACATGATCGATATTATTAGTACTCCCATCAAATGACTTTACCTCAGCTGAGCGCATTATAACACCACCATTTGCTCGAACTACATCAGCAATACGCTCTGCCAATTGAGAACTGCCATCAACAAAACGCCATGAACTTTTTATAAACGAATAATTTATTAAAGCATGTACATACAAGGGTGTTTTTTCTTTTACCCCTGCGTATAGAGAATTTAATCCACCTAATACCTGTTGTAATTTAGCATCTTGTGTCGTAAAATTTAAATATTGATATACACTAGTTGATAAATCTTTTTCATCTATCTTTATTGAGTTTGAATTATCTAAATTATAAAATGGGAAGCAATTACAAACCCTTTCAAGATTGGTAATATATTTATTTAAATTAGCTTTTTCTTTTGGAAAGTACTGACATAACTTCTCAACAAAATTATCATGACCTTGAGCATATGGATACTCCGTTGTATCACTAGCAAAAGATATTTTCTCAAATGCATCGATATCAAGTTGGCGAATTTTAATCTTATCAATAATCTGAAAATATTTAAAATACTTATACAGCACTTCACCTTCTGCTAAGCTCTCAGTATAATTTAAACCAGTATTAAAGATACTTTTGTTTTTTGAAAATGATTGAATGCATCCACCTAACTTTTCATTCTTTTCAATTATGCATACTTTTTTTCCTTCGCGACTTAATATATTCCCGCAAAGCAAACCACCCAATCCTCCTCCAACAATAACTACATCAAATTTTTCCATTGGCTGGTTTAGTTAAAACATAACTAATATTCGAAGTCATTTTAGCATGATCATAAACTTTACACTCCAGTCCTTTTGAAATAGCTAAATTTCGAATTATACTTCCAGAAATATATGTGAGCTCATGTTTCGTTTTATTAAAACCAAATAATTGAGTACTTTGAAATTCAGTAAACTTGGTTCCTTTTGTTCGTTTTATTAAATCTGCATCAGCATCTCTAATAAATATCATACCATTTATACCAATATTATTGATACACTGATTAAGTAATAAAACTTGCTTGTCCTTAGGAAGATAATGCAAAACATCATTAAGGATATAAACATCTGATATAGGTAATGTATCAATAGAAATATCTTTTACTATAAACCGTATTCCGTCTATATCATTAACAATATTTTGTGCAATTGCCACTTTCTTTTCATCATAATCAATACCAATTATGTTTCTTTTAGATGATGTATATTTTAACATATAAGCTAAAAATCCATACCCACATCCAAGATCTGTAATAATTGCATCTTTAGGTATATGCTCATTATAAAAAGAATAATTCTTTTCTAAACCCAACTTTATACGCAAATACCATTCTAAAACAGGTCCTTTATAAATATACTGACTCAATAATCGGCGCGAATAAAAATTAGTTGTTTCAACAATATTCTTAAGATTTATATATTCAAATCTATAAAAATGCGTAATCTCTGTTGCTTGCGCTTTATAACTAATTCCATTTAATAGATTGCCCGATCTAACAGTAATTCTATTAAAAAACTTAATCGTTATTTGTCCTGATTTAAGAAAATAATCTGTCTTAGGTAAGCACTCAAATGCTCCATGAATCATTATTGGCTGAATATCTAAGCCCATAACATCAGCTAAATGTAATGCTCCTTGATGAAAACGTTTTATTTCACCATCAATAGTTCGTTTACCTTCAGGAAAAACTAATACAGAATAACCATCGGCTATCTTATCTCGAATTTTTTGATAACCATCTTCAATACCTTTATAAATGGGATAAAAATCAGCATACTTAACAACAAAACCATAAAAAGGGTTATTCCATACCCATTTATTTGTTAGCACTATTATCTTTGGATTCTGCATCAATATAAGTACCAAATCTAAATGCGATTGATGATTCGAAATTAGTATTGATGGTTTTTTAAAATCAAGTACGGATTTATCAATATGGGTTTTTTTAATTGTTATGTTAATTGCAACAATAAATTTTGCAAAAAGATAAATTAAATAACTAAATAAAGCCTTAGTGTTTTTAGAATTCAATGGAAGAATAACTAGTACTGGGATAAGCAAGGTAAGGATTATTGCTCCTGCCAAAAAAACGAAAAAAGAAAAAAATGATATTAATAAGTTCGGAAGATTAATAGGTTCAACTCTTCTTTTTCCATCAACCAAAGTAAGAAATCTAAATAAACGAGGCAATATTGTATATGAGATTAACACAAGCGATAATAATCCAAATATTGAAAAAAATGCAATTGAACGAAGTGCAGGGTGTTTTGCAAATATTAAAACGCCAACTCCAGCAATAGTTGTAAATACAGAAAACAAAACAGATAAACGATATGGAATAATGCTATGTTCTCCAAACTTATAATTGGAGAGCATCGCACTCATAATAAGTATCGAATAATCAACTCCAAGACCAAAAATAAATGTTGAGATAATAATATTGAAGATGTTAAACTCTTGGTGAAATATACCCATAAGACCAGTAGTCCAGAGCCAACTCAAAATAACAGGAATCATAGTTATACTTGCAATTTCTATGCGACCAAAAAATAGTAGCATAAAAAGAAAAACAAATAGCATAGAATAATTTACCAGCTTACTAAAATCTTGATTCAAAATAATTAGAAAATGATTAACGAAATACTGCTTATCAATTATAACAGCATCATCATTTTTATCAAACTTCGCAAAAAGTTTTTCTTTATTCTCCTTCTTAACTTTTAATACAGAAGCTACCGAAATAACAGAATCATTTTGATGAATATAATTTGATAGAAATACTCTGCGCATTATACCAAAACTATCTGATGGCATAACACAAAAGTCCTTATTCAATAAACCGTAAAAACTATTGAAAGCACTATCTTTAAAATGATTATTACTGCCTGCTACAATAACTATATTAATAATGTCGTCCTTTTTATTCTTTGTCCAAAATTCTTGCCAAACATAAATTCGTTCACGCTGCACTTCTTCTGAAAAAATAAGATCCGAAGCAGATGCAATTGATGACGCTAATTTCTCATCTCTGCAAGTATCAAAAATCGTTGTTAACTTATCCATCTTACGAAGTGCTTCATTAAGATTGATCCCATTAGTGACAATGAAAACAGCACTTTGCGTTTGTGAACTGACTGATTGCAAAATCATTTCAGATTCAGCTAATTTTTGAGGCATATAATTTAATGTTGCAATATCACTATTCATTTTTACATTCTGAGCTGTAAAAATAAAAACAATCGATAGAATACAAATTAGCAATAAAAGCCATTTACTTTTATCATAGGGCCACTGAGCAATAACATCAAAAAATGTTTTGCGACTTGTTAAGGTCAGTTTATCAATTTTTAAATCGCTAATAATTAAGGGAAGTACTATTAAAACAATAAAACCTGTTGCAAAAACAGAAACCGCAGCAAACAATCCAAGTTGCTGTAAAGCCGGTGAACGCACAAAAAGTAAACATAAGAATGCGACTACCGTAGTCATAAAACCCATGAGAATAGGCTGTGAAATATCGCTTATAGTTGTATATACAGAACCACTACTGCGTAAATAGGTAAAAAAGTAAAGCGAATAATCAACAGCAATACCAAGAAGAATAGTGCCAACACCCAAGGCAATAGATGAAACCTCTCCTAGATAAAAGGCCATAAAACCAAGAGAAATAAAAGAACCTAAGATTATTGGTAAGAACAAAAGAAAAATAGTTTTTACATTACTAAAAGTAAAAACAAAAAAAAGTATTAGGGTAATAAACGTGATAATTATTGTCAATAATATATCTTTCTTTATTTGTTGTGCATTAGCAACAGCAACAGCCGTACCACCATAATAATTGAGATTTGATGAAATTGATTCACTTTTAATTATTTGCTCAATAGTAGAAATAAGGTTTTTGTTTTCATCTGTATTACTTGCAGGAAATTTAGGTTCAACAAAAACCAAGAGATGTCGTTTATCTTTTGTAAAAACACAAGAGTTATAAATAATAAAATTATCATCGAGCTGAAATTCTTGAAGGCGTTTTAAAGCCTTTGGAACTATTGACAAAGGATCTTTATAAATATATGCTTTTGCACCAAAGCCTGTTGGAGATATTAAAGTCATAAAATTTTTACGCATGGTTCTTTCAATAGCACTAGAATCAAGCTGAGCTTGTATTTCTTTATAATCATTTTTTGTTAAATAAAGTGGAAGATGATTATAAATAAAATCATAAACATTATAAAAGTCTTGTAAATCAGATTTAAACCGAATTGATCTTACGTGCAATGTATCTTGCCCTAAACGATCTGTAATTTTCTCAGCATCCACAATAAGTTGCTCCGGATCTATTACTGAAGTATCTTTAACTGAAAAAATAAAAATTAACTGATCTGCAAGTTTAAAACCTTTAAACACATCCTGCATTTCTTTTGTACCTTCATCGTTTGGTATCAAAGCAGTAATATCTTCCTGTAATTTAATTTTCGATATATTATATCCAACATAAATTAATAACAGAAGAAATAAAAAATAGAACCATTTCTTACGCAATAATAAAAACTCATGTATGCGAACAAATATATTAAGCATTTCTTTTTAATAATTTAAGTGTTAAATAAGATAGAATACCTGTAACAATGCCAGCAAATGTTGCAAGCACAACGGCTCCAATGATGTACTGAAGGAAATTTTGTTTAATTAGAGCTAAATCTACATTAACCGACCAGCTCCCATGACCCATAACAAATCCTCCTGTCACAAAGCTAAAATATAAAATAAATGGAATAAATAACGGAAAACTTATGTTAGCCGCTAAAAAAAACAGCATCTTATTCAGCTTTAATAAATGAGAAACTAAGAATCCTACTGCCAATTGGTATCCCCAAATTGGCAAAATACCCATAAACACTCCAAATCCTACTGATGCAGCCGTTAGATGTTCCGGCATCGCTGCATTAAAAATATCATTGTTTATAATTTCTTTTATCGATTTTTGGCTGTATTTCTTTCCTATTTTGCGTGGTAAAAACCATACAAATGCGAGGATTACAAGTATAGTATTTAAAATACTAATACGAAAAAAATCTTTAAAGGGTCTGAAATGTGTTATTCGTTCTTCTTTTCTTCCATAATAAACATCTATCGGAATATTTAATACAGGTATGCCTTCCCAACATGCTCGAACAATTACTTCAATCTCAAACTCATATTTATTAGAAAAAAAATGCATACCAGACAAGAATTTTAGAGGGTATAAACGATAGCCTGATTGTGTATCAACTAAAGACTCCCCCGTCTCCACCTTATACCAAAAATTAGAAAAATGATTTGCAAAACTGTTTTTGCTTGGCATATTTTCTTGATTCAATTTACGTGAACCTATAATAAGTGCATTTGGAACTTCCTTCAATTTTGATAAAAATGAAGGGATATCTTTTGCATAATGTTGTCCATCTGAATCTATTGTAATGGCATATTCAAAATCTTGCTCACTAGCATATTTCATTCCTAAACGTAAGGCAAATCCTTTTCCTCTATTCTTAGAATATGATAGCAATTGTATCGATTCAATATCATTCAAAATAGCTAGTGTGCCATCTGTACATCCATCATTAACAACAATAATATTTGAACAATACTTCTTGACCTCACAAATTACATCAGCAATAGTTTTTGAGTTATTATAGGTTGGAATAATTACACATATATTTTTTTCAAGAAATGAAACGGAAGTTGAAGTCTTTTGTGAATTTGATATATTCACTATGTTTTCAATAATAGCATCACCAGAAATTGATCTCTCTTCGTCTTTCTTTTCTGTCGTTTGTTCAACTATGTCGGTTTTCTTATACGAGGCTTTTATCTTCATATAATTTACCCTTTCAAAAGATACTAAACTAATAGCATCAATAACACCATCGTCCTTTATGGTATATGATATCTTACAATGAAGATTAGATGTATTGGTTGGAACATGCATTGTTAAAAATTTTATTTCACTAGCTTGGAATAAATGAACATGCTCATGTAAGGCTTCACTCAAGATTTCTCTAATAAGCTGAACCTGACAAACACCTGGCGTAACAGGGGTATTCGGAAAATGACCTTTATAAATGGTATGCTGAGAGTTAAATACCACCTCTGCTTCAACCGTATAGTTATCATTAACTATAATTTTATATTTATATAATTCCTCTTGCATACTAGTTGATACTTAATTCTGTCAGCACAATTCGAAGCTTGATGCCATGATGCTTAAACTCTATCACTTGAGGTAAAAATCGATTCTCTCTTGACATTAATACATCAACTCCGCTTAATAATGAATCCTTTTTTTTAATTTTTACAAGCAAATTATCATTATTAAAATAATAAAAAAACCTAGATGAATGTTCTCTAAAAATAAAAACACGACCTCCTTCATCAACATCTTTATTCTTCGCCATCATCTTAAAATCATTAAGATCGCGAAGAAGCATCGCAAAATCATTTTTTAAAACATTTAGTAGAAATTTTCGGTTTAAAAAATCTTGACAGCTTATTACTTCAAAACAATTGTTTTTCCATTTCATATCCAACAAATTTAAGCCAATTTCTGACAAAAAAATTAGCCTCCAAGATGTATCAGATTCTACTTTTTTTAGCAAAATAATGCCTGAAAAATCTTTCTTATAAAGATGTATGGAGGCTTTGTATAAAATCTTTGCATCAACGCTTTCTAATACATTATTTATACTAATTGAATCATAAAATGAGCCCGATTTAATTGGTATATTTAATGCTCCAAAAACAGAACAATTATTGTACAACAAAAATAGTATCAGCAACAGTCTCATTCAGCTTCTTATTTGTAAATGTAATAATAGTGAAATCCTTTGCATTTTCAATCATAATAACCTTGCATACGGATAAATCCTTCTTATCAAAATAAACTTCAGTATTGTTAATGATCTTAGCCATTGCAGCATCTTTAGGAGTAAGTTTTACGAGATAATAAGTATTGTCTTGATATAAGTTAATATTAAAACGATTATCGGACATTAAAGTTCCTCTTACGGAGCTAATTATAAGCTTATTAATTTCTTGAAAAGCTTTATTCGAATTTATATCATAGACACTCGTTTTCTCCTCATCTTTAATAATAAATTTGCCATTACTTATAACAATCATATATTTAAAGGGAACGGTATATTCCCATCGCAACATATTCTCTTTTTTAAACCAAAATTTTCCTTTACTAATAATGGTTTCATCAAGATATTCCAATCGCTTTTCCTGAACAAAATCACTAACAATAGTATTTGTTGCGCTAGCATTTGAATTTAGTTTATCCTCAACCACTTTGGTATCAACAATAGCAGAAAAACCCTTTGGTTGTGCATGAATGATCATGCCAACCAATAAACCAATAAGTATAATCGTTACTCTCATAATTAAATATTTTAAATATTACGAACTAAGTCCTCAACTGTTACAGCTTGATAATTATTTTCTTTTAAAAACACCAAAACTTCTCTCAATACATTGACTACATGCTTACTTGTGTCATGTAACAAGATAATGTCTCCATCTTTTATATTTGAAACAATTCTATTATACAATTTATTTTGATCTTCAGTACATGTATCAAAAGAACGAATACTCCAACCAATAACTATAAAATTAAAAGGCTTTAACGCTCTTGCAACAAAAGGATTACTAACACCATAAGGTGGTCTAAAATACAAATTTGTCTCCCCGCTAATCTTCTTTAAAACAAGCTGACATTTCTCAACTTCATTTTGTATTCTGCTAACTCGCATAATAGGAAATATATTACTATGACTAAAGGAGTGATTAGCTAATTGATGTCCTTCCAATAAAATTCGTTTACATAAAAACTCTTGCTGTTCAGCCTTACTGCCAATTATAAAAAAACTTGCCTTAGCATGAAACTCTTTTAGTAAATCTAATATTTCAGGGGTTTTACTAGCATCCGGACCATCATCAAATGTTAAAGCAATCATTTTGTGCTTTGATTTGTTAGAGCATATAGTTTGCAAATAAAACTGAGAGTTTATATCATAGGATGCCCATATTAAAATAACAAGATAAATCAAAAGAGCCAATAATAAAGCTATTAGTTTAGCAATACCAAAGTATGGCATTAAAAGAAATGAACCAATTACAATTAAGAATAATACATTTATACTATAATACCTTTTCATTTTGTTACTAAAATAAAAGAATAACCATAATACGTAGCGTAGTTACAAATTAAAATAACCTCACATTGATCTCGCTTATGGTCATTTATTCGTGCTTCGCCTGGAATAATTTGTGTTTTAATAATTTTTGCAGCAAGCCATGTCGCAAAACTGGTATCACTATCATAGATTCCAGATAGCGTCTTATACTGTAGGTGAATACTTGATTTAAAACTCGTCTTCAGCACATCAAAATAAGCATCATGATTAATATCACCAGTAAGACCAAACATTACAGCATCTACTTGAAATAAATCAAGTGAGTTTCGACCTAAAAACTCACGTAAATATTCTGTTTCAATCGAACTAACATTTAATTCCATGTCAGCAATTCTTGCAATATAATCATTTGACTTTACTTTGCTTAATACAAAAAATGTTGCGCCTTCTCCTGCGGCATATCCATTATCAATGGCCTTTCCAGTACAGCCACCTAGTTTGAGTAAATTATATGACTCATTCGTAATCTCATCAATACCTCCTAAAAGTACATTCAAAGCATAATCTTCATTGATCAACATAAGGGCATCTAATAATGATGTCTCAAAAGAAACAGACTGCTGAGTAAATGTAAAATTATAATTTCTGCAACCAAGCATAAGTGCAATTGCACCAGAAACGGTATTGTGAGTTGATTGTATAAAAGCCGTTGGATTTAATAATTGCTCTTTATTCTCAATAATCTGATTTAAAAATTTTAAAGTATCTTCAATACAACCTAGTCCAGTTGCAACAACAATAGCAGCTGGATGTTCGATGGCAGCTGTATTTAAACACTTCTTTGCAGTAGCGGCACCCATTCGAACAATTTTACTCATGCGTCGTAAGTTTTTTGCATCGAGATAAAGTTTAAAATCAGGGGTGTCAGCAACAAAATAAGATTCTTCAAAGGTCCTTATATTAGGCAATAAAACATCAACATCAAATGTTTTTTGAGGCGAAATTGATTCCATTGCTATAATATATGCTTCCATTATGCTACAATTTAGAAAAAACCAAACTAGAATTATTACCCCCAAATCCAAAAGAATTTGAGAGAACATGACAAATATCACTTCCTTCAATCAACGAAATTTGTGGCCGTATATCCACTTCAGCAATCCCTTCTTTAAAATTTAAGTTCGGAAAAATTAATCCGTGCATTATAGAAAGAACTGAAAATACAGATTCAATTCCCGCAGATGCAGCAAGTGTATGCCCTGTATATGCTTTTGTAGAGCTAAATGGCGGAGTTTGATTGCCAAATAAACGTTGAATTGCAATACTCTCTGTTAAATCATTGTTTGGCGTACCTGTACCATGCGCATTAATATATGAAATATCTTCTGGCATAAGGTTTGCCATTTTTATAGCAGCATCCATTGACCTAAACGCACCTTCACCCTCAGGTGATGAAGCCGTTTGATGATATGCATCGTTAGCATTAGCATAACCATTGAGTTTGCATATTGCATTGTGTTGACCTGAACGAAGCGATTTTTCTGATTCAATAACTAAAAAACCAGCCCCTTCACCAAGATTTAATCCTTGCCGATTTTTGTCAAATGGTTTGCAAAAATTTTTATCAAGAATCATTAACGAATTAAACCCATTCAATGTAAAAATTGATAATGCATCAGTACCTCCAACAATAGCACGATCAATAATGCCATGTCTAATAAGTCTTGAAGCATGTATTAATGCATTTGCAGCTGATGAACATGCCGTACTAATAGTTGTACAATAGCTCGAAATTTTAAGAAATTGCGCAATTTTCTCTGTTGAATCACCACATGGATGGGTAGCAATAAAACCTGAGGCAACATTTTTCTTTGCATATTGCATCTCTGTTTTATCCATCCCTCCAACAGTCGTGGCAGAAACAACTCCCGTTTTCAAACCATCATTCAAATTTACACCAGAATAATTCAAAGCTTCTCGAGCTGCTATCATCCCTAATAAAGACGTTCGAGAATAATAACGAAGATCGCCTTCAGACAATCCTAAAACAGAAAGTAATTCCTCATTGGTTAACTTGATTTCACCTAACTTAAACTTACTTTTATGTTCTGTTTGCAATATTGATATATCCCCAATTCCACCTTTACATACACGAAGATTGTCTAAGTTTTGAGACACATTATTTCCAATTGCAGAAATAACACCTATTCCAGTAACAAATATGTCCTTATAATCCTTCATGTAAATTTTAATCCAATAAAATTTTAACTAAACAAAAAAACAATATCTAACTTAGCACTTTATACGAGAATACAAGTCCTCTAAGATTTCTATCTTATCTGCATCATCTCGTTTTACTAAAACCAAAAAAGCCTCATATACATTGTCGTTCAACATTTCAATCCAACCACACAAACACATCGAAGAATTTGTGCTATTAAAAATATGACTCACATATTTCTCAATAAATGAAGCATCAAATTGCGACTGTATAAAAAATGCATTCTCTCCTTTAAACCCATTTCTTATACATATCTCGCCATTAACAATATTCGGCAAGGTATATACAAAAAGAGAAGGACTGGGAGCATCTTCAATACTAGCTTGATAAACAATATCCGCCTGCAATGATGCACTTGCATTAGCGAGAACAACTGCTACCTCTTCACCTCTAGTTAAATTAATATCTGTTTCTTTAAGTAAAAGTTCAGAAGCAATAAAACCAAGTTTACACAGCTGAGACATTTTATAAAACTTACTGTAATTTATCTCAAACTCCTTATAAATAGACTTCATTGTTTCATTAAATGTCAGATATGCCGAGGCAGTATATATTCTATTGCCATCAATATATACAGAGCCTTTACATAGGAATAAATATTTTACAACCTCTATATTACTCATCCTTTTCTAGTAATAATGTTGCGTTACAACCTCCAAATCCAGAGGCTAATTTTAAACATGATTTAATATTTTTTTTCACCGTTAACTTTGAGAGATTTAATTCTTCGCTCACACCTATGTTATCATAACCCAAGGTACCAATAATAAGATTTCTTTTTAACGATTCGGCACTAAGTAGCGTTTCAATTACACCAGCAGCGCCTAATGTATGACCAAAATACCCTTTAAAACTATTTACGGGTACATGAATTAATCCGGAACGAGCAATCGCTTTTGCTTCCATCTCATCATTAAATGAAGTTGCAGTGCCATGCGCCGAAATAAATCCTAAATCTGTTTTATCTTTAAAAGTAGCATGAATACTCAGCCACAAGCCTTCTCCTGTTCGCGATGGACCTGAGATATGATTCGCATCATTACTTGTTGAACCCGCTACCATCTTTATTCCTTTGGTTGCCAATTTTTTTGAGAATATAATAGTAGATGCACCTTCACCTAATGAAAGACCATTTCTTTTTGCATCAAATGGTTTACATGCTTCCTTGCTTAATGATAAAAAAGATTGAAATCCAGAAACAATAAACTTTGAAACTACGTCTGCCCCCACAACTACAAAATGATCATAAGCATCTATTTCACACATTCGTTTTGCAAATACTATAGCAAGTACGCCTGAAACACATGCATTTGAAATAATTACTGGTTTATTATGACAATCAAAATAACATGAAATACGATTAGCAGAATAATTCAAACTTAATATCTCACTATTAATCGTCCCTTTCATTTGATCTAACATATCAATATTCCCTTTGGTTGTAGAAAGAATCAACAATGTTCTCTTACTTTTTAAATCAACCTGAGACTGCTTTAGCGCATCAATTATAGAAAGGATACAAAGTTTTTCAAAACGAGAATAAGACGAGTCTAACTTCGTTTTAATAGATTCTTGGGCTAAAATATCATTATTAACAGCCGATAAAGGAAAATCAAAAGGTGAAAGACTTCTATCGTTACATAGTTTTATCCCTGAACGACCATTAAGAATATTTTCTATATTTTCTTTGGTGGTCCATCCTAACGAACTGATGATATTACTCGACTCAATGTACACAGTACTTTTATATTACTATATGTATTCAATATTCCACTTCTTCTTCCACGCTGCATAAAACTCCGGCATAGTTAAAATAAGTTCGCCGTTCTCGTCAATGAATACTTGAGTACTTTGAGCCTTTACGGCTAAGGCATTATCAGACATACGATAAATCTTGTATTCAAAAATAATTTTTGCTGCCGACGAATTAATATATCGTGTTTCTATTCGTAATTTTTCTTCATAGCGGACGTTTCGCTTATAATCAATATAAAGCTTAACAATAGGGGTCATTATGCTATGTTTATAAACATCAAAATAACCTAATCCAAATTGCAAACCAAAAGCTTCACGACCATCTTCAATATACTTCACATAATTTCCATGCCACACTACCGCCATTGAATCTACTTCACTAAACCGAACCTTCGATTCTGTAATACACACTAATTCAGTTATTCTCTCGAATTGTCTATTTTGTTTCATCAATGAATATTTTCATTTCACATGTAGCAATCATTTCTTCACCTTGCCTAATAATTCCTTTTATAATACTTACATTCATTACTTTATTTTGCACCTCAACGCTTGTAATTATTTCTGTATTTACCCTCGGCAAGCTAAATACCTTTAAATCTTTTATTGCCCCAATATATCCTAAAAGAATAGCTTGATTATTTATCATTGCAACATAACCATTCATTGCTGCAGCTGTTTGAGCAATATTTTCAATCAAGCCTTCTTCATCTAAAAACCCATTATTACAAAATATATTTTCTTTTACAATTTTAAAACAAGTCGTAAAAATATTTTTGTCAACTTCATGAACAGCTGTAATCATTACCACAGGGGGGCGTTGTGGAATCAAATCTAAAACATCAATATGTTGAGGGTTTAAGTTCATTATTTAATTTTACAAATCAATAATGTGTGACTTACACCAATATCATCAATGGCAGTATCTACAATCATTCCAGCTTTCTCAATTAATTTAAGCATATCATCTGAATGATACATTTGACTACAACCATTTGCAATATTTGTGAAATATAAAGAAGTTGCATGCAAGCTATATGTTGAAGCTTCAAATTTTTGCTTATCCCAATAGGTTTCTAAAATATATAATGCAGAATCTTTTGTCATAGCTTCACGCGAGCGACGCAATAATTCCAAAACATCCTCTTGTGAAAAACAATCAAGAAATTGACTCATCCAAATTATATCAGAACCTTTAGGAAAAGGCAATGCATGATCAAGCAAATTCATGGGTACACCCTTCACTCTAGCGCTATAACCGTGACTCTCAATATTTGAATTGGCCTTCGCTAACTGGCCAGGCAAATCAAGAATCACTACCTCAACATCGGCATCGTATGTTGCACATTTTATAGAAAACTTTCCTGTATTACCGCCAACATCCATAATTTTTTTCGGTTTGTTTTTGAAAACAATTGGCATTAACTCAGGAAAAGCATAGTCTGAATAAAAATGATCAAAACCAAACCAACTTTTTTGAACCTGTTCAGGTAATTGTGACAAGGCCTCATAAACAGTACTCCATTCACCAAACACTTTTAATCCTGTAGGTTTACCCGTTTTAATAGAGTCCGTAAGTGTAAACATTCCTTCATAATTTACATCATGAGTAAAATCCATATTTACTCGTGTCATTTCATCTGATAAGATAAACCAGCCTGTTTTAGTAATTGAGAATAAATCATTTTCTACCATAACCATTTCAAGGCTTATTCCGGCTTCTAAGAGAACTTTTACGCCATAAACAGAAAGTTTTAATTCCTTAGCAATATCTGCTATAGTTATTCCTTTACGACTTTTCTTTATTAATTCTAAGATTCCAAGGTCGCGCAATGATTTTGCTGCTTGAAACATAATTGGCGCAAAAGCTATTTTCTGCGCGTCATACTTAGCCTGTAAGGCTGTTTTTTTGTCTGATCCGTAATATAAACTCATGATTTTATTTTTTCTTCCTCCCAAAATGGATAATAATTAAACCATTGTGTAGGATATTTTTTAACAATTACTTCTGTTGCTTTAACATATTCCTCAACCATTACCGTAATTAGCTGCTTACGTGTTTTTAAATTCGCTGGATATGGATAAACTTTAGCGGGTGTTGCAAAAAAATGATAATGATTTAATCGTTCCTTTAAGGTATACACGAATGAAACTGGAACCTGATGTTTTGCTGCAAGATATACTGGTCCTGTTGGAAACTGTGCTTGATGATTCATAAAATTTAAGAACAATGTACTAGTGCCCGGAAGAAAACGGTCGCCATGCATAACCACAATCTCTTTGTTTTCAAATGCCTCTGCCAATTTAAATAAATGGGTGAAATCGTCTTTTATAGGTATTACGTTTAAATTCTTTTTTATCAGTACATCATCAAGAATTGCTTTTATTTGTTCGTGTTCGGCTTCGTACATCACAAGATTTATTCGGGTATCAATTCTCTCTAGCAATTGACCAGCTACTTCCCAATTGCCCATATGTGCACCAACCAAAAGTCCTCCTCGCCCACCACTTACAATCTGTCGCAGATTCTCTTCCCCATCAAAATCAAAGGTAAAACACTTCGCTACTCCTGATAATAAAGCAATCTTGTCAATCAGAATTTCACCTAATAAGCAATAATTTTTATAAATTGAAAGATATGTTTTTAATTGACCATATCCGTGAATCTTTCTAAAGTAAAAAATTAGAGATGTTTTATTTGAAAAAAAGAAAAAATAGACTGCCACAAATTTCAAGAAGAAATAGGCTATTCGGATATGAGTATACTTAATTAGAAAAATAAATATTTTATATCCTAAAGCACCTCCTCGCGATTTACCCGTCCATTCTGACATTCAAATTCGCTTTATATACGCTCCTGTATATATACATACAAGTCATTAAGTGTGCGTACGTTCATCATATCTTCTCGCTTTACTTTAAAGCCAAAATCTTTTTCGATAATAACCACAATATCAACAAAATCGAGGCTTTCTATACCTAAGTCATCCATAAGATGCGCTTCTGGCTTAAGAGTATTTTCCTCAATTTCAAACTCGTTAACAAGAAAACTATTTACCTTTTGAATAATTTCTTCTTTAATCATAGTACTAAATTTATTTAATAAAACGTGATAAAATAAGTGTAGAATTTGTTCCGCCAAAACCAAAAGAATTAGAAAGAAATGTATTGATCTTTGCTTCTTTTGTTTCAGCTATTATATTAAGTTTTGCGGACGCTTCATCAGGATTTTCAAAATTTATATTTGGCGCAATAAATGAATTTTGCATCATTAAAATGGAATAGATAACTTCACTTGCACCTCCCATCCACATTTCATGACCAGTCATTGATTTTGTTGAACTAAGAGGAACCTTGCAATCACTAAACAAATTTGATAGCGCAATAGCCTCATTCATATCTCCAACGGGTGTTGAGGTTGCATGTGCATTAATATAATCAATATCACTTGGATTCATATTTGCACTTTTCAAACAACGCAACAATGATCTAGATGGACCCTCAACATTAGGAACTGAAATATGATCTCCATTTGACGAAAAACCATATCCTCTAACTTCAGCCAATATAGGGGCTCCACGTCTAATCGCGCTTTCTAAACTCTCAACAATCACAGTTGCTCCGCCGCCACTTGGTACTAAACCATCGCGATTACGATCAAAAGGACGTGAGGCTTTTGTTGGAGCATCTTCGCGTGTTGAAAAAGCACTTAAACCATCAAAACTACCCATTGATTCGGCATTCACTTCCTGACCGCCTCCGCAAATGATCATATCTTGTTGACCATGTTGGATAAGAAAATACGCTAAACCAATGGCATGCGAACTACTTGCACATGCTCCGCTTATTGTTAAATTTATTCCTTTCAACTTCAAAATCACTGATAGATTCATTGAAATAGTAGAATTCATTGACTGAAAAATAGAACCAGAACCAATCATGGTTGTATCTTTACGTTGTCGAACTATATCAATGGCATCAATAACTGGAATTGATGAACTATCATTACCGTATAATATTCCAACTTCGTTTTTATCTAAAAAATACATGTCTATTTTGGCATTATTTAATGCCTCCATAGTTGCTACATATGCATATTCGCCTTGCTCGGCAATACCTATACGCTGTCGTCTGTGCAAAATGCCTTTTAAATTTGGACGCTCAATAATGCCCGTTAGTGATGAACGAAAACCATATTCTTTACGTCTAGGATCTATACCAATACCTGATTTCCCTTTATATAACGAATCAAGTACCTCATCAAGATTCTTTCCTATCGTTGAATAAATTCCCATTCCAGTTATTACTACTCTATTCATAAGCAAAATCAAAAACTTTTGATAATTTTAATTAGCTATACATTCCTCCATTAATTGAGATAACTTCTCCTGTAATATAAGATGCCTTCTCTGATGCAAGAAAACTGACCACTTCAGCAACTTCATGAGGTTCACCAAAACGATTTAGAGGAACCAGTTTTTTTAACTCTCCTTCATCTAGTACGTGCGTCATATCTGTTTTAATAAAACCAGGAGCAACTGCATTAACGGTAACTTTCTTCTTACCCACCTCCATTGCTAAAGCTTTAGTAGCAGCAATAACAGCGCCTTTTGATGCTGAATAATTTACTTGACCTGGTAAGCCCTTTTGACCTGATAAGGACACTACATTTATTATTCGTCCATTTTTCTTAACTATCATATTCTGCAACAAATTTCGTGTTACATAAAAAAAACTATCTTGATTGGTACTTATCACACTCTTCCAATCGTCGTCTGACATGAAAACCATTAAGGCATCGCGTTTAATACCCGCATTATTTACGAGTACTTCAATATGTTCTTCCGGATGATTTGCCATCCATTTTGTCAATTCAATATCGACCTGTATTGGATCAGCAACATCAAATGGCATAAGTTCTCCTGCACCACCAATTTTAATAATTTCAGCAAGAGTAGCCTCTGCTTCAATTTGATTTGATTTAAAATTAATGAGTACAAAATAACCATCGGTAGCTAATTTAATTGATATAGCCCTCCCTATTCCGCGTGATCCTCCTGTTACTAAAGCGTATTTCATAATGATTAATCGGGTAATTCTAATTTATTCTCAAACAAATACGTAACCATATTCTCAATTTCTTTATACTTAGGGGTATCTTCTACAAAAACGGGCACAACAGCACGCAACCGTTTGTAAATGTCTGTGGTAAATATAGATAATTTTTCACTTACCTTCAAATAATCAATGGCCTGCAAAAGTGCTATCATTTCAATGGCTTGTACCTGATAGGCGTTATCAATAACTCGACGGGTAAGCATTGCAGAATTGGTGCCCATACTTACAATATCTTGATTATCATTATTCGTTGTTATGCTGTGAACATACATTGAATTTGATAACGTCTGATTCTCAGCAACTGTTGATGTAGCGGTAAACTGAACACCTTGCATTCCTAAATTCAAACCAAGCTGACCTAAATTCACAAATGGGGGTAATTTTTCATTCAACTTTGAGTTAAACAAAAAGGCAATCTGACGCTCTGAAAGCATTGAAATACGTGTAACAGCCATTTTTAACTTGTCCATTTCAAGTGAAACATAATCACCATGAAAGTTACCTCCATGATACACATTTTCAGTAGTTAAATCAATTATTGGATTATCACTAACAGAATTAAATTCATTTATTACAACCTCCTCTGCATTTTTTATGGTATCATAGACAGGCCCAAGAATCTGTGGTAAACATCGCAAAGAATAATACTCTTGTACTTTACGTTTAAATTTCTTCTGCTCTTCGTTGCCATTGTAAAAATGCACTTCACGACGAGTAATTAACTCACTGCTTAACAGTATTTTTCTCAATGTTTCAGCGATGTATGTTTGACCAGCATGATGTTTAACTTCATTAAGCTCTTTTGAAAAATGATCATCAAACGACTCTACAATCTCGTTTAGCATAGAAGATGCGGCTATTGACCAATCAAGCAACTGGTGTGACTTCACAACATTTACAAGCCCAATTCCAGTCATTACTGAAGTACCATTTATGAGAGACAAACCTTCACGCAGTATAACAGTTATTGGTTTTAATCCAAGCTCTTTAAAAACATCGTTTGTTAATCGTAACTGCCCCTTATAACTTACCTGACCTTCACCAATTAAAACAAGTGCCAAATGCGAAAGTTGAACTAGGTCACCACTTGCTCCAACTCCGCCATGTTCAGGAATAAATGGTAAAACATTATGATTTATTAAATCTTGCAATAGCTCAACACAAGAGGGATGAATGCCTGACTTACCCTGTGTTATTGATTTCAATCGTGAGAGCATAGCAGCTTTTACATACATATCAGGAATACGTGCTCCAGCACCAGCAGCATGACTTCGAATCAAATTATATTGAAGATCAACTTGACGATCCTCGTCAACCTTATATTGAGCCATCGGCCCAAAACCAGTATTTATTCCGTAAATAATTTTACTCTTCGAAAAGGCTACCAAAAAATTATGGCTAGCATTTACTAATTCCAAATCACTTGCGCTAATATCAACATCCTCATTATCAATAACTATTGATGCCGCTTCAGATATAGTTATTGCTTTCTTAGAATCAATCTGTATCACTTGCTAAATAAATTTTCTTATAACTAATAAACTAAAAACCTGATTTTGTGGTACATATAGTATCAGATCGTATTTTACCGCAAAAATATAGGAAAAAACGTGATTAACAATAGGAAAAACAGAATATCCTTGCATATTGTTAATATTGCTTAATTTTATTCTTTGGGCTATATATGACTAATTACATGATATATATCTTAAATGAATTTAAGATATATAATTATCAAGAATATTTACTTTAGCTTATCAATTTATAATATTAAAGAATACATATTTATACTGATAAATAGAGCTATCTTTATATCTTTGATTTTTTCAATATCAAAATTGCGCACAAAAAAAGTGTTTAAAAAAATTAATAGCAAAGTTTTGATAATGATTTTATACACATAGAAATTTATCATTTTTTGTTTTTAGAAGGGAAATGAATAAGAAATGTCATAACATCTTCCAGTTCGAAACAATATACTGATATTCATATTTTAGTTTTTGATTAAAAAGAATGTTAAATAATTATGCTGAATCAAGAAATCCATTATTTACAGTAAGGGTAGTATTATAATAGTAGTTTATTCTAAAAGTATTGATTTAATAATTAACATTCATTTCTAAAAATAATATTATGGATAATTTACTGATTTACTTTGGTATTGCTGGATATGCAATAATTCTAATAACATTTCTAACCGGAATAAAAGTTATAAAAGCTAAACACATTGTACATAAAACAACTGCCATAATTGGAGTAATAGTTGCTTCCGTACATGCAATTGCAATGTTTTATTTTAACTATTTACAATAAACAAATTAGTCTTAAATATTTTTATTACTCACCTAAATTCAAATAATTATGAAATCAAAAAGCATCATTTTATTTTTATCATTAGTGTTTATACAGCTTTCTGTATTTGCCCATCCGCCAAAAAAAGTGGAATTAAAATACGATAAAAACACAAACTCATTACTAGTTACAGTAACACATGGGGTGGCCGATGTAAAAACGCATTACATTAATATAATTGAAGTTTCTGTCGATAATGTTTCCGTAAAAAAATCTGAACCCACAGAACAAACATCAACTGCAACGGAGATTACAACAATTGTTTTACCCGAACTAAAATCGGGAAGTGTTATTACAGTAAAAGCAACATGCAATAAATTTGGATCAAAATCAACTACTCTAAAAGTGGAATAAAGATTTAGGAATAAAATAAAAAAGGCTGACAAAATTGTCAGCCTTTTTTATTTTATAAGAAATATTAATAAACTATTTTTTATGTTCCGTTATAAACTGAGCAATTGAATCTATTGAAGAGAATACTCGTTTTCCGTCATTCGGATCCGTTATTTTAATTCCATACTCCTTCTCAAGAAGCACAATCAATTCAAGTGCATCAATTGAATCTAATCCGAGTCCGTCGCCAAACAATGGTTCAGATGAAATTATATCTTTGGGTTTTATATCTTCTAGATTTAACAATTCAATAATTTGAACTTTTAATTTTTCCGTTAATTCTGTCATACCCGAAATTTATTTTTTTAAACTACTATTTTATTTATGCAACAAACATAACAATATAATTTTACTATACAAGAAATATTTTTTTATTTCTGTTTTAATTTATAGCATATACATCTAATCTAAACCACATTAGGTTTCAAATATTTTAAGTGACTTATCATTTATGTCTTTTGAATATGAGGCCTTCCAGCAATTTATATATCCATTCAATAATTCTTGTTCAGTAAAATGCTTTGGCTTAAATACTACATTGGCTGTATTATACTTTGTCCAATTATAATGCAGAATGCGATCTTCACTGCGCAACTGATGCCAAATTGGGGTTTGCGGATAAGGTGTCACAATATAAAATTCTGAGGTATCAATTTTTGCTTTCTCAATAAATTCCAACGCAATATCGAAAACCGAATTATCCTGATAATCAAACCCAAGGCCAACTGAAATAAATGCTTGAATTCCTGCATCTTGAATACTTTTCACAATATCTACGCCCCAATCAAAATATCTTTTTTCTCCTTTCTGAAAAGCTTTAACAGAAAATGGATCACAGCCAGTTACGAGATAAAGACTTACAACTCCTCCGTCTGCAAGGGTTTTTAAGTAGCTTGGTTCAGTGCTCATTGCTAAAGATCCTGACATAAACAATCGAGGTTTAGGGGTGAGTTCGGAAAACGATTTTAATAATTCCTCTCTAAACTTAAAACATTGTTTGTGTGGTAATACTAAAGTGTCATCAATTAAATAATAATCTCCTTTTATTGGAGCGGATTTTATTTCATTTAAGATCTTATCCATAGTTTTGAAACGAAATTTATTCCCAAATTCTGATGGCACAATACATGTTTCACATTTAAAACAGCAGCCCCTCATTACCTGAATCAGTGTAGCACCCCAGTCGTACATATTTTTCTCAAAAAATAAACTTCTATCAGGTAATGGTATTTGATTCACGTCAGGATAACCTCCATGATAAAACTTCAAAAGTTTTCTCTGCTGAAAATCGCTCAACATCTGTTGCCACACATTTTCAACCTCACCAACACAAACCGAATCAAAATACTGAGAGACCTCATCGGGCATTAAGGATGGATGCATTCCCCCTGCTATAACAGTTTTACCTTTACTTCTAAATTTCTTTGCAATCTCAAAAGCAAAATTTGCCTGAGGGGTAAAAAAACTAATGGCTATCAAGTCTGCATCATCATTGTAATCGATTTCCTCAACATTTTCATCAAACAATTTAACTTGATGCTCATTCTTTGATAGAGCTGAAAGTATTGGAATACCTAAGGCAGGTGGCATTTTAAAATTTCCTAAATGTTTGAGGTATGAAAGACTTCCCAACTCAACTCTTGACTCCAAAAAACGCTCAAATTTTGGATAAATAAATGTTATTTTCATGCGCAAAATGTAATTAATCTCTTTAAAATAAAATTCACTTTTAAAATAGTATTATGATTATACAAAATAAAACTACTAAAATAATTATGGAAAATCTATTCCATTTACTATTTAACAACATTCACAACATGCCTTCCCTTTTGCCTTATCAAAAGCCTCACGTCCTTCTTTTACTGAAAACCAAATTAATCCGGCAGTACCTAAAATATCGAACCACGCAATATGAAATATTTCGAAAAGAATACCTGATACTAAAAGCACAATAGACATATAAACGCAAACCATTCCACAATTTGCATCCGCAATAATAGGATCAGAGTTCAACAAGCTACCAATCTTCTTCTTTAAACTTACAATGATGAGCATAAATACAATTGATATGGACGCTACGATAATGTTCCAAAAAGTTGTATGTGGTTTATAACCATAATAAATATTCCAAATAGCTGAAAAAGCAAGTATTATTACAAGTGCATAGAAACACCATCCAGTAATTTTTAGTGTAGTAATTTCAAATGCACTTCGTTCCTCATCCTTTTTATTACGAATACGATATATCATAAATAAAACACCAGAAGCGGATATGGTTTCAATAAAACTATCTAACCCAAATCCGAAAAGGCTTAGCGTTTCATCCTTTACTCCCATCTAGATAGAAACTAGTCCTTCTATGACATTATAAAACACTGTATACCAAGCTAAATATCGAGCATTTTGGTACAACTTTTGCTGATCCATCTTTCGCATTTTTGAATAATATATGTGTACTATTTAGATATTATGAACAAATGTATTAATTTTACAAATAATAATGAAACATAAAAACCCATATAAATCGCTATTAAAAGATATTTTTGTTTGGCTAAAACTTATTTGTATTTTACTTCTGAGCTACTTTTTATGTAGAATACTATTTTTTGCCTTCAATGCTTCATACTTTAAATTATTAAGTTTTCAGACTGTATATTCTATTATATTGGGTGGCTTACGATTTGATATATCAGCCATTCTATATATAAACGCTGCATTCATTGTTATTAGTCTATTCCCAATCTTTCGTTTCGTAAAAATAATTCGCAATAGATTATTTATTGTACTATTTTTAGTTGTAAATATTTTTGCGATTTTGCTTAATTTAGTTGATGTTAGCTTCTTCTCTTTTGAATTACGCCGAAGCACTTCGGAGCTGTTCACATCAAATTGGTTAGGTAAGGAATTCATAAATTTAATACCAACTTTAATTTTAGGTTATTGGTATATCCTCATATTATGGGCTACGGTAAGTATTCTCATGTCAACCCTTGTTATTAAAACTATTTTAAATTTAGATAACAGAGAACGCAATCCAATCTTTATTTCTTCAAGTTTATATCTTTTTTTTTTGGCTTTAGTATTTCTTGGTATCAGAGGCGGAGTACAATTAAAACCACTTGATGTAATGCACGCACCTTCAGTAGCCGGACCTAGATATTCATCCTTAGTTCTTAATACTCCATTTACCATTATTCGTACCATCGGCGTAAAAATAAAATTCACTAAATACTTTAGTGATGCGGAACTTAAAAGGATCTATATTCCTGAAACAAAAGTCTTATCTGGAACAGCGCCTAAACTTAATGTTGTAATTATTATTCTTGAGAGTTTTGGTTCAGAATATATTGGGGGATTAAGTGGAAGAAAAAACTACACTCCTTTTCTGGATAGCTTAATGAATAATAGCCTAGTATTTACAAACGCTTATGCTAATGGAAAACGGTCCATTGAAGCCATGCCCGCAATAATGGCTGGCATTCCTGCGCTATCGTCAAGGTCTGTTATTTCATCTGGTATGTATTTAAAAGGTATTAAAGGCATCGCTTCTGTTCTATCAGAACACGGATATACGACAGCATTTTTTCATGCTGCCCTAAATGGATCGATGGGATTCGATAATTTTGCAGCGCTATCAGGGTTTCAAAACTTTTATGGTATGAACGAATACCCGTATAAGTCTGATTTTGATGGTAACTGGGGAATATACGATGAGCCTTTTCTTCAATTCTTTGCTGAGAAATTAGGATCCTTTCATCAACCATTTATGGCTGGTATTTTTACACTCTCCTCACATCATCCTTATACGCTTCCTGTAAAATACTCAAAACAATTTAAAGGCGGAACATTGCCCATTCACAAAACCATTGAATATGTAGATTGGTCTCTGAGTCGTTTCTTTAAAAAAGCAGAGAAAATGTCTTGGTATAAAAATACGCTATTCATAATAACAGCGGATCATACAGCACAGCAGGAAACACCTCGATATACCACAATGAAAGGCATTTTTTCTGTTCCTATTATTTTTTATTCGCCAAAAAATAAAACACTGAATCGAAGAGATAGTACCACAATGCAACACAGTGATATTTACCCCTCGCTCATGGCATATATGCATATAAAAGGAAATTACCCCGGTTTTGGTCGAAATGTTTTTTCTAAAACAAAAAAACTAAGTATGGTCACAAATTATCTTGATGGTATTTACCAAGGTATAGTTGGAGACACAGTAATTCAGTTTAATAGCAAAAAAGTTACCGCTTATTATTTTACCAAAAAAGATAGCCTAATGTATTTTAATAAAACAGACAGTTTATACCCTCGTATGCAAGTTCATGAAGAATATTTAAAAGCGATTATACAGAGTTTCAATGAACAGATGTCAGTTCAAGAATGACAAATTTCGTATAAAAAAATATTATTTAACTCAACTTAAGCCGGACTATCTAATAATCATTACTTTAAGCCTATAAATTATTTTGGCAAAAACCTTTGGCAAAAAAGAAAAATAATTTACATTTGCAACCCAAACGAAATGGTCCCTTCGTCTAGTGGCCTAGGACGCCGGGTTTTCATCCCGGTAACAGGGGTTCAAGTCCCCTAGGGACTACTTGATATGCCTCAGAAGCCTTGTGTTTCTGAGGTTTTTGTTTTTGAGGGGAATGTATTGGGGCGTTTTTTTCTAGTCCTTGTTATTCCATTAATTTTCAAACTACAAAGCATTTAACTTAATTTATTTTTTCATTAAAAGGGTAAATATAAACACATTAAGCCAATTCCTTCGAGCATCAGTCAGTAATTTCGTTCGGCGGAGAGCCCAATGTCATTAAGTTATGCAAAATCATAGAGCATCCTTCTTGCCCCAATAAATCGGTAAATGCCTTTTCTAATTTTTCTTTTGTGAAATGCATGTAATGGTTAATGATATTTTTAGTAGATTTAAGTATAGCTGCAATCAATTTAATGATTTCGACTGGATCGGTATTGAAGCTTTCAAATTGTTCTTTGGTCAAATAAAACGAACGAGCGGGACGCTCGTCCGATCTAAGAAAGGCAATCCGTGACCAGTGGCTGCAATGAATTTTTAATGCTAATATATAGCAATTTTAAAAACAATTTCTATTTAATGCTATTGGTGGCTGAGATGCCACATTGAGTTTATCGAAATGCCCTCGATGTCACCCTAAGGCAAGGTGGCTGAGGCTACAATAAAGACTATAGCTCATAGCTATTTATCCCTAGTCGTTTTAATTCCTGTCGCATAATTTTTCGAACTACTCCAGGGCTTATATCGGTTCGTTTTGACACTTCACTAACTGTCATCCCTTTGTCAATAAAACGTCTTATAAACATTGACATTGTTTCGGCGATTTCTATTAAATGATGATCGGGGTCATAAAACCGAATTGATCGCTGTCCCCATTTTTCTTCTTTTAACTCATGAAGAAATTCATACCCCTCTTTTTGCAATCTATTTTGAATACTTCGTAACTCTTCTGTTTCAAAATAGATTTCGAAATGATTACTTTTATTCTGATTATTTTTGTTATCCGCTATACTCTCAGCAATAGGATGGTTGTCTAGCTCCCATATTGATAAGCCATTCTTAAAAAGTATATTCTTCCCAAAATCCATATCAATTTTTAATTCTAAAAAATTAGTATAAAATTTTCTGGAAACATCAATGTCGTTAACAAAAAGGACAAAGCTAAAATTCTTAATCTGCATATTTATTTGTTTTTTAAGATAAACCCATTTTCTATTTTAATACAATTTATGAAAATTATCAATTACAAAGAAATTATTTTACCATTAAAATAGAATAAGACAAATTGATACTGCCTGATTATGAGGTTATAATTTAAAAAATACATTACTCATCACCCTACAACCGCACAAGTGTCGGCTAAATAATTAAACGAGAACTGAATTTGAGGAAAAAACAAAATAAAACTGATATCGCATTATTATACACCTCTTATATATTATCAATCTCATTGGCGTACAATTATACAGTATTTAAAGAAACATTATTCTTAGTGATATGGAAAATCAAAATTTATAAACCAATTATAAAAATTAAATCTTAATCTATAAAACAAGCTCCCTAAAATATAATGTATACTCCTCATTTTCTTTATTGTAAACATTTACACTCGACTACAAACGAATGAAAAACGACTATAAATGTTTATGAGCCGAATCAGGTAGTTTGCCTAATATATGTTTGCATTGTCGTTAACAAAAAAATGAAATGTATAAACTAAAAAATGAAATGTATGACAACTATTAAAAACAGAGTACAGCTAATCGGTAATTTAGGTGGTGATCCTGATGTAAAAGACATCAATGGCACAAAAATGACACGTTTTTCAATTGCTACAACAGAAACGTATAAGGACAGCAAAGGAAGTTTACAAAAACAAACACAGTGGCATAATTTAATAGCATGGGGAAAAACGGCAGAGCATGCTGCCAATCTTTTAAAAAAAGGGGCGGAAATAGCTATTGAGGGTAAATTAAATCAGCGTAGCTATGAAAAAGATGGTCAGAAAAAATATGTTACAGAAATAGTAATGGACACTTTCAATCTTATCACACGAAATAAACAAGAAGAGATGTCGTCAAAAGCACAAGAATAGATTTTTTCTGAAATAAAAAAAAAGCCCCGTGCATTAAGCATAGGGCTTTTTTAATAAGGAAAATGAAATAGATTTATATAATTACAGAAGGAGATATTTTTTAATAATACTCTGTAGTAACTTTATTTCAATAGGCTTGCTAATATAATCAGTACATCCTGCATCTATACATTTTTTACGATCTTCAGAATAGGCATAAGCAGTTTGTGCAATAATAGGTATTTTCTCGTTAAATTTTCTAATTTCAGTTGTAGCTCCATAGCCATTTATCCCTGGCAAATTTATGTCCATGAAAATAATTATAAGATCGGGATTTTCTTGTGTTATTTGAATAGCAGATTCCCCATCTTCAGCTCTAAAAATAATTGCGTTTGATCTTTCAAAAAAAACTTTTAAAAAAAGAAAACTACTCTCATCGTCCTCAACAATAAGTATTTTCTTATTTTGGAGATTCAAGCTTTCGTTTGTTGATGATTCACGTATAGTAGCATTTCTATCAATTCCTATTTTATTATATGGTAAGCTAAAATAAAATGTTGCCCCTTTCCCTAATTCAGATTCAAGCCAAATTTTACCACTCATAAGTTCAATTAAGCTGCTGGATATTGCCAAACCCAATCCTGTTCCACCATACCTCCGCTCAAATGATTCATCAGCTTGCCTGAAACGCTCAAAAATGATACGCTTCTTTGTTTCATCAATACCAATGCCCGTGTCGGCAACAAAAAAACGAAAAAACTTCTCATCCTTAGTAATTGTGTAACCAAATTCAATAACCCCTGATTTTGTAAATTTTACTGCATTTGAAAGTAAATTTGTTAAAATTTGTTTTAGTCTGAAATCATCAATATTAATGGTACAATTATCAAAAGGAAGTGACGTATTTAGTAATAATCTGACTAAGTTTTTGTCTCTCGTTTCAAGTTCCGAATGAAAATGGTTATATATTTCTTTTAGAAATTGATTTAAGCTTATTTCGGATTCACTAATTATTAATTGACCCGCTTCTATTTTTGAGAGATCAATAATATCGTTTATAAGTGAAAGTAAATGATATGCATTACTATGTACAATGTTGAGAAATTGAATTGATTTTTTATCAAACTTATTATCTTCTGCAAGCATTACATTTGTAAATCCAATAATGGAGTTAAGTGGGGTACGAATTTCGTGACTCATATTAGCTAAGAACGTCGATTTTAAACGATCGGACTCTTCTGCTTTTTGTTTTGAAAGTTTAAGATCTTCTTCATATTTTTTACGCTCAGTAATATCCTTGATGGCACTTATCAAGCCAATAAACTTATTATTCTCATTTATTCGCGGATATACATTGTGATTTATCCATCGCACCTCACCTGATTTAATAATAATGCGAAATTCGGCTGACGATTGTTTTCCAGATAATACCTCTCGCATACCCGATGTAAAAATTGCTATGTCATCCGGATGAACTATTTTTAGCCAATCTTCTACAGAGGCTAGTTCATCGGGATTAATTCCATAGGTGCGAAATAACTTTTCTGTTGCCCATTCACGAATGAGTTTCCCTTCTGGAGTAAGGATCGCACTACTAGCGCCATCCGAAACAAGCTCGGAAAGTATACGATATTTTTCCTCACTCTTTTTTAGTGCATCCTCTGTCTCTTTACGCTTGCTTATTTCTCGTGAGCTAAATATGACCCCATCTAATTCATTTCTGTTATTATATAAAAAATTTATGGCAGATTCAACCCATCTGTAAATCCCATCTTTGTGCAAATAACGGTATTGAATATTTGTGCTATCTTTTTTATTGTCAACAGCTTTCTTAGTATCTAAGAAAACCGCATCAATATCTTCCTGATGAACAAGATCTGTAATTTCATGTCCTAAAATATCTTCAATTTCCCAGCCAAAAACAGATTTAATAGAAGGACTTACATAAATTATTCTTCTTGATGCATCCATATGACAAATGGTATCTGCCATATTCTCTGTTATCAATTTTAGATTTATTTCTCTCTCTTTTAATTCATTTTCTACTTTTATTCTTTCACTAATATCAAATGAAACACCAATTAAACCAAGTATATTGTTGTTTTCGTCAAATGATGGTTTTACAACCGACTCAAAAGTAACATCCCCAACAGTAGTAATAAAATCAACGATCTCGCCTTTAAGGGCTCTATTCATACTTTCTATTATTTCAGGGCTTTCTTTATAAACCTCAAAAACAGACAAGCCGACAATTTGGCCAGGTAAAAGGCCCAACGATTCCAGCGCCTTTCCTTCTGAAAGACTAAAAATCCCATCTTTATCAATGGCATATAAAACTATTGGCAAATCACTTGTAAGTGTTGCCAATAATTTTTCATTTTTGCTTATCTTCTCTTGAGTATTAATTCGATCACTTATATTCCGAAAAAAAGATTGATATGTTCCATTTGGATTTTTCTTAGAATACATTTCAATCATCACCTTGCTTCCATCTTTGCGTGTAAGATTTCGCTGGTTCTTTATTACGTCGCCTTTATCTATTATATCATAACGTAGAGGATATCTTTTCAACTCACTTTCTGAAAAGAATAAACTAATATTTTTACCCAGCAGCTCTGCTTTTTGGTATCCTGTTAATTCCGTTGCCTTGGTATTTACATCTATAAAATTACCTTCCGTATCACCAATAAATATGGCATCAACCGCTAATTCAATAATAGTTCTGTATTTCTCTTCTTTTTTAAGTAATTCCGATTCTGCCATCTTTCTTTGATGGATGTTTCGCGTGATTCCTTGTATGCCTATAAAATTTTTATCATCATCCCAAACTCCAGTTGCTGTAATAAGACCCCACATGCTTGTGCCATCCTTACAATAATGTTCTAATTCTAACTCAATACTATAATTATTAATATCTACTAAGCCAAGTTTAATTTTTTCTAGTTCTCTTGCTAAGGTTATATTTAATACTACTAGCGATTCTGGTCTGAAAATACCACTTAAAGGTAGCTCCGCAAATTCTTCTGGCGTAAATCCTCTTTGTTCTAAAAGGCTGGAGCTTATAAAACGTGATTTAAAATCAAGATCGACCTCCCACACTACATCATTTGATAATCTTGCAAGCAATTCAAGTTTATCTTTTACCCATTCTTTATTAATCATATTTTTAAAGATAAAATTATTTACCTAAAATAGTTAATTACTGTTAAAACTCCCTTATTTTATTCTAAATTTGATAAAATTCATTTAATACTGCCAGAGTATAAAGCAAAAAAGATTTTGATTTTACTCATGCTTTTTCCCCTTTCTTTCATTGAGTGGGTTTAAGGGTAAGCTTAAGATGCTCGTTTTTTGTTAAATAAAAAATAAGTCAAAATCAATTAATATAAATATATGCGAATAATAAGTTTAGAAACAGGTAATTTAAAGCTTGATGGAGGTGCTATGTTTGGTGTAGTACCCAAAAGTATTTGGAATAAGATTTACCCGGCTGACGAAAATAATTTGGTTAATATAAGTATGAGAGCACTTTACATAGAGGATGACAAGCGAAAAATACTTATTGATACAGGCATGGGAAACAAGCAAGATGCAAGGTTTTTATCTCATTATTATTTAAACGGGAACGATACGCTTGATCAATCTCTTATAAAAAATGGTATTTCTAAGAGTTCAATTACAGATGTAATTCTAAGCCATTTGCATTTTGATCATTGTGGCGCTGCTGTTGAACTTAATGTGAATACAAATCAATTAAGCCCTGCTTTTGTTAATGCAAAATATCACGTAAGCAAATTGCATTGGTCAACTGCAATGGCTCCCAATAGACGAGAAAAAGCTTCTTTTTTACCCGAAAACTTTAAGCCGTTACTTGAAACAGAAAGCCTAAATTTATTTGATGATGGGTTTTGGCTTACTAAAAATATTCAATTACGCTTATTTAATGGTCACACGGCCGGTATGGCTTTAACTTTTATAAAAACAGATCAATTTATGTTGGTACACGTTGCCGATTTAATGCCAATAATGGCAAATGTACCTATTGCATATATATGTGCGTATGATATGCAGCCAATAATATCCTTAGAGGAGAAAGAGCAATTTTTAAAAGAAGCGTATGAAAAAAGCTACGTTTTATTTTTTGAACATGATATTTATAACGAGTGCTGCAAAATTGAAAAGGGAGATAAAGACTATAAAGTAGGTCCTGTAAGTCGTTTATTCAATTGGATGAACTATTCATAGAGCCACTTTTTGAGACAAAAAAAAAGGGAAACCGAAGCTTCCCTTTTTATCATTGTAAAATAAGATTATTTTACGCTGTGTAATAATTCGCTACCAGCTTTGAATTTAACAACTTTCTTAGCTTTGATTTTAATGGTAGCACCAGTTTGAGGATTTCTTCCATTTCTTGCTTTTCTAGCAACAACAGAGAATGATCCAAAACCAACGAGAGCAACTCTGTCAGCTTTTTTTAATGCTTTTGTTGTAGCAGTGATGAATGCGTCTAATGCTCTTTTTGCATCAGCTTTTGTTAATTTTGCATCAGCTGCAATGGCGTCAATTAATTGAGCTTTGTTCATAATGTAAAAGTTTTAGTGTTAGTTAAAATGTTTAAACATATACAAATATAGGCATTTTTAGACACAATGGACTTTTATTGATATTTTTTCTTGTTTTTTTATTAAACAATTGCTATTTATTAGCAATCTGATCATCAGTATTATAGGTGTATTTGTGTTAATAAACATGATTATAAATGTAACAAGGGACTAAAAAAAAATTAGCGAGGTCTGTTTAAAATGCCCATAATTTCAGCTACTACAAAGGTGCTACCTCCAATAAATATTAAATCGTTCTTTTCTACTTTAAGTAGGGCTGCTTCTATTGCCTGATGTACGGTTTTGTATGACAGTCCATTGAGCCCATTTTCGATAGCGCTTGCCTGCAAATCATTCTCGTTTAATGCACGTTCTGTGTTTGCCTTTGTAAAGTAATATAAGGCTTCGCGAGGTAATATTGAAAGAATTGATTGAACATCTTTGTCCTTCATTACTCCTATTATAAAATGAATTTTCTTGTATTTAGTAGCTTTAAGCTGTTCTGCTATGTAGCGGATGCCTTCCTTATTATGTGCAACATCACAAATGATGAGTGGTTCGGTCATTAGCGTTTCCCATCGTCCTCTAAGTCCCGTATTCACCTTTACCTTGGCTATACCTTGTATTATATGTTCTTCTGTAATTAAATATCCTAATTCGGTTAGTTCATTCGTGGTAGCCAATACGGTTTTAATATTCTTCAGCTGATAGCTTCCCGATAATCCTATTTGCATATTTTTGAATCGTATCTTGCCATCTTCAAGCACATCTATAAGTCTACCTTCTGGGTTTACAACTCCCTCTGGGCACTTAAAATGCTGATCGGCAAATACGATCTTTGAATGCATTTCACTTGCTTTCTTTTTAAATATGTCTTCTGTTTCAGGATGTGTTTCTCCAATAATTACGGGCTTTCTTACTTTTATTATACCTGCTTTCTCTTGTGCAATCTGTGGTAAATTGTCACCCAATATATCGGTATGATCAAGTCCGATATTGGTAATTACGGAAATTAGTGGGTCAATAATATTGGTAGTATCTAATCTTCCACCCAGTCCTGTTTCAATAATTGCGATATCTACTGCGGTTTCAGCAAAATGGCAAAAGGCAATAAAAGCTTGTAACTCAAAGAAGGATGGTGATAGATTTAGAATATACTCCTTATTGTTCTCCACAAAATCTATTACTTTTTGTGGGTCTATCATCTCTCCGTTTACTCTTATTCGTTCTCTAAAATCGAGTAAATGAGGCGAGGTATGCAAACCCGTTTTATACCCAGCCTCTTGTAATATTGATGCGAGTAAATGCGATGATGAACCTTTGCCATTGGTACCAGCTACATGTATGATTGGATATTTTGTGTACGGATGATTAAATTTATCGGCTAAATGATAGGAATTTGCTAAATCTGCCTTATAGGCTTTTTTACCGCTTAAATGAAATACGGGCAGATGCGAATATAAATAATCAATGGTCTCTTGATAGTTCATAGTATTATATTACCATTTATCATAATGTATACGTTCCTTTTTAAATCGTTCGGGCATGTCTTTTTCCTCGTCAGGATAACCAATAGAAATGAGACTAAATGGTTTTATATTATCGGGAAGCTGAAAAATGTTTTGTAAACTCAACATTCGATCAACTCGTGGGTAAACTCCCAGCCAAACGGCTCCTAATCCTTTAGCATGCGCCGCAAGAAGTATGTTTTGTGTTGAAGCTGCACAGTCAACAGGATAGTATCCTTTAGCTATTTCAAGACGCTCGTCAGCACAAACTAAAATTGCAACAGATGCACTATCAAGCATAGATGCATTGGGATGGATTTGCATGATTGATCGCATTTGTTCTTTATCCTTAAAAATGATATAGTGCCCGCATTGTTGATTTCTTGCTGAGGGTGCATACATACCAGCTTCTATCAATTCCTCTATCAGCCTTAAATCAATAGTTGTTTGTTTATATTTTCGAATGCTCCTTCGGGTCTTAATACATGTAAGTGTATCCATTATAGATTCTTTTATACTCAAATAATTATTGGCTTTATTATTATGCCCTTCAAAAATAGATAAAAGAATGAAGTTATTAACACTCAACTTTTTCTTTTTTAGTTTTTTTCTCCTATTTTGTTTATATGTATAACAGCTATTAATTGCGAGCTAATACATATTTATATAAATTTACTGTAGCTGAGTGTTTAGGCTGAAAGTCCTATAAACAAAGAGAAAGAATTAATAAATTGAGATTATGGCAAAAAAATCATCCTTAGTTAAAACCTTTATTTTAGATACAAATGTATTGCTTCACGACTTTCGTTGCATCTATAATTTTGAGGAGAATAATATTGTAATACCCATTGTGGCCTTAGAGGAGCTTGATCATTTTAAGAAGGGTAACGATCAAATAAACTTTAATGCTCGTGAATTTACTCGTGAGCTTGATAAAATTTCGGGCGATGGCTTATTTATTGGGGGGTTGTCGTTGGGTGAGGGACTCGGAAAATTATCTATTGAAACGGTAAAACCATTTTCAGAAGACGTTCTAGCCTCTTTCCCCGATAGTACTCCTGATCATCGAATTCTTGCTATTGCGGATTATTTAAGAAAGAAATCACCTGAAAAACCAATCTTTTTAGTTTCAAAAGATATTAATTTACGAATGAAAGCCAAGGCTATTGGCCTCATGGCGCAAGATTATAAGAGCGACAATATTCGTAACATTGATGATCTCAATCGTAGTGCCAAAACCATTGAAAATGTTTCTGCAAAATCAATTTCAGACTTATATGAGAGTTATGAAGGGGTTTCTGCTGATAAAGTAAAAACGCTAGAAGTACCTGAAGGGCATCATTATTATATTTTGCGTAGTGATAGTTCAAGTGTTTTGGCTCACTATAGCCCCGTAAATAAGATGTTTCACAGAGTAGAGAAGAAAAAAACTTTTGGTATTGAGCCACGTAATGCTGAGCAAACATTTTCACTTCATGCTTTATTAAATCCTGAAATACAATTAGTCGCCTTAACTGGAAAAGCGGGTACTGGTAAAACCCTGTTAGCATTGGCAGCAGCAATACATCAACAAGAGCAGTTTGCTCAAATTCTTTTGGCACGTCCTATTGTACCTCTTTCAAATCGCGATTTAGGATTTTTACCTGGCGATGTAAAAGATAAAATTGGGCCGTATATGCATCCTTTATATGATAATCTCTCCGTAATCAAGCATCAATTTAAACCTCAAACAAAGGAGCAATTGCTCATTGATGACCTTCAAAAAAATGAGAAATTAGTAATATCACCATTAGCATACATAAGAGGTCGTAGCCTCTCAAAAGTCTTTTTCATTGTTGATGAGGCTCAGAATTTAACACCTCATGAAATAAAAACCATTATAACACGAGCTGGCGAAGGCACCAAAATGGTATTTACTGGTGATATTGAGCAGATTGACTCTCCCTATCTCGATGCAAAATCGAATGGTTTATCCTACTGTTGTGAGCGAATGCGCGGTCAATCCTTATTTGCTCATGTAAACCTTGTTAAGGGTGAAAGAAGCTATCTGGCTGAGTTGGCAAGCAATCTTTTATAATAATTGATGTAAAATAGAGGTTTTTCAATATATTTGTATACCAATCCCCATGCCATCATGGGGATTTTTAGCGTATATGCATTTGAAGATGAATACCAAAATAATATATATTGTGCGTCATGGTAAATCAGGCTGGGAGTATGATTCTGTAGCTGATTATGATAGACCTCTGATGGAACGAGGCATTTCAAGTACCACACTATTATGTAAACAACTTAAAATGTATCCGAAACCCGATTTGATTCTTAGTAGCCCCGCAAACCGTGCCTTACATACTGCTACCATTATTGCTCGGGGTTTAAATTATAATTTGAATGACTTACAAATAAACGAAGGTATTTATGAAGCTGCACCTAGTACCTTAATTAATATTATTAAGAGCATGCCTGATACAATTAATAAGCTAATGATTGTGGGGCATAATCCGGGTTTTACTCAAATAGCCTCCTATTTCTCTGGTATAAAAATATCTGAATTATCAACTAGCGAATGTTTTATGATATCTTTTGATATTACAAAATGGAGCGATGTATCGCCCGAGAATGCGAAAGATGAAAAGCACTTAGTTCCTTAAAATATATATTATGATTGGAGAAATTATTAATAGGGAGATTAGTTGGTTATCATTTAACCATAGAGTTTTGCAAGAAGCTGATGATAGAAATGTTCCGCCTATTGAACGTTTGCGCTTTTTGGGTATTTTCTCAAATAATTTAGATGAGTTTTTTAAAGTTAGAGTAGCATCTATCAGACGTATGATTGATATTGGCGTGAACTCCAAAAAAGCTACAGGTGATAAGCCTAAGAAAATAATGAAGCAAATACAAGAAACGGTGATAAGCCTTCAAAAAGAATTTGGAGAAGTATATGATCGTATTTTGAAGGATCTTGAGAAAGAAAAAATATTTATAATTAATGAGAAACAGATTATTGATAAACAAGAGTTATTTATTCGTAAATATTTTAGAGAAACCTTAATGCCTCGTCTCTCAATATTGATGTTAAACGACCTTGATTACTTTCCTGATTTAAAAGACAAATCAATATATTTGGCCACAAAACTTGATAAAAAGGGAAAAAAGAAATCAACGAATTATGCCTTAATTGAGATACCTACTTCCCTTAGTCGTTTTATTGTTTTGCCAAATGAAGGAAAAGCCGAATATATAATTTTAATTGATGATGTTATTCGTTTATGTTTAGACGAGATATTTCGAATTTTTGAATATGATAACTTTGAAGCATATACCGTAAAACTTACACGTGATGCGGAGTTAGACATTGATAATGATTTGAGCAAAAGTATGCTTGAAAAAATTTCACGAGGTATCACTGGGCGAAGTAAAGGAGATCCAGTTCGTTTTTTATATGATGATACCGTACCTGCCGATCTATTGCAATTTATTGTTGCACGTTTACTTTTTGATACTTCTGACAACCTTATTGGTGGCGGCAGGTATCATAATTTTAAGGATTTCATGAAGTTCCCTACCCTTGGTCGTAAAGATTTAGAGTATGAGAAAATGATTCCACTTGAGCATAAACAATTGCATGGTAGTCATTCAACTTTAGATACAATTAAAAAAGGGGATATCTTATTGCATTATCCCTATCATAGCTTTAACCAATACATTCAACTGCTTCGTCAGGCTGTTCTTGACCCCGATGTAAAAGAAATCTATCATACCATATATCGTGTTGCCGATAAATCATCGGTTGTAGATGCATTAATTGATGCTGCCCGCAATGGTAAAAAAGTTACCGTTAATATTGAATTGCAAGCTCGTTTTGATGAGGAAGCAAATATTTTTTGGGCGCGTAAATTAGAAGAGGTTGGCGCTCGCGTATTCTTTGGTATAGCTGGTTTAAAAGTGCATGCAAAATTAGGTTTAATTAGCAGAAAAGAAAAAGGGCGCCTGGTAGATTATGCTTGTGTTAGTACGGGTAATTTTCATGAAGGGACAGCTCGGGTTTATACCGATGTAATGTTGTTAACTGCCAACTCTAAAATAACCAACGAAGTACGAAAAGTATTCGGACTATTTGAGAATACTTATTTAAACCATACTTTTAATCATTTTATATTATCACCACTAAATATTCGTCGTAGGTTGGTAAGTTATATTGAGAAGGAAATTGAGAATGCTAAAGCTGGAAAAAAAGCATACATATTGCTTAAAATAAACAGCCTTGTCGATACAGATATGATTGAGAAATTGTATCAAGCAAGCAACGCGGGAGTAAAAATAAAAATGATTGTTCGTGGTATTTGCTGCTTAATTCCTGGCGTTCCTGGTATGAGCGAAAACATTGAAGCTATTAGTATTGTTGACCGATTTTTAGAACATTCACGAATTTTCGTATTCTGCAACGGAGGTAAAGAGCTATATTTTATCTCATCAGCTGATTGGATGCAACGCAATTTAGACAGTCGAATTGAAGTTTCTTGTCCTATTTATGATACCAAAATTCAAAAAGAGCTACGCGATTTTATCGAACTTGAATTTAAAGATAATGTTAAAGCACGTATTATTAATGTTAATCAGGACAATACCTATGTAAAAAAAGGCAATGCAAAACCCATTCGATCACAAATGGAGATGTATGAATATTATAAGAAACGTGATCAAGTGTATTAGTGATGAAGGACGAGTGATGAGCTAAAAACATCTTAGTTTGATTATCTCGGTCACCTATAATTAACAAAAAGTCGCTATTAATATCTCCAATTAGGCTTTTAGTATTACGAAACGTACATGTTTGCGAAAACAAAAACACCAATTAAAATAGCATGCATGGAGTTACATACGACCTTAAACTAAAAATTATTTACAGATGAAAATCAACATTAAAAAGGTATAAGAGAAAAAAATTATTTCAAATACTGACCCATCTCTTTTAATCTATTCCTAAGCTGTTGCACATCTAAAGAATTTGTATTTTTATCTGTCTTTTTACTTGTCATTGCAGCTGCCATGCCAGCGGCTTCGCCTGTTACCAAACATGCGGCCATAATACGCGTACTTCCTTGTACAATCCTATCAGTTGAAATACATCGTCCGGCCATCAAAACATTATTAAGTCCTTTAGGAACTAAACAACGATAAGGAATTCCATGTGATTCCCCTTTACCATAACTATGACTTAAAGTATTAAAGAAACCCGCTTGGTTTATTTTTTCAAGTTCGCGTTGGGCATGATGAATGTCAATAAAATAGAAGTTTCTGCCTATTTCATCATCAAAGGTTTTACGTTCAATCCAATCTTGCATACTAAGTTTGTAATTGCCCTCGATAATTCTTGTTTCACGTATCCCCATTACGAAACCGCTTGCTGCTAAAAAAGATTGTGCAAACGCGCTTGAATCATATTCACGTAATGCCTGATGAATTTGATTTACAAGCTTTCTTCCAACTAACATCGCATCTGATATTGAGTCGGGATTAGTATTATCAACATTCCATAAATGCCCAGCATTAAAACCAATTGTATCTGGCCCAATAAAATTCTGACACATATGAGCATCTTTTATTAATGGAAATTTTCCAGAGCGAACCACTTCCCACATAGGACTATTTTTATTATCCGCATGCAGGTTAACACCATATTTATAGTTGTAACTGTCAACATTACTTAAAACAAAACAATGTGTTGCGGGCATTAATTCTCCATTAACATCTCCCTTTGTGAACTTAGCCCCTGCCCATACGGAGAGATCGCCATCACCAGTGCAATCAACATATACTTTTGCTTGATACGCTATTAAACCAGCTTTATTACTCACCAAAACAGCATCTACATTTTGAGCATCCTTCATTTCAACACCAGCAAGCTGAGAGAAAAAAAGAATTTTTACACCTGCTTCAGTAACCATATCATCATACACTCTTTTAAGGTATTCTGGATTTATTGATACCCAATTAAGTTTATCATCGGGTTCATGCGGCACTCCCTTTTTTGATTCAAAAAATATTTTCTGCGCCAAACCACGATATACAATTTGTTCGCCGTCCGAAAAGGGTGTCCATGCAGGAACTAAACCTGCAGTACCCATACCTCCGAGCATTCCCGATGATTCAATAAAAAGTATTTTCGCTCCTTCGCGAGCTGCTGCTATGGCTGCTGCACATCCTGAAGGTCCTCCCCCTATAACAATTACGTCAAAATCTTTATTGAGACTTATACTTCGCTCAAGTTTTAAAGATTGAGTATCACTTTTCTTTTTCTATTGTTTGTCCCCAAACTGAAGGACCAAAACCAACAACACCAGTGCCTAGCCCAAGTGTTTTTAAAAACTTTCTTCGGTTCTTTTGCATTTTTAAGACCTTTATTAAAGTGGAGTGAAAAGAATAGTATTTAATATTTTTTTATATGTATCTTAATTCATTTCCTTTCTCAATCGAGCAACAGGAATGCCTAATTGCTCACGATATTTTGCTACGGTACGACGCGCTATGGTATATCCTTTTTCTTTTAAAAGGGTGGTTAACTCTTCATCAGGTACAGGATTATTTTTATCTTCTGCATTAATAACATCTTGTAGAATCTGTTTAATCTCACGTGTTGAGACTTCTTCACCCGATGCTGTTTGCATACCTTCTGAGAAAAAATATTTTAGCGGATATACCCCAAAATGCGTTTGAACATATTTACTATTAACTACTCGTGATATTGTTGAAACATCGAGCCCTATTATCTCAGCTATATCTTTAAGAATCATAGGGCGTAATTTTTTCTCATCACCATCAATAAAATACTTGCTTTGAAATTTAACTATTGCATTCATAACAAGCATAAGAGTCATATGCCGTTGGCGAATAGCATCAATGAACTGATTTGCTGAACCTACTTTTTGTTTTATAAATTGTTGTGCTTCTTTATCTTTCTTTAAATCTTTACTACGTCTGTTCAGCATATCTGTGTATGTTGAGCTGATACGAAGTTCGGGTACATTACGTGAGTTTAGTGTTAGGTACAACTGGCCTTCGCGTAAATCTAAAATAAAATCAGGAACCACATGCTCAAATAACTTATTTGTACCGTCATTATATGCACTTCCGGGTTTTGGATTTAGTTTGATAATTAAATCAATTGCAGACTTAACTTTATCTTCCGCAGCTCCCGTTAAGTGAATAATTTTATCAAAATGCTTATAGGTAAATTCTTCAAAATGATATTTAAGAATTTGCTCTGCTAATATTACCTCCGCTTCATGATGATTGTAATTGCGGAGTTGTAAAAGAAGACATTCTTGTAAATTCCGTGCTCCTACACCAGCAGGCTCTAGATCCTGTAAAATTGTGAGCACTTTAGTCATTTCAGGGATACTCGCTTCAACATATTCATTAAATGCAAGATCGTCGGCTACTGCAGATAAATCACGCCTTAAATAGCCATCATCTTCAATGCTGCCTATTAAGTATTGTGCTATCTGAAATTCTTTTTCACTTAAATCATGCAAGGTGAGTTGACTCTCCAAATAATCTTGAAATGAAATGGAGCCTGCAAAAGGGATGTCTTCACGTTTATAGTCCGGATCATTATTTGAAGAGTTTAAGCGATAGGAAGGAGTTTCTTCATCTTGAATATAATCTTCAATAGAAAATTCTTCATTCGTATCTTTTGATTCTATTTCATCTGATTCTGCTGATACATCATCATTATCCACATCCTGATTTTCCATAACATCAAGTGTGTCCTCCTCGGGTCCTTCCTCAAGAACTGGATTCTCCTCCAACTCTTTTTTAATCTTCTGCTCCAACTGCACAGTAGGTAACTCCAGCATACGAATCACCTGTATCTGTTGTGGCGTTAGCTTTTGTAAAAGCTTTAGTTTTTGTTGCTGACGTAGCATGGGTGTATAATGATAGTAGATGGAAGTTAGTAGATGGAAGATGGGCTGTGGTAAGAATGTTGAGATTTTATTACTAATACTTTAAGACATTGATTTTTTATAATAACTTATTAAACATTTCATAAAATAAAAGGGCTTGTATATTTTTATTTATTTTATAATTGATTCTACATAATCTTACACCAATGAGATATTTACTAATTATTAATGAAACCAAATCACTTATGTATTTATGAAAGCAAAACGCTGATGCATTTTAGTATGAAATTTGCCTTTGGCGTATCATTATGCAGAGTCAAAAAAATTATTATAAAAAATCAACGTCATCATCTCCCACTCAACATCTTTAGTCTCCAATATTTTTAAAACTCTGCGTTCTTCGGTGTTCTTGGAAATGGAATGACATCACGTATATTTGACATACCAGTAACGAAAACAACCAAACGCTCAAAACCTAATCCAAAGCCACTATGTGGAGCAGTGCCAAAACGACGTGTATCCAAATACCACCACATATCTTTCATGGGAATATTCATTTCGTTTATTCGTTCTAATAATTTATCATAGTTTTCTTCACGTTGTGAACCACCAATAATTTCACCAATACGCGGAAACAAAACATCCATGGCACGTACCGTTTTGCCATCGTCATTTTGTTTCATGTAAAATGATTTAATTTCTTTTGGGTAGTTAGTTAAAATCACTGGACATTTGAAATGTTTTTCTACCAAATATCGTTCGTGTTCGGCTTGTAAATCAAGTCCCCAGCTTACAGGAAATTCAAATTTCTGACCAGATTTAATAAGGATATTAACTCCTTCGGTATAATCGAGACGCACAAAGTTGTTATTTACAACAAAATTGAGACGTTCAATTAATTCTTTATCGTACATGTTTTGCAAAAAATCAATATCGTCCTTACAATGTTCAAGTGCATAGCGAATGAGGGATTGCAGAAAGTCTTCTGCCAAATCCATATTATCGAAAATATCGTAGAATGCCATCTCTGGTTCTATCATCCAAAACTCGGCAAGGTGGCGTGGGGTGTTTGAATTTTCGGCACGAAAAGTAGGTCCAAAGGTATATATTTCGCCCAAGGCCATAGCACCTAGTTCCCCTTCGAGCTGCCCTGAAACAGTAAGATTTGTTTCTTTGCCAAAGAAATCATCTGAGTAATTTATGCTTCCATCATCATTTTTGGGAGGATTTTTCATGTCAAGCGTAGTTACCCTAAACATTGCCCCAGCACCCTCACAGTCACTGCCTGTAATGATTGGAGTATGTAAATAACAAAATCCTTTCTTATTAAAATAATCATGAATAGCAAAAGCGAGCGCATGACGAATACGCAGTATGGCTCCAAATGTATTGGTACGCGGACGAAGATGGGCGATATCTCTAAGAAATTCCATGCTATGTCCCTTCTTCTGTAAAGGATAGGTCTCTGGATCGGCGGTACCGTGAAGAATAATTTCAGAAGCCTGAATCTCAACAGGCTGACCTTGGGCTGGCGATTTAACGAGCTTACCTGTTACTGAGATGCAAGCACCTGTGGTTACATCTTTTATGAGAGCCGCATCAAACTTCACGAGATCAGCTACTATTTGAACATTATGTATGATTGAACCATCATTAAGGGCTATAAATGCAACACTGTTGTTGCCTCGGCGTGTACGAACCCAACCTCGCACTAACACATCACTATCATAAGCGGTACTCTTTAGTAACTCTTTGATTTTCTGTCTTCTTATTGTCATTTTTATATGTATTTTTATTATGCAAATATAGCATTAATCATTTTCTTTTAATCAGTGTGACTATTATTTCAGAAACGATAGCAAGTTGTTATTATTTAATCAAAATTTTGTCCGTATGATCAGACGGTAATACTGCCTTTAGGGTCAGATGAGATTAGAGGGATCTTCCAGTGTATTTATTACACAAAACCCTGGTGTTGAAATAGTAATAAATGCTTTGTTAATACCTCGTCAGCTGAAGTGAAGTAGTTCGTTGTGGGTGCAATTGACTTGCTTTTGTCTTAAAAAAAGAGCTTGTAATTGAGTGTTTTATTCAGTAAAATAATATATCCCAGAAGTCGCAGACATAACAAAAAAACATTATAATTAATTATAAATAAATTAGTTATGTCTTTGACAGTATCACCTAAAAGGTGATATTTGCAACAGCAACAGCAAATAAACTATCCATGGATAAAATCACACAATC
>JBBRXJ010000007.1:0-58573 GCA_038248505.1 Bacteroidales bacterium
ATAGGGTATTAATGCAATATAAACATCGTTGCCTAAATCTGCAAAACGTATATTTCCGTCTGATTCCACTAAAATTTTGCTCGGTATTGCAATCCAAATGTTATTCACACCTTTGGCAACTTGCATCATTACATTACGCAATTGAGCAGTTTGTTCGTAAGGGTCTCGTCCTGCGATATCTGCGTTGCTACCAGAATTTCCAAAAAGCTGAAAATCTAAATTCTTAACTCCCATTCTCCAAGTACAAAGCTCCACAAAAGGGCCTGTATTTGCTGGTCTTCCTGCTGCTAGACTAGCCAATGTGTAGTTTTTATGAAGGTATGATGTTTCAAATTCAAAACGACGACTATCTGTAGTTTTTGCTCTCCAGTCAGCATAATTTTTATTGTCGAGATGATAAAATGGTTTTGTATTATGCATCTCAACAGGAGTGTTAAATTTACGTTGTGCTATATCAATAATAACCTGAGCTGGTCTATATTTCATATTTGCAATCGTACCCGCTGTTTGTAAGTCGGTTGAAAAAAGTGACGTAATACTGTCATTTGTCAATCCCGACATTCGATTTGCTTCATCTGTAAAATATAAATACTGATAGCCCATAGCAGCACCAGTTTGGCGCTCATATCCTCCTGTTTTATTGCGCGACTCAGGTCCAACCTGATTGCCATCCAACCAATGCAAGGCTTGTTCCATTAACATCCAATCCATTACAGCTCTTCCTTGACGCTGTTTTACGGTGTCTTTTGCAAACTGATATAAGGATGCAACTGATTGAAAGCAATAAGGAAAATACACATGTGAGTTCCATTCTGTACGGCCTGCACAAAAGGTAGCTCGTGACCAATTATTTACCCAATCTGTAAAGTACTGCATGGCTGGCTTATTGCCATCTGTTATATTCGTATTGTCTGAAAAATGTTGTGATAAAAGATAACCTCCTATACGTGCCATCCAATGAAAATTCTCAGAATTGAATTCAGTGCATGTATAAATGGGATCCATATAACCGTCTTTTCTTGCGGTAAAACCTCTGTTTGGGTTATTCCACATCGACTGTACTTTAGTGTGTTGTACATCATCAACCGTTGTTATTCGATCATAATAGGTAAAATAATAAAAACAATAACCAGGACATGAAAAAGGTTTATAGAAACTTCCTTCATACGTTCCGTAAATACCACTATGCCCACCTATGTTTGGGTCAAGTACTAAATTATTTAGGCAACTATCATTTCCACGACACATATACATATCGGCCATTAATAATGACCAGTAGCGTTTGCCATTATCAGTATCCCCTCTGCTTGATCGCTGTTTCCAGGTGTCAGCCGTTAATAGTAGTTCTACTCTTGACATGTATTCCGTTTTCCACGATGCCGCCTTGGGTGCAATACTATCATGATGAACTGTTACCCATGAGTATTGTGATGATACTCTTAACCCATTAACCAATATAAATAAAATTAGTAGCGTGTTTTTCATATGCAATTATTTTAATCTAAGATAAGATGTTTTTTATTAGTTCAATTCAAAACACACTCGAATTAATTGCGTCAAACCTCTTCAAATACAATAACAAGGCTAATGTATAGTAATGAAAATAATTGAAATTTCGCTAAGTTATTAAACTTTAACCTGTTAATTATTCAATTCGAATTGTGAGTGTAAATCTCAATTATGCCCTATAAAATGATAATAAACGTGTGCCTATTTTTTAAAAATATCAAAGTTGAGGCGAGTTTATGTGTTTTTAAAAAAAAACGTGAGAAGATTTTTTAGATTGAATGTCAGTCTCATGATAAAAGTGAATTGCAGGCATTATCTTTCATATCTAATGGCTATATTTCATTCTCAAAATATATTTTATAAAACTTTCTACCATCTTTCTCAACACCCTGTTCAATAAGTTCTCGGTTACCGTGAATATAGATGTGAAAATTCTTGTCGAGTTTTAATACGCTTTTAAAAATACGGGCTTGTTTTTTTACAGCATGTGGTGATATCTCAAAGGTCTCATCTAGTTGAATAGAGTAGTCTTCTCGATAGGTCTCGTCAAATTTGCGAAATGATTTAATAATACCAGCATCATTCAATACTTCTTTCTCAAACTCCTTCTTATTAAAATTATCATGGGTTTTAAAATAATCCATCGACTTATTAAGCATGTCAATCTGATCGGCCTTGTTAACTACAAATTCTTCGGCCAATTGCTTTGTTACAAAATTTTTGGTGATGTCTAAGAAATCCTTTGTCTTATGGTATTTATCGGCTTGTGTTTTCAGCATTAAAAAACTATCAATCCAATATTGAGCCTCAAATATTTTATTTGACTTATCAACAACACATATTTTGTACCCTGTTTCTTTCTCTGCATTTAAAATCATACAGCCTTTATCTAGCTTTTCAATATTAATGCCATCATCATAATTTATATAAAAACTGTTTCCAGTAGCATCCAATTTAAGAAACGATTGTCTATTCTCTGATTTAAAAATGCCAATGGCATCCATCGCAATACCTCCAACAACAACATCATTGAAGTGCACAATAAATAAATCGCCTGGTTTTATCTGAGGGTGATCAGACATTTCATAAAGATGTTTGGCAATATCTACACTCTTGTCATGAAGAAGTTTGGTATTGTCAAATATTTGAGAAGCGTAAATATACAAGGGATTCATTTTAAAGTCTTCATTCGTAAATGTGAATGAATAATAGGCAGGCGCCGTAAATGGGGCCAAAAAATAACGTATTAACAATTCAGATAATCGTGCATCTGAAACATTGAGTTCTGTTTTTGAGCTTATTAAATCTTCACCCTTGTTCTGATTGCCAATGTGATGCACAGATATGTGGTCTATTTTAGCACTTGAATAATCTATCATAATAAAATTGTTTAATGGCTAAATTAAGCATTTTGCTTAATTATCTATTAAATCAGTGAGACTTTAATCCCAATTACCCCTGATTATTTATTAGTACTTCTGCCCAGGCGGTCTGGAGCCGTTTCTGAGCTAAATTAATATATCTTAAATATTTATTTACTGTAGCTTTTACATGAATTAATATATGCTGTTGAACAATACCTAGTCTGCCTGCAACGAAGTAGCTTATCGGTTTGGGGATTGGTTAAATTTGATTTTATGCCAACAAGTCTGAATCAAACTTTTATTTAATAGCATTCAATGTTAAAATTATAATATACTTTTACATAAATTAGCTTTTAAATTGATCATTACAATGGATCACAAATTAGAATTCTTAAAAAAATGCTTACGAACCTATAAAAGTGCAATTATAGCATTTTCAGGAGGTGTAGATAGTACATTTCTTGCAAAAATTGCAAAAGAGATATATGGTGATAATTTATTATTAATAACAGCCACATCAAGTACCTATCCATTTTACGAGCTCGATGAAGCAAAATCATTAGCGGCTTTATTAAATATTAAACATCAAATAATTATTTCGGAAGAAATTGACATACCAGGATATGCCGATAACCCTCCTGATCGTTGCTATTACTGTAAGAGCGAATTGTTTGAAAAGATAAATCACATTGCTACACAGCAAGGTTTTGATGTTGTATTTGATGGTAGTAATGCTGAGGATTCAAAGGATTTTAGACCTGGAATGAAAGCAAAAAATGAAAAGGGGGTTAAATCGCCTTTATCTGAGTCTGGCTTTACTAAAGAAGATATTCGTTATTTTTCAAAAATGTTAAAGCTCCCAACTGCAAATAAACAGTCATATGCCTGTTTAGCATCTCGTTTCCCTTATGGAGAAAAAATTACTATTGAAAAGTTAGATCGTCTCGCTAATGCGGAGTATGCTCTGCGCAATATGGGTTTTACTCAATTTAGAATTCGTAGTCATCAAAATATGGCTCGTCTTGAATTTATAACTTCAGAAATGGACTTAGCATGGAGAAATAAAGAGATGCTAAATTCAATTTGTAAGAGTAATGGATTTAACTACGTAACAATTGATTTGTCGGGTTATCGCACCGGCTCTATGAATGAAACCTTATCGGATGATGTAAAATCGAAATTTACTCCCTAAGTTTTTATTTTCTGAATTGAAATTAAAATGAATAAGATACAGATGATATCTTATTCATCTGTATCTATAATTTTAAAAACCGTATATAACTTTAGAAGTATCTGCACTAAAGTTTACTGGTTTGATCATGTTTTTGTATTGAGGTTTATCCCGATACAATCTGTGGAGTTAGTTTTTGGTGATATAAACAATTACTAATGTATAAACATCTTAAAAACTAGTTCAAAAATCCAATAGCTTTTTTAATAGCTAAATCAAATCCATTAATATTAGTACCGCCAGCTGAAGCATAGAATGCTTGCCCACCTCCGCTACCATTAATTTCTTTTGATATTTCTTTAATAATTACACCTGCATTAAGTCCTTTGTTTTTGATGAGATCTTCCGTTATCATTACAGATATACTTGCTTTTCCATCTATTTCTGCAGCTATAACAAAAAATAGATTTGTATGCTCGCTCTTTAATTGAAATGCTAAATCCTTAATGGATAAAGCGGAATCAATTGCTATTTTTTCTGCAATTACTTGAATTCCATTTATTGTTTTAATCTTTTGAACCAATTCGGCTTTAATTATTTTATTGCGATCTTTCAATAAAAGTTCTATTTGCTTGCGAAGTACTTGGTTTTCATCAAGAACATTTTGAACTGATTTAGTGAGTTCTTTAGGGTTTTTAAAAATTGTATTTATGCAATTTAAAGTGTCTAGCTTTTCATTTATATATGCTTCCGCTTTAACACCTGCAACCGCTTCAATACGTCGTATCCCAGCTGAAATTGCCCCTTCCGATAGTATCTTGAATGCTCCAATTTGGCCGCTGGCTTTTACATGAGTCCCTCCGCACAGTTCAACAGAATCGCCAAGTTTTATTACACGAACCTTTTCACCATACTTCTCGCCAAATAATGCCATAGCGCCGAGTTTTCGGGCATCATCAATTGGCATCTCTCGCGTTTCATTTAAAATATCATTATGTCGAATTTTTTGATTTACAATATTTTCAACTTTGCGAATATCTTCAGCATTCATTTTTTGATAATGCGAGAAGTCAAATCGTAAATAATTTGGATTTACCAGCGATCCCTTTTGTTCAACATGTGTTCCTAATACCTCTCGTAATGCTGCATGCATAAGGTGTGTGGCCGAATGATTGCATTGTGTATTGATACGGTCTTCGGAATTTACAACCGCTTTATATGTTGATTTTACATCTTTGGGTAGTTCATTACAGATGTGTATTATCAGATTGTTTTCTTTTTGAGTGTCAATAATAAATGTCTTATCTCCATTGGTTTCTATAAACCCAGTATCGCCAACTTGCCCTCCGCTCTCAGCATAGAAAGGAGTTTTGTCAAAGACTAAATGATACATTTCTTTTCCTTTGGAACTTACTTTTCTATAACGTGTAATATTTATTTCCGCGTCTAATCCATCATATCCAACAAATGTTACCGCTTCATTTTCTCTAACTTTAACCCAATCTAATGTTTCAACAACGGCGGCTTGTCGTGAACGACTTTTCTGATTTAGCATCTCATTATTAAACTGTTCGATGTTAACCGAAAGTCCCTGCTCTCGTAATATCAGTTCTGTAAGGTCAAGTGGAAATCCAAACGTATCATAAAGTTTAAAGGCTGTTTCGCCATCAACTGTTTTTGATCCTTTTGAATTACATTCCTTAATAATATTGTCAAGTAATTTTATCCCTGTTTCAAGAGTACGCAAAAAGGTTAATTCTTCCTCATATATAACTTTTTCAATAAAATCTTTGCAGTTAATTAACTCGGGGTATGCATTGCCCATGGTATTAATAAGTGCAGAAAATACTTTACAGATGAATGGTTCTGTTTGGTTCAAATAGGTATATCCATATCTAACGGCTCTACGAAGTATACGACGTATTACATAACCGGCACCTGTATTTGAGGGAACTTCACCGTCAGTTATTGCAAATGAGATTGCTCGCAAATGGTCGGCAATGACGCGCATAGCAATATCTGTCATCTCTTCTTTCCCATACGATTTATTGCTGGTTAATGCGATTTTTTGAATGATTGGCTGAAATACATCTGTCTCATACGATGATGTTTTACCTTGCATTACCATACACAAACGTTCAAACCCCATGCCTGTATCAACATGCTTGTCGGGTAATAATTCTAAGCTTCGGTCTGCTTTTCTATTGTATTGAATAAATACATTATTCCATATTTCAATAACCTCTGGGTGACTCGCATTTACAAGGTTTCTACCAGCAAGCGCTTTTTTAGCATCTTCGGTTCTTAAGTCAATATGAATCTCGGAGCATGGACCGCATGGACCTGTTTCCCCCATTTCCCAAAAGTTGTCTTTTTTATTTCCATAGATGATTTTATCCTCAGTGACAAATTTTTTCCATATTTCACGTGCTTCGTTATCGGGATCCAATCCATCCTCCTTACTGCCTTCAAATACAGTAACATATAGATTGTTCTTCTCAATTTTCAGTGTCACGGTTAAAAATTCCCATGCCCAAGCTATAGCATCTTCTTTAAAATAGTCTCCAAAAGACCAGTTTCCGAGCATTTCAAATAAGGTGTGATGATATCCATCATATCCAACTTCTTCTAAGTCATTGTGTTTGCCTGAAACGCGCAAGCATTTTTGTGAATCGGCTATCCTTTTATATTGCGCTGGAGCATTCCCTAAAAAGATATCTTTAAACTGGTTCATGCCAGCATTCGTAAACATGAGTGTGGGATCGTTTTTAACAACCAAGGGAGCAGAGGGAACAATCTTATGTTGCTTGCTCTCAAAGAATTTCAGGAAGCTGTCTCGAATTTCGGAAGATGTCATCTTTAATTTTATTAACTAGTTATGAATAGGTTATCAACAAAATATCAACAGTTTATGCTAATTTTTGTTGCAAAAGTAGTTTTTTTCTTTTAGTTTTGGTGATTCGTGATTTCTTTTAAATAATAGATGGCAAAATATAGATTCAATAAAGATTTGCTGAGTTTTGTTCCAATTCAGAAGAGTATTCGTGAGAAGCTTATGAGTTTTCTATTGTATTCTGTTGGCTTTATATTTGCCGCGGTTATTGCAAATATTGTTTTTAGTCATTTTCGTGAAACACCAAAGGAAAAAAGATTGCTTCGTGAACAGTCTGATTTAATTGTGAAGTATATGATGCTTAATAAACAGCTTGATCAAATAAGCTTGGTTATGAGTGATATACAACAACGTGATGATTTAGTGTACCGTCCAATTTTTGATGCAAAAGCCATCCCTCAATCTATTAGAGAAGCAGGTTTTGGTGGGGTGAATAGGTATGCTTCTTTAGAGAATATGAAAGAATCAGAATTAATGGTTAATACGGCTAAACGTGTTGATAAACTATTGAAACAAATTTATATTCAGTCAAAATCCTATGATGAAGTTATTGAATTAGCTCGAAATAAGGATAAAATGATTGCTTGTGTGCCTGCCATTCAGCCTGTAGCGTTGAATGATTTTTACCGTTTAACCTCCTATTTCGGACAACGTATTGATCCTTTTTTAAGTTTTGGAAAATGGCATCAAGGAATGGATTTTGCTGCTTCTGTAGGCACAAAAATCTATGCAACGGGAGATGGGGTAGTATCTATTGCTGGATATTCAAATGGAGGCTATGGAAATTGTATTGATATTTGCCATGGTTTCGGGTATCTTACGCGCTATGCTCATTTAAGTAAAATTATTGTAAAACAAGGGCAGCGCGTTAAACGTGGTGAGGTAATTGGCTTAATGGGAAGTACTGGACGTTCAACTGGTTCCCACCTTCATTACGAAGTACAATGCAATAAAGTACCTATGAATCCTATTAACTTCTACTTCAACGATATTACTCCTGAGCAATATGATTTGATGGTGCGATTATCGGCTGAAGAAGGCGGTAAAACAATGGATTAATTTTCCGCATTATGTCTAAGTACACCTACAAGTTTAATAGCGAAAATCTTATTTTTTATAGGGTTAATGCGGGTGTTCGTCACAAAATACAACGTTTTCTTTTTTATTTCGCGATTACAATGGTAGTGGCTGTCCTAATAAATATCGCCTTCTCTGTTTTTTTTGATACCCCAAATGAAAGTAGAATTCGACGAGAGAATGAAAAATTAGCCAAAGAATACAAGACGATGCAGAATAAGTTTATTCAAGCTCGAACCGTTTTAGATGATGTTAAACAACGTGATCGCAATATTTTTCGCATTATTTTTGACTCAAAACCAATTACTGGATTAAATGAAGCGGGGCTTATTAATACTAGGCGCTTTGAAGAATTGGAAGAATTAAATAATAATGTAATCGTTGATGAAACCTCGTATCGTCTTGGGGAGATTGATGTACAAATGAAACGTCAGAATGAGATTATTCAAAATATTTTATTTCGTGCCGAAAATAAAGTTGGCTTTCTTTCCTCGTTGCCTGTTATTCTGCCAATAAATAATAGTGATTTAAAAAGAACTGCTGCCGGATGGGGATGGAAAATTCATCCGATTTATAAGATTAAAAAATTTCATAAAGGAATTGATTTTACAGCTCCTATTGGTGAGCCTGTTTTAGCAACAGGTGCAGGTGTGGTTTTAGATATTAATAGAAATACCCACATGAAGGATGGTTTTAAAATAATCATTGATCATAGCTATGGATATCAGACAGTATATGCACATTTAAAAGATTTTAATGTGCGCTTGGGGCAAAAAGTTAAACGAGGTGATGTAATAGGATACGTTGGGAGTACCGGAATGTCAACGGCTCCTCATTTGCATTTTGAAGTTATAAAGGATGGCGAAAATGTGAATCCTGTTTTTTATTTTTTTAATGAACTTTCTCCTAAACAGTTTCAACAAATTATTCATATTTCAGCTCAAACGGGTCAAACTTTTGATTAATATTTTCTACAGTGGCATATAAAGAAAAGAAAACAGAGAAACTCTATTTTACAATTGGGGAAGTAGCTGATAAATTTGCTGTAAATGCATCTCTAATTCGCTTTTGGGAAAAAGAATTTGATACCATACGGCCTCGTAAAAACACAAAAGGGAATCGACTTTTTACTCAAAAAGATATCGAGTCAATAAAATTGATTTATCATCTAGTGAAAGAAAAAGGGATGACTTTAAGCGGTGCTAAAAAGAAAATTAAAGAAAATAAAAACGATTCTATAAATCACGAGGAAATTGTTCTTAAGCTCCAGGAAATACGCAATCAGCTTAATGAAATTACTCACCTTATGTAGTCTTTCCTTATCTCTAAATTAAATAAATCATTTATTTCTATGAATAAATTAGTAGTTCTAATTGCTTTAGCTTTAAATATATTCTTATTTTCTTGCAAAGAGTCCTCTGTTGATTCTTCAAAATCAAATATTGATAGCTCAAATGTTGATACGCTTGTTGTTAAAAAGATTGACTCATCGGATATCTTTAAAATGATCTATTTGACTGATATAGCAAAGGTGATCTCGGGTATTCCGGTTGATAAAAAAAGTGATTTTCTTGATATTACCTTATTAAAAGAATGGCAAGATTATAGAATAGTTACCGATGAAGGATGGGAGAAGTTTTTTAATCTTAGAAATAAAGTTGCTAAATGGAGTAAGGAGCAAATTGCATCCAAAGTGAATAATTACGATACTGTTTTTTATCCTTTTAGCGGACCTGATATTTTATTCGCAACAACTATCTTTCCTAATGCCCGTCATTATTTTCTTGTTGGACTCGAAAAACCGGGTAATGTACCAGACTCTGCAGCGCTTTTTGATTTAAGATTAAAGGGTCGCTTGTTTTTATATAGAAAATCAATTAATGATGTTTTGAGTTATAGCTTTTTTAGAACAATAGATATGAATGTGGAATTATCTAATGATACCCTTGATGGTGTTACTCCCATTTTAATGATTTTTCTGGTACGCGCAAATAAAGAAGTTTTGGATATTTTCCCTGTACATCTCGCTGCTGATGGTTCTATTAATTCTAGTAATTTTCAGGTAAGTGATTCAATTAAAACTTTTGGAGTGCGTATTGTTTTTCGTGATGCAGGTGATACAACATTGCGATATTTGACTTATTTTTCAACCGATTTATCAAATATTGGATTACTTAACAACAGACCTTTTCGAAAGTTTGTTGCTTCGCTGGATACTCGTTTTGTAACCTATCTTAAATCGGCATCTTTCCTTATGCACAAACCTTATTTTAGCATTATTCGAAATGCCATTCTGCACCGTTCTGCTGTTATTTTGCAAGATGATTCTGGAATTTCATATAAATATTTTGATAATACTATTTGGGATATTTCATTATTTGGTTCTTATAATGGCCCCATTGATTTATTTGATAATCATTTTGAGGATGATTTGAAGGCAGCATATTCTAAACAGTCGAAACCACTTGGTTTTAGATTAGGTTATAATCATAATTCAAATGTATTATTTGCGCTTAAAAAATGATTAAAATTTCAGAAATTATAGATGCATTTGATCAGTATGCTCCTTTTGCTTTACAGGAGAATTATGATAATAGCGGCCTTTTGATTGGAGATAAAAATATAATAGTTAAATCGGCATTACTCTGTATTGATCTAATTGAGGAAGTTGTTGATGAAGCCATTACTAGGAAGTGTGATATTATAATTTCTCATCATCCATTTATCTTTTCTGGAATAAAAAAAATAAACAGTTTAACAGATACTGGTCGTGTTATTCAAAAACTTATTAAAAATGACATTGCGGTTTTAGCAGTTCATACAAATTTAGATAATGCTTTTAAAGGGGTTAGTACTAAGTTAGCTTTAAAACTGGGTATTAAAAATATTTCCATTCTTTCGCCCTTACATGATAAGTTAAGTAAGTTAATTGTTTTTGTTCCAAATGAACATGCTGAAAGACTCCGTTCAGCCTTATTTCAATTAGGTGCTGGTAATATAGGAAATTATGATCGTTGTAGTTTTAATGTGGAAGGTGTTGGAACTTTTAGAGCAGGAGCGGGGGCTAATCCTTTTGTTGGTACAGTAAATGAACTACATACCGAGGCTGAAACGAGAATAGAAACTCTTTTTCCTAGCTTTTTGTCAATGCAAGTCGTTAACACAATTCGTAAGAATCATCCTTATGAAGAACCCGCTTTTGATATTTTTCCTATTTCAAATGTCTTAACAGATGCAGGAGCTGGTGTTATCGGCGAATTTGAAACGCCTTTAACCGAGGAGGAATTTCTTTGTCATATATCTAATACGCTTAAAATTAAATCGTTAAGACATACAAAGCGAATTGGCCATAACATTAAGAAAGTGGCACTTTGTGGTGGTTCAGGTGCTTCGTACTTACTAAATGCCTTAGCAGTAAGGGCAGATGCTTACATTTCGGCCGATTTTAAATACCATCAGTTTTTTGAGGCTGAAAATAAAATTTTGGTGGTAGATGCAGGTCACTTTGAAACAGAGCAGTTTACAACAGAAATTTTTTATGACCTTCTTATTGAAAAATTTCCTAAATTTGCAGTTCATTTTACCGAAACAATTACAAATCCAATTAATTATTATTCAAAATAATATGGCTGAAAAGACCAAAACGGCTGAAGTAGCAGAAGTATCTGTTGAAGATAAATTGAAGACTTTATACAAGCTTCAAAGAGTTGATTCAGAGGTAGATAAAATAAAAACCTTACGTGGTGAATTACCGCTTGAAGTTCAAGATCTTGAAGATGATATCGCGGGTCTTGAAACACGTATGAAAAATCTGGAAGACGAATTAAAAAGTCTTGAGAAAATGATTGTAGAAAAGAAAGCTTCTATTGTTGAGTCTGTTGCATTAGTGAAAAAATATAAAGAGCAGCAAAATAATGTTCGTAATAATAGAGAGTTTGATAGTTTGTCAAAAGAAATTGAATTTCAAAACCTTGAAGTTGAGTTGAGTGACAAAAAAATCAAGGAGTTTACCATAATGATTAAAGAAAAGAAAGAAACGATTTCTGAATCAAAAAAGGTAATTACTGAACGTAAAGAAGACTTAGAGCACAAGAAAGGTGAACTTGACGATATTGTTAAAGATACCAAAAAGGAAGAAGAAGATCAAGTGCGTTCATCAAAAGACTTTGAAAAGTTAATTGAACCACGGCTCATGCAAGCTTATAAACGCATTCGCAAAAATGCAAGAAATGGTCTTGCTGTTGTTCCTGTACAGCGTGATGCCTGCGGTGGTTGTTTTAATAAAATTCCACCTCAACGACAATTAGATATTCGTTCACGACGCAAAATTATTGTTTGCGAGTATTGTGGTAGAGTGCTCGTTGATATTGAGCTTGCTGATGAAATAGATAAAAGTTTTAAATAAAATATAAAGCCCTTCATTTCCGAAGGGCTTTATATTATGCTATTTATTGTGGCTTGTTCTTTTTCGTTTTTGTTATTAAATAAAATTTTTGAAATCAACCATCAATATTATACTTTAAGCAATACATTATTCTTTCATTCTCTCTGCTAGCATTGCAAGATATAACTCTAATTGTTTACGTTGGTTTTCATTATAAGCAGAGAGGCTAATACCCGGATATTTTGCAATTCCTTTTGTCATTCTTTGATAGAAAAAGATTTCTGCTTTCAGCTTAAAGAAAGAGCTTTTAATCTCTGCCTTTACAAAACTTGATTTAGGAATTTCAATGGCATGTCGTTTGCTTTTAAAACCTCGTAATGAATAATAACGAATATCCATTTTTTGTGCTTCGTCGCTAAAAAATAAATACTGATAATTTAAAAAATAACGGTATATGGTAATGCCGAGATAGGTAGCTACCAATATGCAAACTAGATGATATTTATTAAAACCAAGGAAACTCCAATTGTACGAGAGCCCTACAAGTGCTACGATTAATACGGATATTAGAATTATAATATAAAGTAAATCCCATTTTTTAATGGAAATGGCTTTTGAACTATTATCTATTGTCATCGAAATATTATTGTGTTTGTTTTGCTTATTGAAAATGTATTTCACCTATATCTTGTAATTTTGGCTATGTTTTCTTTAGTTTTCTCCTTTTCGTTTCATCATAAAATAGTCTCGCATTAATTTGGCGCATTCTTGCTCCATTACTCCTGACATCACTTCGGTTTTAGGATGTAGGACCCCTTGTATCAACTTAGAAAACCCTCTTTTTTCATCCCTTGCACCAAAAACAATACGTCCAATTTGGGTCCAATATAATGCCCCGGCGCACATAGTGCATGGTTCAATTGTAACGTATAGTACACAGTCGGATAAATATTTTCCTCCAATATAATCAGATGCGGCAGTAATAGATAGCATTTCAGCATGTGCTGTAACATCATTTAAGCGCTCAGTTAAATTGTGCGCTCGTGCAATAATTCTTCCATTGCATACTACCACCGCACCAATTGGAACCTCATCTTCTTCAAAAGCTATTTTTGCTTCTTTTAAAGCCTCTTTCATATAGTATTCATCACCTAAAATATCGTGTTCCATATTAGTGTTTTACCAATGCCTATTCGTACTTTCAAAATGTTTGATTACCTTCGCAAGATACAAAAAATATCAATTATGTTTAGGACAAATACATGTGGTGAGCTTACCATAAAAAACGCGGGTAGCACCGTAATATTAGCCGGATGGGTACAACGTTCAAGAGACCTTGGCGGAATGACTTTTGTTGATTTACGTGATAGGTATGGCATTACACAACTAATTTTTAATATGGATGTGAATGCTGGTCTTTGTGTTGAAGCACGTAAGCTTGGTCGTGAATTTGTAATTCAAGTTACGGGTAAGGTGGCTGAACGTAGTAATAAAAACGCCAATATGGCTACCGGGGATATTGAGCTTATTGTTGATTCGCTTACCATACTTAATACAGCTCAAATACCTCCATTTACCATTGAAGACGAGTCGGATGGTGGTGATGAGATACGTATGAAATATCGTTATCTCGATTTGCGTCGTAATTGTATTCGTCAAAATCTTATTCTTCGTCATAGAGTAGCACAAGAAGCGCGTAAATATTTATCAAATCAAGATTTTCTCGAAATAGAGACGCCCTTTCTTATAAAATCAACTCCAGAGGGTGCACGTGATTTTGTGGTTCCTAGTCGAATTCATCATGGTGAGTTTTACGCTTTGCCGCAATCGCCTCAAACATTTAAGCAGCTGTTGATGGTGGCTGGATATGATCGTTATTTTCAGGTAGTAAAATGCTTCCGCGACGAAGATTTGCGTGCTGATCGTCAACCTGAATTTACCCAGATTGATTGCGAAATGTCCTTTATTCATCAGGAAGATATTTTAAATATGTTTGAAGGTTTTATTAAGCATTTATTACGTGAGGTAAAATCGGTGAATATTTTTGAAAACTTTCCTCGTATTACCTATGCTGAAGCCATGTCAAAATACGGATCAGATAAACCTGATTTACGTTTTGGAATGGAGATTCATGAATTAACATCACTTGCAAAAGGTCATAATTTTAAGGTGTTTGATGATGTTGCGTACATTGGTGGTATTAATGCAGAAGCTTGTGCAAATTGGTCACGCAAACAACTTGATGAATTAACTGAGTTTGTAGTTCGACCTCAGATTGGTGCAAAAGGTTTAGTGTACATTAAATATAATGAGGATGGTTCATTTAAATCATCTGTTGATAAGTTCTTTAATGCTGATGATCTTAAGAAGTTTGCTGCCGTTTTTAATGCACAAGCGGGTGACCTTATTCTTATTCTTGCGGGTGATATTTCAAAAACACTTTCTGCTTTAGGTGATTTGCGTCTCGAAATGGCCAATAGGCTAAATTTAAAAGACAAAGCGCGTTTTGTGCCTTTGTGGGTTATTGATTTTCCATTATTGGAGTATAATGCTGAAGGTAATCGCTACTATGCTATGCATCACCCTTTTACCTCGCCAAAATTAGAGGATGTTTCTTTCTTTGATACGGATCCAAGCAGGATACGAGCCAATGCGTATGACATGGTAATTAATGGAGTTGAAATAGGTGGTGGTTCCATTCGAATCTATAATCGTCAATTACAAGAGAAAATGTTTGAGACGCTTGGTTTCACTCCAGAGGAGGCAAAAAAACAATTTGGTTTTTTACTTGAGGCCTTTCAATATGGTGCTCCTCCGCATGGTGGTATAGCTTTCGGTTTTGATCGTTTGGTTTCCCTCTTTGCGGGCCTCGATTCAATACGCGATGTTATTGCTTTTCCTAAAAATAATTCCGGAAAAGATACCATGATTAATGCTCCAGATAGTATATCGCAAGAGCAACTTAATGAGCTTTTTATCGCCATTAAAAAGGAGGCATGATATTTGTACCCTGTCTTAAAAATGATAGGTAATGGAAGTTCGAAATACATTAATTGAGTTTAATATTATTGTTGATTTGATATTAAACCGTCATGTTGCAGAAGCGCTTAAAAAACTGAAGGCCATTGCTACATTGCAGGGTGATGGTGGGGTTCTTGATAGCCTTACTATTCACGAAAGTAATTACCAAAATATTCTCAAGTATTCGTTTACAAGCATTGTTGATCCTGAGCGTGAAAAGATTTATAAACAATTATTGGTAAGTCTTCTTGAATGTGCTGATCGATTAATGCAAGTACAAATAATTGGAAGGATTAATGAACATAATTCTTCTTTAATAAAGTCTTTTATATCAGGCCTATATTTTCGTGAACAACTGCTTGATTCGTACTTGAATTTATTTAAGAACAATCTCTCGTCAGTGAATATTGACAAGGATTTTAATGTTGATGATCTTTTCAATTTACTACTTCATACTGATCGTTTTGGAGAACGCGAAAAAGATCTTGTAACTTTAGTTTTTCAAAATACAAGCATATCATGGTATGTGAAGGCGCAGCTTATTGGTGCCGTATCATTGAGTTTACAGCGTTATTTTGATGTTGCTAAATTTAATATTTTAATGGATTGTGTAAATGAACATGAAAATGTAATTTGGCATAGAGCTTTGGTAGCTTTGGTTATTGCCTGTATTCAATACGAGCGTCGCATTGAACTTTACCCTGCTTTGCTTTATAGAATAATGGCTTATAAAGGGAATAACGAAATTGAAAAGAATGTTGAGTTAATTGTAATACAGATTTTAAGAGCCCGCGATACGGAGAAGATTAGTCGTAAGTTCCGTGAAGAGATTATCCCCGAGGTTGAAAAATTGCGTCCGAAGATTACCGAGAGAATGAAATTGGATGATATTCTATCTGAAAATATGTTTGAGGAAGAAAATCCTGAATGGCAAAATTTTTTTCAGGATACTCCAGGTTTGTATGATAAAATGGAGCAAATTAGTAAACTGCAGCAGGAAGGGGCCGATGTCTTTATTACTGCTTTCGGACAGCTTAAACATTTTGCATTTTTTAATACACTTTCAAATTGGCATGTGCCTTTTTATAAGGACAACCAAGAAGTGCGACAAGCGCTTGTTTCAATTGACCCATCAAAACTCAATCCCTTTCTTGAAGTGATGGCCGCTTCAAATATGTTGTGTAATTCTGATAAATATTCGCTTTGTTTAAATACCGCATTGGTGCCAGATGTGCAACGAAATATGATGTTTGACGTGTTTAAGATGGAGATGCAAGCAATGTCTGAGTTAAACGAGCAAGATCATTTAATAAATACATTCTCGGCAGCTAAAGAAATATACAAGACGTATATTCAGGATTTGTATCGTTTCTCAAATTTCTATCCGAATAACAGTCGTTTTTATAATGTATTTGATAAACCTTTTAGCTTGCATAATAGTTTGTTTTTATCATATATAACAGATAGCGAGAACATTAAGAGAAATATTGCTGAGTATTTATTTGAGAAGACCTATTATGCTGAAGCTAAACTAATTTATGCTGATTTGATTAAAGTTAAACCAGAAGTTGAGTTAATAGAGAAGTGTGCTTATTGTTATCAGAAATTAAAAGAGTATCAAACGGCATTAGATTTTTATGATCAAGTGGCTCTTTATAGCGATTTAAAAGTATTTCATTTCAAGAATATGGCTTATTGCTATAGGCGCTTGAGGGATTACAACTCAGCAATCGGTCTTTTGCAGCGAATTGAGAAAGACTATCCTGACGATTTACAAAATTTGGTGAGTTTGGGATATAGCCTACTTGATCAAGATAAATACTCTGAAGCTCTTGCATATTTCTATAAAGTTGAGTACTTATCTCCTGAAAATCATAATGTAAAAAGATATATTGGGCGAATTTCATTCCTTATGGGAAAACATGACGATGCACTAAAATATTACCATAAATTAGAGGAGATAGGTATCTTGAAAGGAAGCGATTGCATGAATCAGGCTCATGTGAATTGGTGTTTAGGAAATCATTCCGCAGCATTAAATTCGTATCAGAAGGCAATGGCATTGCTCGGTAATAAGCAGTTTGTTGCTGAAATACAAACTGATGAGGGTCACTTATTGCGTCAAGGCATTCATAAAATGGATATCCCTTTACTAATGGATATTTTGCTTTCTCCCCTTCAAATTTAATACTGCCTTTTAAAGCATCAATTTATGCTGCGACAGATATAATTGTATTTAATTAATATGTTGATATCCAAAACTATATATTTGCAGTAAAACAGATTGAGTGAATTAAGCAGAATCAATTAATATTCATTTCTAGTGTAAAATTATGGGGAATCAATATTTTATTGACAGTTTGCAAAAATAGTTAGCAGGCTATTCCCTCATCTGTAGTGGCGGACGACTGTCATTGTAGTACGTTGTATTCTTTTGTGTTAAAAGTAGTGTAAAATTATTATATGTTAAACACAATAAAATCAGACAATTACTTTATTGTCGCATGCTAAATGCAATATTCGTTGTATATTATTTTTTGATTGATTGAAACCTTTAACGTAACTTTCAAGTATAAATCATCATATAAAAAAAACTGAAGGTGATCTAAATCATCTTATTTTTTTTAAAAGCAAACTTTAATTATAATTTTGAATTATCCAACACAAAACCAAATAGCGAAAAACGAGTGAAGTATTTAAACAATTAAATTAAATGATTATGAAAACAAAAAATCTATTTCGTATCCTTATTGGATCAATTTTTATGGTTGCTGCTAGTTCTGCTTTCGGACAAAGTTCACCATATCTGCAAATGACTGCGGCTCCAAATACCATTGACTCTGTAACCGCTGGTGTAGCAATTCCTTTCTTTGTAATGCCTGATCCAATTTTGAATGATGCATTCCTAGGTATTTATGCCCCAGCAAGTACAAATGTGGTAAATAATTTAGAGTCATCATGGACATGGTTAAAAGGTGCAACAACTCCTGCTGGTACTGTAATTACTCAAGCAATTGCAAATGCTCCTTATGTAACTATTAATTTTGTTGATAATGCTGCTGCTCATGATACGATTCTCGTATATGAAACATCAAAAGCGCCAGCAGGTTGCGTTGGTGATACTAGCATGGTAATTGTCAGTGTTGTTCCGGCACCTAGTTTTATTGTTAGTAACAATGCCCTTACGGATACAGTTTACTATTGCGATGGTATTGCTCCTCAAGATTTAAGTTTGGATGCAGTTACAAACAATGGTGTTGCTGGGGGTTTCTTAAAATTACGTTTTGACTATCGTATTGCTAACTTGAACTCAGCTCAAACAGCTATTTCTGTTACAATAAAATCAACAAATGATACAATTGTTAGTATTCCGCTTTCAAATGGTGTTAATGTTGATCTGTTGGCTTTGTATCCATTTGAAGCTATTAACGGTGAAATTACTGAGTACGTATTTGCTTTCGATAATACACTAAGTGCAGCTACCCAAAATGGTATTAGCGATAGAATTTCTCGTAAATCAAACTTTTTAGCACTTACCGATAAAACGGGTGCTACAAATACAGAGTATACCTATTATGCTGCAACAGCATCTATAAATAGCCATAAAGTTGTTAGAGTGTTCCCTAAACCAAATACTGGAACAATCTACTTTATACCTAACAATTTCAATAACTAAGATTTTTATTAAGGGTCGCATCTTTCGCGCGGTGCGATCCTTTTTTCTTTTTAGGTTTTGTGTGTATGGATGATTTTGAATGATAAACATTCTTAATCTCTTTTCTATTTGCAGACATTTATAAAAATATCGTTCGTTTTATTAATAATACTGAATAATTCAGTTAATCTTTTAGCTCAGCTTGATACGGTTTGTATTGGCGATCGTGGTAATGGGTATGGTGTGAATACAACATCAAGTCATACAACATTCGCACAATGGGTTGTTGAGGGTGAAAGCACAAATGAGGTTAATGTGCGCTACATAGGAGACACCGTAATTGTTGATTGGGTTCGTGCAAGCCCTGGATTCTATACCCTAGCTGTAACTGAGTTTAATTTCGTTAACGACTCACTGAGTTGTCAAGGCAATACAGTTATAGATAGTGTGTTTGTATGGGGTGTTGATTCATTGGATATCGGTCCAGATAGTGAAATCTGTTATGGCGAAACCATGAATTATGCATCGAATATGACCGCGTTCAGCAATTACTCATGGTCTAATGGGGCAAATTCAAGTACTATTGATGTTAGTGTTCAAGGTGATGTATGGCTTGAGGGTAGAGATATTTACGGTTGTGTATATCGTGACTCTGCCTATTTAGTAGTTCATTCATTACCCTTCATTGATTTAGGTGAAGATATGTCTGTATGTGATGAGGTTTGGAGTGGTGATGTGAGTAGTGCTGGCGTTTCATATAATTGGTATGCTGATGGGAATTTAATCGGATCGTATCCAATACAGGAGATTAGTGATGAATTCCTTTTTACAACCGGTTACGATTCAATTTCAGTAATTGCGCAAGATATTTATGGTTGCTATGGTGGGGATACTGTAGTGCTTGCACCTTGCTTTTTACAATTGGGTGCCTTACCTAACCTTATCACTCCTAATGGGGATGATCATAACGATGTTTGGATTATCAATCGTGTAAATCGGTTCCCGCATTATTATAATGATCTATATGTTGAGATTTTCAATCGTTGGGGTAAACTAGTATGGCGCTCAACTAAAGGTTATACAGAACCATGGGGTGGTATCGATTTTGGTGGTAAACCAGTACCTGTAGATTCGTATTTTTATGTTATTTATCTCAAGAATGGCGGTAAGCCAGTTACGGGTCATATATCTGTTATAAGATGATGATGAAAAGGCTAAATATAGTACTTATTGGAATAGCAATGCTGCTTTGTAGTATTACCAAGCTATATGCTCAACCTTTGCCTTTTTACAGTCAGTATATGACTACCAAGTTTTTAGTGAACCCTGCAACAGCTGGTGCATTAGGTAGTACTGTTTTGGAATTAACAGCGCGTGAACAATGGCTGGGTTTTAAGGGTACTCCTAAAACGCATACATTATCATTTCATACGCGTTTAATGAAGAAAAATTTTTCTGGAGCGAAATCCTCTGCACGTCGAAGGTATACATCAAAACTGAGAGCTGGAAGAATAGGTGTTGGCGCTTATGTTTTTAATGATCGCTCAGGTTTGCTTGATTATTCGGGTGGTTTATTAGCTTATTCGTATCATATCCGAATGAGAAATCAACAACTTTCATTTGGTCTGTCATTATCTGCCTTTCAATTGAAGCTTGATCAGGATCGTATTATTCTTTACGACCAAGTTGATGATTTTTTAACTTCAAATAAATTAACGCTTTATGTGCCAGATGCTTCGGTGGGAGTATATTATGCTTTTACACGTTTTTATGCTGGAGTCTCAGCTGCACAATTGATGCAGTCAAGTCTTAAATATGGCACTTTTGGTAGTTCATCAACTAAAATGTTACGTCATTATTATTTAATGGCTGGTTATAAATATGAGATTGATAAAAAAATTGACATTGAACCTTCTTTTCTATATAAAACTAATGAAAAGTTACAAATGCAAACCGATATAAATGTTCGTGGGTATTATAAGAATGATTATTGGGTTGGAGTAACATATCGAACAGGGGGGCGTAGAATAGAAGATTCCAGAAACAATGGTGCCGTAATTTTGATGGGAGGGGTTATGGTAAATAAATTTGAGTTTGCATATGCTTTTGATTATTCATTAACAGCTATACAAAAATATACGTATGGTTCTCATGAGTTTTTCATCTCTTATCATATTGGTGATAATGCTCGTCGTTACCGTTGGCTGCAGCGCTACTAAGTTTTTTCTTGTTTAGTATTTTCCTATTTAGTACCTTTCAAAAAAAAAATACAATGAAGAAGATATGGATTATTCTGTCAATACTTTTGGCAGTACTTGTTATCGCATTTTTGGTTTTACGCCAGAAATACCCATCACGTTATGCTGCAATGTCTGAGTTAAAGATGAAAGCGGGTGCATATACCGAAGCTGTTGTTTTACTCGACAAAGCAATTTCATGGAATGGCAAAAGTGATATCCTCTTTACTATGCGTACCGAAGCAAAATATTTAAGCGGAGATACAACGGGTGCACTAAAGGATGCTGAGATCGCATTAGCAATAAATATTAATAATGGTAAAGCATGGTATTTTAAAGGCCTTTGTTTGTCGGCTCAGAAGTCATTTTCCGATGCAATTATCGCATTTGATAATGCTTTTGCCAAAAAGTTTTCTGCAGCATTGGTTTTAAACGAACGAGGTCTTGCAAGCTTAAATAACAAGGATATTGAAGGAGCTATTGCTGACCTTTCTGCTTCTATTGCTGAAGATGGAAAGCCATTTCAACCTTTCTTTAATAGGGCCTCGGCTTATGAAATGAAGAAAGCATATAAGGAAGCAATTGCAGACTATGAAAATGCAATTGAATTGGGTGCTGATAAATTGGCTTTAAATATCAGACTTGCTTCATTGAAAGAATTGATAGGTGATGAGACAGGAGCTGTTGCGGCTTATATGAAAATAATTGAGCTAGGTGGTGCAACCACAGAGATTTATTATAAAAAAGGATATCTGGAGTGTAATTTAAAAAAATATAAAGAGGCCGTTAATGACCTTTCAGCAGCGATAATTGCTTCACCAGATAATACGGATGCATACTATTATAGAGGAAATGCTTTTGCTGGTTTAAAAAACTTCAGTAAATCAATTGAAGATTATAATGTTGTACTTAAAACAAAATCATCTGATTTAAAAGCTTTATACAATAGAGCTTTGGCTCGCATGTATAATAAAGATACCAAGGGATGTATTGAAGATTTAAAACGACTAGTTACAATTGATAAGTCAAGCTACAAGGCTTATAATTTAATGGGAATGGCAAATTTAAACCTTCAGGAATTTGCTCAAGCAGGTGCGTGTTATGATAAGGCTATACGATTACAACCAAAATCATATGAAGCACATTTTTATAGAGGAATGGTTAATGGAATTATGCAAAATCATAAGGAAGCAATAAAAGATTATGATGTGGCGATTGAAAATAAAGCAAATTATTCTGAAGCATTTTATAATAGAGGTATTTCCTATATTAATTTAAATGATTTTAAAAATGGATGCAAAGATCTTCGCAAATCACTTGAGCTTGGCTATTCTAAAGCATCTGAAATGGTTAACATATATTGTGGTAGTTTTAAATAAACTAAAATATGAAAAATATTAAAAGTGCTTTTCTTATTATTCTTGCATTTTTAATGCAGGCAATCAATGCTCAGCAAAATCTTCGAGTTGATTCAATTTTTGCTGCTGAAATTAATAGTCAGAATATTGGTGTGGCTGTTATGGTTGTAAAAGATGGCGTTGTAAAATATTCAAATGCCTATGGATATTCAAATGTGCCTGCAAAGACATTGGCAGCAGCATCAAGTAATTTTAATTTTTCAGGAATAAACGATCAGTTAACAGCTACCGCCATTTTAATGCTTAATAAAACAGGCAAGCTCGAACTAGGTGAACCCATTAATAAAATAATTCCTGAATTGCCAGAATATACAAGTCAAATATCTGTTTCACATTTATTGCAGCAGACTAGTGGTATTTCGTCATTTGATATGGATGTATTTCTTGAAAAAAAATCAGTGGTAAGTCAAAAGGATATACTTTCTTTTTTTTCTACAACTAATAAAACGAAATTCCCATCGGGTCAGAACTTAGATATAAATCCAATAAATTATATTTTACTGGCTTTAATTATTGAGCGTAGGAGTGGAATATCTTATTCTGCCTTTATCACTAAAAATATATTCAAGCCACTAGCAATGAAAAATTCTAAAGTAGTTTTTGGTAATCTAGCAAGTGTTAAAAATCGTGCTCATGGCTATATATCTAAAACACAAACCGAAGATGCAAGTATACTTAAATATAATGTATCTGGATTTGCTGATTTATATTCATCCTTGAATGATTATGCTCGTTTCATTGCATCATTAGATGCAGGAACGCTTATTGCTCCTGCTGCTATTGAAAATATGTTCAAGATTAATTTTATGCCAGGAATTTTGAAGTTTTATGGCTATGGTTGGTATTTATCTTTCAATAAGGGAAAACGCTATGCCTTTCAATCGGGGAATGAATTTGGCTTTACAAACATAGTTATTCGCATACCAGAAGATAAAATAACAGTTGTTATTCTAACAAATAATGCTGGCATTTCGGGTCTCCGAAAAAAAGCATTTAGTGTGCTAAATCTTTTTTCTGATTTTAAATATCAGATAGAATAGGTTTAAGTGTTTGTTAAGCAGACAAAATCCTTATTTCTTTTTTTTATTCTGCTATAATGTATTTATTGCAGCTTTTTCTTTATTTTGGGATTCCTTTTCTATACGGGATATTCATGTCAAGTAATTAAATATTAATTAAATACAAATTATGACAACAATTGATAAAAGAGCAGCAGACAATATTCGCATTCTATCGGCTGCAATGGTTGAAAAAGCAAAATCAGGTCATCCAGGTGGTGCTATGGGTGGAGCTGATTTTGTACATGTTTTATTTTCTGAGTTTTTACATTTCGATCCACAAGATTTGGCATGGAGAAATAGGGACCGTTTTTTCCTTGATCCAGGTCATATGTCTCCAATGTTATATAGTATTCTTGCTCTCACCGGTAATTTTACTATGGATGAACTGGCAAATTTCCGTCAGTGGGGTAGTCCCACCCCAGGCCACCCTGAAGTAGATTTAAAACGTGGTATTGAGAATACCTCTGGGCCTCTTGGTCAAGGTCATACAATGGCGGTTGGTGCAGCAATTGCTGAGCGCTTTCTCTGCGCGCGTTTTGGCGAATGGATGGCTCATAAAACGTTTACATATATTTCTGATGGGGGAGTTCAAGAAGAAATTTCTCAAGGTGCTGGACGTTTAGCTGGATTTTTGGGTCTTAGTAATCTCATCATGTTTTATGATTCAAATGACATTCAATTATCAACCGAGACAAAAGAGGTAACTTGCGAAGATACTGCGAAGAAATATGAATCATGGGGATGGAGCGTTGTTACTATTAATGGTAATGATAGCGAACAAATTCGTACTGCATTAAAAAAAGCAACTATGGAGAAGGAACGTCCTACTCTCATCATTGGTAAAACAATTATGGGTAAAGGTGCACTGGATACTGCGGGTGCAAGTTATGAAGGAAAGTGCGCAACGCATGGTATGCCTTTAAGTGAAGCAGGTGCTTCATTTGATAAATCGATAGAGAATTTAGGTGGCGATCCTAAAAAACCATTTCAAATTTTTCATGATGTTAAAGAGTATTACATTAAATTACTCGATGCTAAAAGACAAACATCAAAGGCAAAACGAGCAGAGCAAGAGAAATGGGAAGAGTCAAATCCTGCTTTAGCAGAAAAACTCGATAAATTTTTTACAGGTGTACTACCCAATATTGATTATTCAAAAATTGCACAAAAGGAAGGAATTGCAACTCGTGCGGCCTCAGCAGCAATACTATCATATTATGCACAAAATGTTGAGAATATGATAGTATCATCAGCCGATTTATCAAATAGTGATAAGACTGATGGATTTCTTAAACATACAAAGGCATTTCGTAAAGGCGATTTTTCAGGGGCCTTTTTACAAGCAGGTGTGTGTGAATTAACCATGGCTTCCATTTGTAATGGTATGGCTTTACATGGCGGCGTTATTCCTGCATGTGCAACATTTTTTGTGTTTAGTGATTACATGAAGCCGGCTGCGCGTTTGAGTGCTTTAATGCAAATTCCTGTTAAATTTATTTGGACACACGATGCATTCCGAGTAGGCGAAGACGGCCCAACACATCAACCAGTAGAACATGAAGCGCAAATTCGTTTAATGGAACATTTGAAAAATCATCATGGTGATCCCTCAATGTTAGTATTGCGCCCAGCCGATGCTGCTGAAACTTCAGTTGCATGGAAGATGGCACTTGAGAATACTAAAACACCAACAGCGCTTTTACTATCACGTCAGAATATTAAAGATCTCCCTGGTAAGGATAGTAAAACAAGATATGAGAGTGCATTGGAAGCTTCTAAAGGTGCTTATATAATTCGCGATACGCAAGGTAAACCTGATTTAATTTTGGTTGCAAATGGTTCTGAAGTGGCTACACTTATTGAAGGTTCTGATTTGTTAGCTGTCAAAGGAATTAAAGCTCGCGTTGTTTCAGCACCATCTGAAGGATTATTTAGACTTCAGTCAAAAGAATATCAATTATCGGTAATCCCTGCGGATGTTCCTGTGCTCGGATTAACAGCTGGTTTGCCTGTTACTATGCAAGGATTGGTTGGTGCCAATGGTAAGTCTATTGGGCTTGATCATTTTGGCTATTCAGCACCTTACAAAGTACTCGATGAGAAATTTGGATTCACAGGTGCTAATGTTGTAAAGCATGCAGAGTCGTTATTGAGTAAATAAATTTTAGAGCAAATAAAAAAAGCGCCACATCTTGGCGCTTTTTTTGTTTTAACAGGCATCGGGAAGTACTATATAATAACAATATTTTCCTTATCCGTAATTTTTTCGCAATAATGACATCGTAATGCAATTTCTTTTTTTGATAAAACGGTAAATTGGGTGGGAACTTTCTCATGATTGGTAATACATTGCGGATTCATACATTTTGCAATACCTTTTATCGCATTAGGCACCTCAACAGTTTTCTTCTCAACCACTTCGTAATTTCGAATAATGTTTAGCTTCGCTTCAGGAGCTACTAGGGCAATACGATTAATATCAGTATCAGGAAAAAATACATCACTAATTTTTATGATAGCTTTTTTTCCGAGCTTTTTACTTTCGAGATTGGTTCCAAAAGTCATTTGTGAGCCAACATTAATAAGCTTTAAAATGCTTATTACTTTAAATAAATTCTCAGCTGGTATGTGATCAATAACCGTGCCTTCTTGTATGGCGCTTACCTGAAGTTTTTTGCTTGTATCCACTTGCTTTGTATTAATATTAATGAAAATTGTAGTGCTTGCTTCGTTTGTTTTTGTTGTCAATTATTTTAGTCCGAGTATTAAAGAAATAATAGCCTGCCGAACATATACCCCGTTTAATGCTTGAGTAAAATAGTATGCCTTAGGATTACTGTCCACATCCATATCTATTTCGCCAACGCGAGGTAAAGGGTGCAAAATCCGCATATTTTCTCTGCTATTTATAAGCATATTATTTTTCAGTATAAATGAATTTTTAGTTTTTTCATATTCTACCGGATCGGTGAAACGCTCTTGCTGTATACGCGTCATATAAATAATATCAGCTTCAGGTACAATATCTGAGAAATCGCGAAACTCATAATATTTTAATCCAAGCGTATCAAGATGGAGTTTATATTCTAATGGCATTTTTAATTCATCAGGCGAAATAAAATAAAAAGTGGTGTTAAACATGGATAATGCCATGAGTAATGAGTGTACGGTACGACCATATTTTAAATCTCCCACCATAAATATATTCAGATTATCGAGTTTTCCTTGCGTTTTTTTAATGGAGTATAAATCGAGAAGGGTTTGAGTAGGATGTTGATTTATTCCGTCTCCCGCATTAATAATTGGAACTTTTGAAATTTCACTGGCCCAACGTGCACTTCCGTCTAATGGATGGCGCATTACAATTAAATCGCTATAATTACTTACCGTGAGTATGGTATCGTTTAAGCTTTCACCTTTAGCTGTACTTGATGTGCGACTATCTGCAAATCCTATATATTGTCCTCCCAAACGAATTACAGCACATTCAAAACTCAAACGAGTTCTAGTGGATGGTTCAAAAAATAGTGAAGCTATAATCTTATTCTTCAAAATAGCTTGATTTGGTTTGTTTTCAAAATCTGTAGCCACTTCAATAACTTTCATATAATCATCCTTGGTGAAATCGGTAATTGATACTAGACTTTTATGCTTCATCATAGCTTTATTTTTTATTCAGGGTTTATAATGGAATCAATGCTAATGCTGCGGTATCTGATAAGTAAGTTCTGTATTTTTTCTGTTTTTGCTTTAGGTATTATTAATTGTGCGGTACATTCTTCTTGAAAGTTCTCATTACGAATACTAAGATCATCGACCTTGATTATATTCATTACCACAGGCATTAGTTCATAAGGAAATCGTATATTGAAATATTGATCAATCGTTTTTTCAATTATCGATGCATTATATAGAGCATCTGCTGTTGCATTTCGGTAGGCATGTATTAATCCGCCTACCCCCAGTAATGTGCCTCCAAAATATCGAACAACCACAACTAGTGTATCGCTAAGATTCTTGGCTTTTATCTGATTGAGAATAGGCATGCCTGCCGAGCCTGATGGTTCTCCATCGTCAACGGCTCTGAATTTTGCATTATCTTTCCCAAGTATATATGCATAGCAATGATGGCGTGCATCATGATATTTTTTGCGAAGTGACTCAACAATATCTTTAATCTCAAGCTCTGAATGAACAGGATAAGCGAAGGCCATAAATTTACTGCCCTTATCTTTAAATACTCCTTCACTCTGTTGGCTTAAACAGAGAAAACTATTTGTATTTGATATGTGTGAATTTAGCTTACTCATTTCGGAACATAAAAAAACAGGTTCGAATGACGAACCTGTTTTTTTATGATTTTAATTTTTTTTCTATTTCTTCTATTTGAAGTCTGAATTTTTTATCCGTATCCATTAGGTTATTTACTGTTTTGCAGGCATGCAATACTGTAGCATGGTCTTTTCCTCCTATTTGAGCTCCAATAGTTGTGAGCGATGATTTAGTGAGGCTTTTTGAAAAGTACATTGCGATTTGTCTGGCTTGTACAATTTCCCGCTTACGGGTTTTGGAGTGAATTGTATCAACCGGAATATTGAAGTAACTACAAACCACTTTTTGGATATAGTCGATGGAAATATTTTTCTTAGTGTTCTTAATGATCTTATCAATCATTGTTCGAGCTAAGTCAATATTTATTTCTTTTTTGTTGAGGGTTGCTTGTGCTAACAATGAAATTAGTGCACCTTCGAGCTCTCTAATATTTGCCGTTATATGTGTAGCAATATATTCAACTACATCAGCTGTAATTTCAATACCGTCATTATATATTTTATGACGAAGAATATTTATTCGAGTTTCGTAATCAGGTGCTTGTAACTCAGCATTTAATCCCCATTTAAAACGACTGAGTAATCGTGCATCTAAGCCTTGTAATTCAACAGGTGGCTTATCAGAGGTCAAAATTAATTGTTTCCCTGATTGTTGTAAATGATTGAAGATATGGAAAAAGATATCTTGTGTTTTTTCTTTGCCAGCAAATTCATGAACATCATCAATTATTAAGAGATCAATCATTTGATAGAAATACAAAAAGTCGTTACGAGTGTTATTTTTTATAGAGTCAACAAATTGAGCCATAAATTTATTTGCGTTCACATACAGAACAATCCGATCGCTAAATTTTTCTTTTGCTTTTATACCAATGGCTTGAGCTAGATGTGTTTTGCCAAGTCCACTATCTCCATAAATAAATAAAGGATTAAAGGCAGTACCTCCAGGATTTTCTGCTACTGCAGCCCCAGCTGAACGTGCAAGTCTATTGCATTCACCTTCTATAAAATTATTAAAGTTGTAATGAGCATTCAACATAGGATCTATGTTGAGCTTCTTTATTCCGGGAATAACAAAGGGGTTTTTAATGCCATTGTCATCATCATACGGCATGGTTACTGGATGGTTCTTTAATTCAACTCCATTCTTTGTAGGAAACTTAACGGTATACGGTTTATTTGATAGCATGCTATTCTCAAGTACTACGCTATACTCAAGTTGTGCTTCTGGGCCAACTTCTTTACGTAAGGTTTTACGGAGAATGTCAATGTATTGTTCCTCTAGATACTCATAGAAGAAAGGACTTGGCACCTGTATGGTGAGAATGTTATTCTCAAGTCGTAATGGTTTTATAGGTTCAAACCAAGTTTTAAAACTAATCTGCGGAACATTGTCTCTGATTACTTTAAGGCAGTTATTCCAAATTTTTTCGTGCATCTTAGGTGGTTTTTTTCAGCAAGGTGTGTTAATGGATCTTTCAAAAATTACACTAGCAAGATGCACAAAAAAACGCAATAATAAAAATGATTTTTTGCTTGTATTTTTAAAAAAGAGTATACACGTGTTATTTACAGTAATTTAAAAAACAATATTTTTTTAAATTAATTAACAATATGTAATCGTTTAATTTATAAGTATTTGTGAGTAGGCCTTGTTAATAAATTGTTTTTAAGCGCATTACTCTTAAGTTGATTTGTTATAAATAACGTACTGTTTTTTTGTAATGCGTATCAGTTTAATGCTTTACTCTTTTTTGTACTTTACTCTTTATTTTTACCTCCCCCGAATAATGAAATACTAACATATCGTTTAGGGTTTTTCTTAACATCCTCTAATAGAAGATTAAGATTCATTGATGCGTTTTCAAGATTGATGTAGAGCGAATCGTTATTTATTAATTTACCAATAGAACCTTCACCATTGTTAACTTTATTAAGCAAACTATCGATTTGAAATAGTGATTTGTTAGCATTTGCAATAGTTTCTTTTATTTCTGACATTGCAATAGAATCACTTACATTTTTGAGGTTACTTAATATGCTATTAATTTTTTCATTGTTGCGGTTCAAATTTCGTACAAGAGATTCAAGGTCAACAAACGCTCGATTCAAGGATTCGGTTGTTGAGTGTATGTTGCTTAAACTATTGCCTATGAAATATTTTGATTTTGTACTCGTTAAAACGGTGAGTAGACTATCAAATTTAGTCATAATGTTTTCCGCCTTGTTTTTTATTGGAAACACTCCATCTGAAATTTGTTCAATGAGTTCTTGTTCAATGCTTGATGAAAGTGTGTCTCCTTCTTTGTGAAGGTTTTCGTTTTGTGATGGAATAATTTCAATTGCTTTAGATCCCATGAGATCTGAGCTATAAACTTTAGCAATAGACCCCAAGGGTATATTAAAATCTTTCTGTATATGTATTTTTACAAGAAGTTTATGCTCATTAGTAAATGATATGTTTTCAACTTGTCCAACCTGATATCCACTAACAATAATGGGGTTAGACACAGTAAGCCCACCTATATTATCATATATGGCATAATATGAGTTTGACTTCTTTATGATGTTTAAACCTTTGAGGTAATTTAAGCCCCATATAAAAATGGCAAGCGTTGCAACAAAAATAATACCGATTCGGACTTCATTTGATATTTTCATAAATTGAAAGATATAATATTGAGAAAGTAATATAATTAATTATGTTCTTATTTGTTATTTATGGCTTGTTGTAGTGAAATAATTTGATCTCCTTTTGTTGCTATTATAAATGCATCAGGGAATTGTTTTACCAAACTGTTTTTTAATGCCTGCGTTTTTGCAAAATCCGTTTCATTCCCAACAACATATTTAAAAATGGCATCTTGTTTCAGTTCAATAATATTTTTTATTCCTTTAAAATCAGCCAAGTTGGTGTCTTTTGCAGTTGTTGAATTAAGTATTTGCACATGAAAGCGTATGCTCAAGTCTGTTGTATTTGTGTTTATTATAGGTTTCGGAAATTCAGGTGCTGTGCTATATGTTTTGTCGTTTGATGATGTTGAGCTATTTCCGCTTAAATGATCAAATTGACTTTTGTTTTCAATTGCATTTTTATACTCTTTTACTGAACGATATATGGCCGAAGCAAGATAATCTTGACCTTCATCAGAAGTAATAAATTCTTCTTCTTTTTTGTTTGATATAAAACCTACTTCAATTAATACGCTTGGCATTGAGGTTTTCCATAAAACAAGAAATCCAGCTTGTTTAACTCCTCTATCCATTCTTTGTATGCGTTCTCTAAACTGTGTTTGAATGAAAGATGCAAACTCAAGACTTTGATATAAATGGGTATTTTGCAAGAGCGAAAAGATTATGTAAGATTCTGCTGAATTGGGATCAAAACCTTCATATTTTTTTGTGTAATCATCTTCTATAAGAATAACCGCATTTTCGCGTTTAGCAACATCCATGTTTCCTTCTGATTTGTGTAAACCCATTGCAAAGGTTTCGGCGCCTTGTATGTTTGTATTTGGATTGGCATTGGCATGAACAGAGATAAATAGGTCTGCATTATTATTATTGGCTATATCAGCTCGTTCATGTAAAGGAATAAATACGTCTTTATCACGAGTATATATAACCTTTATTTCTGGCATATTTTCATTTATATATTTACCCAGCTTTAGTGCTATAGCTAAAGTTACTTCTTTTTCTTTTGTGATTTTTCCGATGGCGCCACAGTCTTTGCCACCATGGCCAGCATCAATTACAATTAATCGCATGCGGTTATCTTTTGCTTGAGACTGCAAATGACATGGTAAAAAAAGTATAAATATGTAACAAAGTACGAATTTCAACGTTTTTGGTATGTATAAAAAAATAGACATAAGCGTATCGAAATTTCTTCTATATTAGTAGCTTTGGCCTTTTAATTATTTAGCCTGTGTAAATTTACACAAAAATAGGATATTAGTGTTGCAGTCCCGATTAATACCATATCTTTTTATTTTTATAGTCCTACATTTGTCGGGCTATACTGCTGTTGCTCAAAATAGCATCATTAATGATAGCTTATCGAGTAATCCCAATCAATCAGACAGTATTAGTAAACCTATCGATTCTATAGCTGTTGTGGATAGTCTTTTGATTCAAACTAAAGGGGATAGTACTAATAAATCAAAGAAAGAAAGTGAATTAGATGCTCCTGTTGACTATTCGGCAAAAGATAGCATGATTATATCTATTGATAATCAAATGATTTATTTGTATAATGGGGCGCATGTTAAATATACTACTATTGAGCTAGATGCTGGGTATATAGAGTTTGGAATGGCAGATAAGTCTTTATTTGCGGAGGGATTGACGGATAGTGCGGATGTTGTAAATGGGGCTCCAATTTTTAAGGATAAAGAGGAAACCTTTGATTCGGAAAAACTTACCTATAACTTCCAAACAAAAAAGGGGGTTATTCGGAAGGTTTATATGGTGCAAGATGGGGGTTATCTTCATGGAGATAAGATAAAAAGACATGAGAATGAACATATTCACATGAAAAATGGTAAATACTCTACGTGTGATTTAAAAGAACCTCATTTTTATTTGGCACTTACTAAAGCGGAAGTAATACCGCAGGATAAAATTGTTTCGGGCCCTGCTTATTTAGTTATTGAAGATATTCCAATTTATTTCATTGGTTTACCTTTTGGTTTTTTTCCTAATACTAAGGGAAGCAAATCGGGTGTATTGATTCCCGATTATGGCGAGGAGCAACAACGTGGTTTCTTTATTAAAGATGGAGGTTATTATTTTGTTTTAAATAAGTATGTCGATTTAAAACTTACCGGATCTCTATATTCAAATGGTTCTTGGGGTACCAATGTCGAGAGCAGATATACCAAACGATATAAGTTTAATGGTAATTTTGTTGCTGATTATTATAAGGATATTAGAGAGGTAAAATCTCCTATTGGACTAGGTTTAACAAAGGATACAACAACAGATATTCGTATAATATGGCAACACATCCAAGATGCAAGGGCAAATCCATATAGTCGTTTCTCAGCGAATGTAAATTTTAGTACTACAAGTTTTGATAAGCAGCAGTCATATAATTATAACAACTTCACTCAAAATACGAAGTCATCTAATATCAGTTATACCAAGAGTTGGCCAACGAAACCCTTTAATTTTTCTGCAAACTTAATGCATAATCAAAGTGCCCGAACAGGAGAAATAAATTTTAAACTACCCAATCTCTCATTTGATGTTGCACGCCAGAATCCTTTTAAAGGTTTGTCGGGAGGTAAGGATAGATGGTATGAAGATATTCAAGTAGGTTATTCAGCAAGTTTAGAGAATAATATTAACTCACACGATACGCTTATTTTTACTACCCGTGCGTTTGAGAATGTAAAGAACGGTTTTCGTCACGAAATTCCGGTTTCTTTTCTTTTAAAGCCATTCCGGAACTTTACCATTTCACCCAATATTGTTTATGAAGGGGTAGCCTCAACTCAATGGATTAACGAAGTGCCTAATGATACTAATCCAAGAGCGTTTGTGGTTAAAGAGCGTGAAGGTTTTATTTACGGACATAGTTTACGACCAAGTTTAAGTGCAAATTATATGCCGCGTATATATGGGATGTATCAGTTTACCAATCCCAATTCAAAAATAAATGCGGTGCGTCATGTTATTACGCCTTCGCTTGGGGCTAGTTACACACCTGATATTAGTGAGTTTATGCCAAATTATAATCGCAGCGTATTTTATAATGATAGCTTACTTGATGAGTATTCTCTTTTTGAGCAAGGGATATACACTATACAATATCCGCCTGGCGAAGGGGCTGCTATTAGTATGGGCTTGAAAAATAATTTAGAGATGAAGGTGCGCATGCCAACTGATACTTCTGTTGAATATAAAAAGGTATCCTTACTAGATAGATTTGATTTTAACACATCATACGATCCATTTAGGGATTCACTAAAGTTTAATCCGATTAACGTTATTGGTGGCACACGTTTATTTAATAATTTACTCGATTTGCAATTCACTGGTATTCTTGATCCCTATGCTTATGTTACGGATAGTAATAATTATTCGAAAAGAATTAATAGAGCTCAGTATTCGGTTGATAAAAACTTAGTACGTCTAACGAATTTTCAAACAGGCTTTGGGTTTAACTTAAACAATGATACTTTTAGGAAGAAAAAGAAAGAAACAGCGGAAGGTGAAGAGAACACTGAAGAAGAGGAGGAAGTAGAGGCGAAGGATAATTTGTATTCTTATTTTATGGTGCCATGGAATTTGGGATTTGATTATAAACTAACCTATCAGAAGCTATTTAATAAATCGGAAATAATACAATCAGTTGGTATAAATGGAGGAATTGATTTAACCAAAACATGGAAGATAACCATGAATACCAATTACGATTTTGTGATGAAGAAATTAACCTATACCAGTGCTAGAATATATAAAGATTTACATTGTTGGGAGATGGAGTTGAATTTTGCACCCTTTGGTGATTATAAATTCTTTTATTTCAAAATTAATGCAAAGAGTACCATTCTTGGCGATTTGAAATATGATAAGCGAAAGAACTGGCGCGATTATTAAAGTCTGATTGGCTTTTTTCAATTGAGAAATAATTCGCGTTCAAGAATGATTTTTGGAAGCAAGCTATTCAACTATATATTTTCATAATGTTTGCACAGATAGATATGAAAATACATACCATATAATTTATTGAATTTAATTCGGTTTTTTAAGCATAAAATATGCCATGAAGTGGCTATATTTAAATAACCGTGGGTGACTCGTCCTGAAAAAAATACTTAATTAATTCAAGCATCAACAAAAATAAAAATAAAAAACCCCCGTCATTAGGCGGGGGTTTTACATTCGCTTTGGCGAATAAGATTATTCAGCTACAACATCAAAATCTATTTCAACATCAATGTCTTTGTAGAGTTTAATTTTTGCTTTGTAACTACCAACTTCTTTAATGGTAGCTTCTTTAATACTGATGCTCTTACGGTCAATGTTATAACCTTGGGCAATGAGTGATTCAGCAATCTGTATGTTATTTACAGAACCAAATATTTTGCCTGTGCTGCTAGCTTTTGCACCAACAGAAAGTTTAACATTTTGCAATTTCTTAGCAGAAGCTAAAGCCTCTTCTCTCAATTTTGCTTCTTTATGAGCTCTCTGTTTTGTTGTTTCTGCCAGCATTTTAATTGCTGAAGCAGTGGCGGGTATGCCTAGCTTACGCGGAATGAGAAAATTACGCGCATAACCATCCTTGACATTGACCATTTCGTCTTTATTGCCAAGATTACTTACGTCTTGTTTTAATATTACTTGCATGTTAATTTCCTCCGGTTATTTTAATAAATCTGTAACATAAGGTAAAATAGCGATATGACGGGCTCTTTTAATAGCCTGACCAACTTTTCGTTGAAATTTCAACGAAGTACCGGTTAATCGACGTGGTAAAATCTTACCCTGTTCATTTAAGAACTTTTTAAGAAATTCAGGGTCTTTGTAATCAACATATTTGATTCCGCTTCTCTTGAATCTGCAATATTTTTTCTTGCGCACCTCAACGGTAGGAGGCGTCAAATATTTAATTGAACTGTCTACTGCCATGGCTTATTCCTCCTTCTTTTCTAGTTTCATATTCCTTTTCTTGGCAGCGTACTCTACTGCAAACTTATCCATCTTTATGGTTAAGAAACGGATGATTCTTTCATCACGTCTGTACTCTGTTTCGAGCTTGTCAACAAGATCGCCTACAGCGGTGTACTGCATTAAATAGTAGAAGCCAGTCGACTTCTTCTGAATTGGGTAAGCAAGTTTCTTTAGACCCCAGTTTTCCTCATGTACTAACTGGCCTCCATTGGACTTTACATAGTCACGGAACTTGCTAACCGCTTCCTTCATCTGATCATCAGACAAAACGGGAGTTAAAATGAAAACGGTTTCGTAATTTGTCATGTAATTGTTAATTAATTTGTTAATAAAAAATGAGCCACAAAATTAGCAATATTTTTCTTTTATTAGTGTATTTCAGCTGAATTATACGGTTTTTATATATTTATGTAAGTAGATGATATATAATAGATTAATCGAAGAGACTGTATTTATCGTATTGCATGCTAGTGTATTACAGTAAAACCATTCCAAATCTTAATTTATCAACATCAGTTCAATTAATTCCATGCCATTTTTATATTTGTGTGTAATTAACTGTCTGAGAGTAGTTAGTGTTTTATTGAATAACCTTTTTAACAAAAGTCGTTTTGAAAAGTGTTTTTTTGATACAAAAAGTCGTTTGAAAAAGTGTTGTGTGAATACATAAAGTCGTACTAGAAAGTGTATTTTTGTAAATAAATGAACTATGAAACGGCAGAAACTTGAAGAGCTAGTAATTTGGAAACAATCTGAAACCAGAAAGCCTTTAATTATGAAGGGAGCAAGGCAAGTGGGTAAAACCTGGCTAATGAAAGAATTTGGCAGAACTAGCTATAAACAAACCGTTTATGTGAATTTTGAAAAAAAATAAATCACTGAAAACATTATTTGAAGGTGATATAGATATTCAGAGAATTATAACCGCTTTGCAAGCAGAAACAGGTACAACAATTGAGTCTCATAATACTTTAATTATTTTTGATGAGATACAAGAAGCTGCAGGGGCTTTTAATGCATTAAAACATTTCCAGGAAGATGCTCCGGATTATCATTTAATAGCAGCCGGATCATTGTTGGGTGTTGCATTAAATGCTCACACTTCCTTTCCAGTTGGGAAGGTGGCATTTATGGATTTGCATCCGTTAAACTATCTTGAATTTCTTGATGCCGTGGGCGATTCAGCATTAAAAGACATGCTTGTAAGTAATGATTGGAAATCGATTACCGCATATAAACAGAAGTGCATTGAGCGCTTACGACAATATTATTATGTAGGAGGTATGCCTGAAGTGGTTTTGCGCTTTTCTGAAACCCACAACTTTACACAAGTTAGGGAATTACAAAAAAAATATTTTAGAAGCCTATGGTCAGGATTTTTCAAAATACGCACCATTGAATGTTGTGCCACGTATACGCATGCTGTGGAATTCAATACCTGAGCAGCTTTCAAAAGAAAATCGCAAATTTATTTATGGTGCAGTGAAGGAGGGTGCGCGTGCGAAAGATTATGAATTGGCTCTATCGTGGTTGGTTGATTGCGGATTAGTACATAAGGTTTGCCGTGTTAAAAAACCTTCAATGCCATTAATGGCATATGAGGATAGAAATGCTTTTAAACTTTTTTTAGTTGATGTGGGTCTACTAGCAGCAATGGTTGATTTAGATGCACGAACCATTCTGAATGGCAATGAGATATTTACAGAGTTTTAAGGTGCATTAACAGAGCAATTTGTTATACAGCAATTAGAAACTACACCCAATATAGTTATTTATTATTGGACAGCCGAAAATGCAACTGCAGAAGTTGATTTCGTAATTCAATTTAATGGTGAAATAATACCAATTGAGGTAAAAGCCGAAGAAAATTTACAAGCATAGAGCTTGAAAATATTTTATGAAAAGTATAATCCCAAAATATTTTTTAGAACCTCAATGACCGATTACCGAAAACAGGATTGGTTGATTAATGTTCCATTGTATGCGATTGGGAGTTTGGAGAAGGAAATTAACTGAGACTGTTAAAATAATTGACTGATTCTATTAGTCAGATTCACTTGTCAAATAAAGTGCTTTTTATCTTAATTAGTGAGGATGAAACCTAGTATGCTGCAATGAATGTTCTTATAAACACCATTGCATAAATGTTTAATGAATAGAATGTATTGTAAATCAAATGTTATGCTTTATGACATATGTTTGTGGTGGTTTTTTGTGATGAAAAGTAAAATACGATCATTTATATCTAATAGAAAGATATTTAGTTTGTTATATTTTACTGTTGATTAATTCCTCTCAGCTTTCTAGAAAAACAACCATTAAATCAATATATTTGCCGAATATGGAAAATTTCATTGTTTCAGCACGAAAATATAGGCCGGATATCTTTGATTCGGTTGTAGGTCAGGAGTCTATCACCCGAACCTTAAAGAATGCCATTCGTAGTAATCATTTGGCCCACGCGTACTTGTTTTGCGGGCCTCGTGGGGTTGGTAAAACTACTTGCGCGCGTATTTTTGCTCGTACCATTAATTGCATGAACCTTACCGATCAAACGGAGGCGTGCAACGAATGTGAATCATGTCAGTCGTTTAAAGAGACCCGTTCATACAATATTCATGAGCTCGATGCTGCATCGAACAACTCGGTTGACGATATACGAACCATTATTGATCAGGTGCGCATACCGCCCCAAGTTGGAAAATACAGCATTTATATTATTGATGAGGTTCATATGCTCTCAGCTCAGGCTTTTAATGCTTTTCTTAAAACATTAGAAGAGCCACCTGCACATGCTATTTTTATCCTTGCTACTACAGAGAAGCATAAGATTATACCAACAATACTTTCTCGTTGTCAGATATTTGACTTTAGTCGTATACAAATTAACGATATTGTAAATTATTTGGAGCGTATTTCTAAAAGCGAGGTGGTAACCTATGAGCGCGATGCTTTTAATATTATTGCTCAAAAAGCTGATGGTGGAATGCGCGATGCATTATCAATTTATGATCAGATTGTTAGTTGCTGCGGAAACTCAATTACTTACAAAGATGTAATTGATAATCTTAACGTCCTGGATTATGACTATTATTTTACTTTGGTTGAGAATTTTATATCTAATAATATCGGCCAAACCTTATTAACTTATAATGATATTATTAATAATGGTTTTGATTCGCGCAACTTTATGGTGGGTTTAAGCAGTCATTTCCGCGATTTATTGGTTGCTCGTGATGCTGTTACACTCCAATTACTTGAAGTTGGTGAGAATATACGTGAACGCTATTTGCATCAAACGGCTGAGAGTTCAGAAGAGTTTCTCTTATCTGGACTAGAGATTCTAAGCAAGGCCGATGTTACATACGGAATGAGTCGTAACAAACGCTTACATGTTGAAATAGCACTAATTCAGCTATGTTCTATAACGGCTTTAAAAAAAAAGTCTGAACCTGAACACTTAATTGTTAACCCGAATCTTTGCAATGCTGTTCCAGCCGTAGCTCCAGCTGCATCAACTCCTGCTGTTGCTCGAACTCAATCAGCTGCACAAGCACCAAGCGTTCGTACAGTTCAAGTGCCTACTCCTGTGGCGACTCGTACCATATCGCCCATGCCGAGTATTAGTATTAAAGATGCATTAAAAGGCACAAAACCCTTAGTTAGCAAAGAACTTGAAGTAGTTATTGAAGTTGACACATGTAAAACAGGACTCATAAGTGAGAATTCATTTACCCCCGAACAGTTGGCGGATGCATGGATGGAATATGCCAATAAATTGAAGACGGATCAACCACGTATGTCAATGACACTCTTAGCCCGCAAACCTGAATTAAAAGGGAATTGGGAAGTTGAGTTTAGTGTCGATAATCATTTACAAGCAGAATCGCTTACAAAAAGTAAACCAGAGTTGTTGCATCACCTTAAAAGCAACCTTAATAACGAGTCAATTCTGTTAAATGTCGTGGTACGTGAGGATAGCGCTACCCCTTCTAATAAACTTTATACTGCAGAAGATAAGTTGAATCATCTAATAAAGAAAAATCCCGCACTCGATAAGTTACGCCAGCAGTTTAATCTTGATTTTGATTAAAGTTTACTAAAGACGAGATCAATCTGTTTAAAGCCAATCATCCTATTCTGTTAATCATTCGTCACGTCATACTGTCTAATCATTTGTATTCTCAATACTATGTGATTAATTTTGAAAGAAATTGAATCAAAATTCCTATTTTTACCCCCGTTTTTTATTAGCTAAAAACATCGTTATAAAGAAACATAGATTTCGTAAAAGAATTATTAACTCAGAATAATACTATAATGGGCGGACAAAAAATTACCATTTCAAACGGGGTGCTAAATGTACCAAATAATCCAATTATACCTTTTATTGAAGGTGATGGCATTGGGCCTGATATTTGGCATGCATCGCAAATTGTTTTAGATGCAGCTGTTGAAAAGGCTTATGATGGTAAGCGTAAAATTGAATGGAAAGAAGTGTATGCGGGTGAGAAAGCCTTTAAAATGACTAATGACTGGCTACCTAAAGAAACAATAGATGTAATTCGCGAATACTTAGTGGCAATAAAAGGTCCGCTCACAACACCCGTTGGTGGCGGTATACGTTCACTAAATGTGGCATTACGACAAATTCTCGATTTGTATGTTTGCCTGCGTCCGGTAAAATATTACAAAGGTGTTCCTTCGCCAGTAAAAGATCCAACGACTACCGACATGGTTATTTTTAGAGAAAATGCGGAAGATATTTATGCGGGCGTTGAATGGATGGCGGGTACTCAAGAAGTGAAAAAACTTATTGCTTTTTTACAAAATGAAATGGGGGTAAAAAAAATACGTTTTCCTGAAAGTAGTTCTATTGGTATTAAGCCAATATCAAAAGAAGGCACCGAACGTCTTGTTCGTGCTGCCATTCAATATACGATTGATCAAGATAAGCCTTCGTTGACATTTGTTCACAAAGGAAATATCATGAAATTTACCGAAGGTGGTTTTCGCGATTGGGGTTACGCGCTAGCGAAGAGTGAATTTGGTGCGAAGGAAATTGATGGCGGCCCTTGGTGTTCATTTAAAAACCCTAAAACAGGTAATGAAATTATTGTTAAGGATTGTATCGCCGATGCTTTTTTGCAACAAATTCTTACACGACCTAAAGAGTATTCTGTTATTGCTACAATGAATTTGAATGGCGATTATATTTCAGATGCCTTGGCTGCAATTGTTGGTGGTATTGGTATTGCACCGGGTGCAAATATTAATTATATAACGGGTCATGCCATTTTTGAAGCTACACATGGCACTGCCCCAAAGTACGCTGGTCTTGATCAAGTAAATCCAGGTTCTGTAATTCTTTCAGGTGTTATGATGCTTGAATATATGGGATGGCAAGAAGCTGCTGATTTAATTGTAAAAGGAATTCAAGGTGCTATTCTTAATAAACGTGTAACATACGATTTTGAACGTTTGATGGAAGGTGCTACTAAGTTAAAGTGTTCTGAATTTGGTCATGAGATTGTTAAGAATATGTAAATTTATTTGAACTGCTATATTTTGATTGAAAAGAAATAGATCATAATAAATGAGGTCTTTTGTGTTGTTTTCAAATATTAATATTTTTAAAAAAATAATTATGAAAAAAAGTTTTATGAGTAGTTTGTTTAAATTACTTTTTGTTTTGGGAGGTTTACTCTTATTTCCGGTTATCACATTTGCTGCACAACAAGGCGTTGTGCCTTCTATTGGCGGTATTCGTTTGGAGTTTATTTTGTTTGCCCTTATTTTATTAGGTGTAGCTGTTTTTCACGATCAAACATTTTGGGTGGCTATTATTGGTTTAACTGTAATTGTGGCATTCAAATTTATTTTTGATCCATCGTATCATTTTGCAGAACATTTTTTTGGTGAGAATTCTTTGATTGAGCAATTATCAAGTAAAGAGATGCGTCAGGGTGAGTGGGGTATTATTCTCAATTTACTTGGATTATTACTTGGTTTTGCAGTTCTTGCAAAGATATTTGAAGAGTCGGGGGTGCCTGAATCCTTACCAAAATTTTTACCATCAGACTGGAAAGGTCCATTCGTACTCTTAATTTTTGTTTTTATTTTATCTTCTTTTCTTGATAATATTGCCGCCGCTTTAATTGGAGGTACCGTGGCCTTAGTTGTTTTTCGTGGTAAGGTTCATATTGGCTATATTGCAGCGATAGTGGCATCAAGTAATGCTGGTGGCTCTGGTAGTGTAGTTGGTGATACCACAACAACCATGATGTGGATTGATGGTGTAACTCCACTTCAGGTGGTGCATGCATTTATTCCTGCAGTAGTAGCTCTTATTTTTATGGCCTGGTTTGCTGCTCGTAAACAAAATGCATATCAGCCTATTGTAAAAACAGATGAAAAAGCGGCTAAAATTTTATGGGTTAATATTATTTCTGTTGCCCTTATTCTGTTGGGTGCTATAGTTTCTAATTTCTATTACGACATGCCTGCATTAGGAGTTTGGATTGCAATTCTTATTAGTGCTGTTTTTATGAAAATGCCATGGAATGAAGTCCCTGGAGCAATAAAAGGCACCATCTTTTTGTTGTGTTTAGTAACATGCGCTTCATTAATGCCCGTTGAAACCCTGCCTGATGCATCATGGATTACTGCTTTTGCACTTGGTTTTATTTCAGCAGTGTTTGATAATATTCCGCTTACAAAGTTATGTCTTGAGCAAGGTCATTATGATTGGGGTGTATTAGCGTATGCTGTTGGATTTGGTGGTTCGATGATCTGGTTTGGTTCTTCAGCAGGTGTTGCCATAACCAATAAATTTCCGGAAGCCAGAAATGTTGTTAAATGGGTAAAAGAGGGTTGGTATGTTATTGTTGCTTACATTCTTGGTTTTGCTGTTATGATGTTTGTTATAGGATGGCATCCTACAAGTTCTAAATCTCATAAAGAGCCAGCTACTGAATGCCCTGTTAAAGATTGCCCTGCAAAAATTAAAGCAGATGCGCTTATGCAAAACACAGCTAGTTCTAGTTTAGAGTAATTTAAAAATATTGAGCAAGCCGGGTATTTTATATTCGGCTTGTTTTTTATATATGTTGCATGATTCCTATTAATAAACATAAATTATTATTTTATTCGCGCATTGCAGGATTAATCTTGTCAATATTTTTCTTGCTGTATTTTATGTTTAGGGAATCGGCTCTTCGTTATGCCTTTAAAGCAATATCGCGTAAAGCATTGACAAGTCGAAATATCCAAATATCGGTTTCGGATTTGAAATTTAATGGATTAAAAACGCTTGTTTTTTCCGATCTCTTAATTGTTTCTGCAAAAGACACTTTGTTTTGTGCCGATTCTATGCGAGTAAATCCTCGTTTATCCGTTTTGTTTGGCAGCAAACGTTTGCGATCATTCTATTTGAACAATGCTAAAGTGAATATTAAAGCGGAGTATTTGTGGAGGGCAGAAGGGATTTTTTTTAAAGTAAATTCAGATACTGCAAATGTTTTAACGGCCTCTAAAGATGAAGCTAATATTGATTTTGCTAATCTGATTTATTCCCTCATTAATAAAGCAACGTCTTTAATACCGGCTCGTGTGGATGTGCTTAATACAAAAGTAATTTACACGAATGCCAATTTGTTTACCGAATTTTATTGCGAATCGTTTCATTTTAAGAGTCGTCATTATGCTGCCTCATTATTTTTTAGAGATAATAAAGACAAACAAAAAATTATGCTTGAAGGTACAATTGACACCCGCAACCGAAATTTTAATTTAGTTTTAAGAAAGATTGAAGGTAAAACATTTCTTGTTCCTTATATTGAACCACGTTGGGATGCCAGATTGGGATTCGATTCTCTCAGCATGTCGTTTCATTATTCGAAAATAAAAAATGGCAAAATAACCTTGGATGGTTCGGCCTATGCCGTTAACTTTTTTGTTAAACAAAAAGCAGTTAGTCCTTACAACGTATTGTTTAAAAAAGGGAGTATAAATTTTAATATTCTTGCAGGCTCTAATTTTTTGGAGCTCGATAGTAGTTCCTTATTATCTTTTAATGGATTCTCTTTTAATCCATATCTTCGATTTGAGAAAGAGAATAAGGTACACTTAAAAATAGCAATACCTCGAAAAGATTTTGTTGCATCAACTCTTTTTGATGCCTTACCAGAAGGGCTCTTTACGAGTTTTAAAGGCCTTAAAACAACTGGCGATTTATCGTACAGATTGTTTTTTGATGTTGATTTTGGAAATCCAGATAACTTGATATTTATTTCTGAAATGAAGAACAAAGGAATGCGTATTCAACATTTTGGAAATGCAAACCTGCGCATGTTAAATGATACATTTACGCATCAGGTTTTTGATAAAGGAGAACTTGTGCGTGAAATCTTTGTGAGTCCTAGTAATCCATCATATCTTAAATTAGAGGATATTTCGCCTTTATTACGATACTGTGTTCTAACATCAGAAGATGGGAGTTTCTTTTATCACAATGGCTTTAATGAAGATGCATTTCGTTCATCAATAATAACAAATATTAAACAGAAACGCTTTGCTCGTGGTGGTAGCACCATAACTATGCAGTTAGTAAAGAATACATTTTTAAATCGCAACAAAACGATTAGTCGTAAAGTGGAAGAGATACTTATTGTCTGGCTTATTGAGAACTATAGATTGGTGAGTAAGGAACGAATGTTTGAAGTTTATTTGAATATTATTGAGTGGGGTCCAAGTATATATGGAATAAAGGAAGCTTCAGAATTTTATTTTAAGAAATCACCATCTGCATTAAATTTATCTGAAAGTGTTTTTCTTGCAAGTATTATTCCCTCGCCAAAGCGTTTTATGTATTCGTTCAAAGATGGAGTGCTGAGAGAATCGCACAATTCATATTATCAGTTGCTCATTGGGCACATGCTTCATCGCAATCAGATTGGGCAGTCTGATACCTTTGGTGTTAATCCATTCATCTCATTAAAAGGAAGAGCGACAGATTTTATAAAAGCCGATACAATTGTATCAAACGACTCTTTGTTAATAGATAATCCATTTCAGATAATCGAAATATTTTCTACTCCAGAAAATATCGAGTAAAACCCAATTAAAAAACAGCAAGGCAATAAAGTCGTAATGCTTGACCGGTTGTATTTCTTGGGGCTATTGCATCTTCAAAATAAAAGGTTTCAAATCCAGCAATAAATTTTTTGGCAATTAAGGCTGAAGCAGCAAATCCAAAATCGAATGTATTGTAACCGCCATATGCAATGATAGGTTTTGCAACGATATGCCAAGGTAATTCACAAGGAAGCGAAAGGCTTATACGTGGGATGTAATTTGCGTTCATCCTATATTTTATTGCGAGTGTGGCAAATATGCGATTACTTAATTGCTGGGTGTATGATGTATAGAATAAAGTAGGTAGTGTTTTCGATGTGTTGCCCTGATTGTAATCAGCATTTAATATCGCAGGGATACTATCTCCATAGAAATTATTTATAAGCGAGTCCTGAAAAGAAATTAGGTCAGTAATGATTTGACCTTCAAAAGCCAGATTTGTATTGGACTGGTAGTGATCGATGTCCTTCCATTTGATAAAACCCAAATCATGTATGCTCAAATTTAATATATTTTGTGTGCCCGATGGTGTATATGAAAAGTCGAGATTTATTGCAGCGCCATTTCCTCTAAAAGTAGCTGGCTGACGCTTTATTTCCCCATCCGTTAGTATATCCAAATCCCCAGTAAAATTCAAGCTATCTCCATCTTCAGAGGTAAAAAGGGATGCATCCTTAATACGCATTTTCTGATAGCGAGAACCTGATAGATAGCTTATTTGTGCTGAGAACCATTTATTTTTAAAATCTTTTTCTAAGCCTATTTTTATTTCTTCATATGCGAGATAATTGAAATTAAAATCAGAAAGATTGGCTGATTTGCCAGCGAAATATTTGTTGCCTTTGAAGATTAGATTAAATGCATCATCACTAAATTCAGCATTAAATAATTCGGACGATTTTAATGCTGCGTTTAGTGTGAATCCCTTTATAATGTCTTTCCCCCTGTAAAAGCCTGATATTTCATTGTAAAAACCAATCCGATTATGGCTTTTTAACTTTTCGTTCACTTCGTCTTTTGATGCATCATCAATGAGACCTTCTGCAAATGCATCGTCAATAAATGAATTGGTTAATGCATTAGAACCCGCATCATATTCAATTGTAATGCCTCCTATATGCTTCCATTCCTTTATGCTTTTAGTTAATAAATACAAATCATCATTTAAACCATTGATTTGTGCTGTAACAAGTTTACTAAGAAAAGCAAATGCGATAATTAGTTGGATTTTTTTTATATTCATATTTTTATGGTAAACTCATAAATTAATTGATATATATATATATATATAAATTTTTTGCGTTTTAATGACAGCATTAACAAATATATAAAATATCACTATGATTCACTATTATATTCTTTTAATTCTTTAAATAGTAATACTTTGAGTTTTGTGGTTTTTCTTTTTTTTGTACAAACAAAACCCTATGTAATCCTAATAATTTTTTAATTTAGCTCGTAATTTGTTTTTTTTGTTTATGGTTGTTTATTTATTATAGTTTAACCATACTTCATGAAACAGTAAGTTTTATTAAAATTAAAAACAACACATTACTAAACACGTAATTTAAATTTCGTTTAACCCCAATGATATTTAATAAATACTTTTAAACTCCATGGTTTTTAGATAGTATGAGGTGTTTTGATATTGATGTAATTGAAATTATTTCCCCAATCCTCAGCATAATACAATCTGCCACTTGAGGTAGTTATTTAAAATTTATTTATATATTATTTTTAAGGGGAATTAAATTATTAATTATTTTTATTACAATTCCCGAAGCTTTGCATAGTAAGTGAATGGATTTATTAAAACGAATATTAAAAATATTAAATATGGATAAAATATTTCACATTATAAAAAATGCACTCTTAGCTCAAGCGTACGAAAAAACAAAGCAAAGCAGTCTTCGTTTTTTTAAAGAGGAAGTAAAGCTATACGGAGTGAAATCTGCTTTAGTTGAGACAATAAGCAATGATGTTTTTAAGGAAATTAAAGGAAGGGATAAATCTGATGTTTTTGAATTATGCGATATGCTATGGCTGTCAGGATACCTAGAGGAGTCTTTTATTGCATGCCATTTGTCATATTATCTCAGAAAAGAATTCCAGCCCAGAGATTTTATCTTATTTGAAAAATGGGTTTCTCTCTACATTAATAATTGGGCATCATGTGATACGTTTTGTAACCATACTGTGGGTTCATTTATTGAAATGAATCCGGGCTTTATTGCCAACTTAAAAGAATGGACTAAGTCGGATAACCGATGGATGCGCAGAGCGGCAGCTGTTTCGTTAATTATACCAGCACGCAAAGGTTTGTTTTTAAAAGAAATTTTTGAGATTGCCAATCTATTATTAACAGATAGTGACGATATGGTTCAAAAAGGATATGGCTGGATGTTAAAAGTAGCTAGTAAAGTCCATCAAAAAGACATATTTGATTTTGTGATGAAAAATAAATCAAAAATGCCACGTACAGCACTGCGCTATTCTATTGAAAAAATGCCAACGAATTTGCGAGTACTTGCTTTGCAAAAGTGATTATAGAGAGATTTCCCGAAATCGTGTTGATAGATTGATAATGTTAAATAATCTCTATCTTTAATACTAAATAATTCTTAATACCGTTTAAATAAAAAATAATCCTAAAAACATAAGTCTATGAATAAATCAATTATTATTTGCATGGCATTATTTCTTTCAGTAATGCAATTTTCTTTCTCTCAGCCTGCTGTATTGCAAGTTAAATTTGAAGGATCAAAAGAATGGTCTTATGTTAACCCTAAAGGAGATGTGCTTTTGCAACCTGGTGCTGTTACATGTGATGAATTTACAGAAGACGGACTTGCAACGGTAAATGATATGAAAAATAAAAAGCTTTACTTTATCAACATTAAAGGTGAAGCTTTAAATACGGAGGTTCAAGATTTTAAATTAATTGAACGTTTTGGTTTTGGATTAAGTGGGTTTGAAAATGGATTTGTGCCAATAAAAAAAGTTGAAAAGTGGGGTTTTCTTAATACCGCAGGAAAACTTGCTATTCCTATGAAGTATGATAAAATAACGAATTTTAATGGTGGTTTTGCTACCGTGGCTATTGCGGGAAAGTATATGGTTGTTGATGGTAATGGTATGGAATATCCTGTTAATATTGAAAACCTTGTGGAAGTTAAACATTTTTCAGAACAACTAGCACCATTTAAATTGAGCAATGGTAAGCTCGGTTATATTGATACTAAAGGAGTAATTGCGATTGAAGCAAAATTTGATAATGCCGGTTTTTTTAAAAACAATTTAGCATGGGCTAAAGAAGGTACTTTAATTGGTTTTATAAATAAAAAAGGGGAATGGGTTATTAAACCACAATTTACGGCTGCAGAGGAGTTTGATAGTGAGTTAGGTTTGGCAAAGGTTAAAATGGCTGATAAAACAGCTTATGTAAATATAAAAGGAGAGCTTATAACAATTACTATTTCTGAAACATTCGATGATTTTTTTGATGGTGTTGCTAAGGGCAAAAAACTTTTGAAATATGGATTCTACAATGAAAAAAACGAATGGGCTATTGAACCAAAATTTGAAGGTGTTCGCGATTTTAAAAATGGATATGCCGCAGCAAAATTATATGGTAAATGGGGCTTAATTGATAAGCAAGGATTGTGGGTTATTGAACCCAAATTTATTATGATTAAAGATGTGGTAATTATAAAATAAATGATTAAAAAAATCAGGAGACCTTCTCCTGATTTTTTTAATATTGTTAATCAGATTTTTTGATTAATATTTAAGTGTATGCCTTTTGATTGAATTGTAGAAGGCTTTTTCTATCCTATATTTGGATTCCTATTTTCATTGGATGTTAAATTGTTTTACTAGTAATAGTACTTATTGTTTTCGTTTTTCACTAGTTTTACATCAAACACTGAAACATGAAAATAATTATTTGTCTTTTCTGTCTTTTGATCTCATGGACGGCTATGGCCCAAAACTGCAAAATAAACGGTATTGTATGCGATAGTAAAACACATTTGCCAATAGAGTACGCGAGTATTTCTGTACACTTGTTGTCTGATTCATCATTTAAAGGAGGTACAATAAGTGATATTAAAGGTTTTTTTGAAATGAAAAATCTAAAGCCAGCAAGTTATTTTATCGATGTCGATTTTATTGGTTTCCGCAAGAAAAGGATTAAAGGAATTAATTTTGACGTTAATTATGAAACGCGCAATCTTGATACTATTTATCTTGAGATTGGTGAAATGGAGCTGGATGCAGTAGAGATAGAAGCTAAAAAGCAACGTATAGAATATCAGATTGACAAGAAAGTGGTGAATGTTGCTGGTGATTTAAAGATTGCCGGAGGTACGGCTGTTAATGCACTTGAGAATGTGCCTTCAGTTGAGGTAAATTATGAGGGTAATGTTAAAGTTAGAGGAAGTTCGTCGTTTACTGTTCTTGTTGATGGAATGCCTTCACCTTACAAAGGAACAGAAGCATTAAAACAAATACCTGCTGCAACTATTGATAAGATTGAGATTATTACAAATCCGTCTGCAAAGTATGATCCTGATGGTTCTTCAGGGATAATTAATGTAATTCTTAAAAAAAAATAAAACCGAAGGGTTTAATGGAATGCTCGAATTGAGTGCTGGTTTGAATGATAAATATTCGGGTACTTTGTCTCTGAACTATAATAAAAAGAAGTATAAACTCTTTTCTTCTATTAATTGGTATGATAGAAAAAGTTCAGGTGTGGGGAGTAATAATCGAATGCTTTTCTTAAATGGGGATACCAATACAATAAATAGTGATTATGATGTGGTATTTGGAGGTAGAGGTGGTAAAATAAAATTAGGTGGTGATATTTATTTTAATACCAGCAATACGCTGTCATTATCTGCCAGCTTAGGCAGTAATGTTAATGAAAATAATACAGAACTTACATTGCACGATTATAGTAATATGGTAAAAAATATTTACGAAAGATCATTAACCGAGCAGTTATCTTCATCCTCAAATTTTGAATTTAATTTTAATTATCGTTTGAAGTTAAAAAAAGAGAATCATGAATTAAAAGCGAATGGTGCTTTTACAAATAATACCAAAGAAGAAGAAAATAAGGAAACTATAAGTACAACTGACGAATTATTGGTAGCCCTGCCTGGCAATACATACATTCCTCGCACGCTCAATAACAGTATGTCTGATATGTATCGTTTAAAAATTGACTATACTTTACCGCTCAAGAAAAAAGATTTTAAAATGGAGGCGGGTATACATCAATGGTTCAATATGCTGGATAAGGATTTTAGAATGCAAACATATAATCATGTATTAGGCGATTGGAATACCAATTCACTTCTGAGTAATACCACCCGTTTTGACCAATATAATATGGCTACTTATGCTATTTTTGCAGGGAAATACAAAGGGTTTGGTTTTCAACTTGGCGCTCGGTGTGAATATACGGATCGAATTTTGAAGATTAAAAGCCAGCTAACTCCGCTACATTTAAAGCGTTGGGATATTTATCCTACCTTGCATTTAAGTCAAGCTTTGCCTTTAAATATGAAATTACAAGCGAGCTATAGTAGAAGGGTACATCGGCCAGGAGCAGAACAATTAACACCTGATACAACGTTTAATAGTCAGTATCAATTGGCGGTTGGGAACCCGAATTTGCAACCTGAATTTACCGATTCGTATGAGGCTTCCCTTAATAAACCATTTAAAGGAATTACCTATATTTCAGCAGAATTTTTTCATCGTCGTTCAAACAATCGAATCGAGTGGATTTCTCAACCTGTAGCTGATGGCGTTTTTATTGAAACGCTCGATAACCTCTCAAAAAGTTATAACACTGGGCTTGAATTATCATCAAATATTGAGATCGCAAAATGGTGTTCTGTCTTCCCTTCTTTAACGTATAGCTATGATGAATATCAAGGTGTATTAAATCGTATTGCTATTAGTAAAACAACCGATTCGTATCGTGGGCGTTTAAATGTTGATTTGAAATTATCAGCCAATACGAAAGTGCAGTTAGGCGCAGGTTATTCCTCACCAACTGAATGGGCGTCTGGAAGAAGCTTGGGGTATAACTATCATTATGCATCTATACGACAGGATTTCTTCAAGAAATTTTTTTCTATAAACCTCAGCAGTTATAATTTTATTAAACCATTTAGCTATAAATATATTAATGAAAACAGCAGCTATTATGAAGTCTATACATGGAGAGGTGAGTACCCTTATTTTACCTTAACCTTAACCTTAACATATAACTTCAATAATTATCAAGGCCCACGAGGTGAGGGCAGCGATAGCGGTGCGGGTCCCGGTGGTGGAGGAATGATGCCCGCTGGCGGCGGTGGTTTTTAAATGCACTATCGTAGGTCCCTGAACATAGTAGAAGTGCCGGTTTTTAATAATTATTTATACTTCTTCAGCGCCAATTCCAATGTCTTTTTTATTTGATCAATTAACCATTGTGGTTTTATAACTTTTACATGATCGCCATGCATTAATATCTGTTGTATAAACTCAATATTGGGTTTTATATAATAGCTTAATCGGGTTTCTTTATCATTTCCAGAAAGCACTTTTTGACTGTGATGTAAGCGTAAGGAGAGTATATATTTTGCTTGCAGAGGCGTAAATGCGAGCACTACTTCCTCGGGTTCACGTTCGCTATAATTAACACCAACATTATGTAAAAACATTTCGCTTGGGTCAGCTGTTTTATCACGCTTAAATTTATCACGTAATACTTCAAGTTCTTGAATGCGATCAATTCCAAAAATACGAAATCCCTTTGCATATGATACTTTTGCAACAATATACCAACGCTCATGATACTCCTTTAACATGTATGGTTCCATCTCAAATTCATGCGTGCGCCCAGTGGCGTAATTGGTATGTTTAATTCGAATTTTATTCGATTTACGAATTGCTCCAAGTATAGTTTTTAAAAATTCAATTCCTTTTAATTGTGAGCTGTGTTCGAAGGATACATATTGCAGTGTGTTCTTTCCATCACGTAAACTATCCATAATGATATCGGCCGTTTCACCCAAATCGAGCAACTTTAAAAAAGCTTGCACATCTGGGTTTTCTTCCATGTCAATAGTATATCCCGCTCTAGTATGGTCAAAAATAATTTTGATACCAAATTCATTTCTGATTTCTTCAATATCACGCTGAAGCGTACGTGGCGATATTTCAAAACCTTCTTCGGCAAGATAATCCGCAATTTCCTTAAATGTAGGATGTGTACCGCGTGTTATTTTGCGGATGATAAGAGTGTAGCGGCGAATTTTTCCTTGTAGTGACATGGGTGTGGAATGTTTAGTGTTATATTGTAAATATTAGACTTAAATCAATATAGATATAAGTCATTAGGGACAATTACACCATTTGTTTTTATAATAAAAAAATATGAATGTTAAGGTATTGATGGGAGGTGTTGATGGATGCACCATCTCCCATCATCCATCTTTCATCTATATACGAGCAAGGATATATGTTTGGCGCAGCGGAAATTGGTGTATAAAAAGAAAGTATAAAAAAAAATCTAATATTTCTTAAACCCAATAATCTCTCTAACCTCGCTAATCGTTTTAGATGCGCTAATATGTGCTTTTTCAGCACCCATACGAATGACCTTTTTCATATATGCATCATCGGCTAAAATCGCCGTAACCTTTTCGCGAAAAGGGGTGGTGAATTTTATGGTATCCTCTGCTAATTGTTTTTTCAAATCGCCATAGCGTATGCTACAATCATTGTATTTTTCCTTGAAATAGCTCACGGTATCTGGTGTTGAGAGAACATTCATTAGAGCAAAAAGATTGGCAACTGCTTCGGGCATTTCTGAATTTGGTGTGGTAGGTCCTGCATCCGTTACTGCTTTCATTACTTTCTTTCGAATTTCCTCGGGCGTATCAATTAAAAAAATTCCATTGCCTTCCGATTTACCCATCTTGCCAGAACCATCGAGTCCAGGAATCTTTACCAATTGCTCGCCAAAATTAAATGCATCGGGTTCTTTAAAATATTCGGTCTCGTAAATAGTGTTAAAGCGTCGTGCAAAGCGTCGTGTAAGCTCTAAATGTTGCTCCTGATCTTTGCCTACAGGCACTTTGTCGGCTTTATGTATCAGTATGTCGGATGCCATCAATACTGCATAGGATAATAAACCAGCATTTACATTATCGGGTTGCTTCCTAATTTTTTCTTTAAAAGTGGTTGTACGCTCTAACTCTCCAACATAGGCGTTCATGCTCATTAACAAATATAGTTCGGCCACTTCAGGCACATCGCTCTGAATGTAAAGGGTACAGGCCGCTGGATCTAGTCCGCAAGCAAGGTACTCAGCTATTACATACTTCACATTTCGTTGTAAGTCCTCTGGTTTGGGATGGGTTGTGAGCATGTGATAGTCAGCAACAAAAAAATAACAGGTATTTTCGTGCTGCATGCGAACAAAATTTTTTACCGCACCAAAATAATTACCCAAATGTAAATGCCCCGTTGGCCTAATTCCACTTAATACTGTATACATACAATTAATTAGCTAATTTTTAAATTGTTGTCGAAAAGCCAAAAATATAAAATATCCATTAATTCCTACGCCTTGTATACAAATATGGTATTAAGATATCGATTATAATGTCTTTTTTTACAGTTCAGAACCCTCAACTCACAGTTCACTAAAGATAATATGCTATAAATTATTAACTTTACCCGTTAAGTAGATATTATATGCAATCAACACGACAAAACAAAGTAGCCCGCTTAATTCAGAAAGAGCTTGGAGATATCTTTCTGAAATCAAAAACGGTGCTTGATCTTGACAATAAGCTAATGATAACCGTTACCACCGTTCGCGTAACGCCCGATCTAAAAATAGCACGTTCCTATCTCAGCATATTTCCTTCTGAATTAGCTGCCGATGCTATATCTAAACTGACGAGTGCTAAAAAACAAATTCGTTTTCAATTAGGTAATTTGGTTCGAAACCAGCTAAAAGAGGTGCCTGATTTGGAGTTTTTTATTGATGACTCACTCGATTATATTGATAGAATTGAAAGCCTTTTGAAAAAATAAAAACATTGAAACTCGCCATATACATAGCAAAAAGATACATGCTGGCAAAAAAGTCACACAATGTAATTAATATTATAAGTGGGATTTCGGTAACGGGTGTTGCTGTTGGTAGCATGGCTTTAATAATAATTCTAAGTGTATTTAACGGTTTTGAATCGCTAATCACTTCATTATTCAATTCTTTCGATCCTGACATTAAAATCACCGCCACCATTGGTAAAACATTTGACAGTCGTAACCCTTTTCTCGATTCAGTTCGGAAAATTGAAGGGGTTCTCTATTATACCGATGTGATTGAAGAAAATGCTTTGCTGCGATATGATGATAAACAGTATCTAGCTACTTTAAAGGGGGTTGAGAGCAATTACGCTCTTTTAAGTGGAGTTGATAGTATGATTATTGATGGAGAATTTATTCTTCAATCCGGAAATCAACCTTATGCCGTTGTGGGACAAGGAATTGCTTATTATTTAAGTCTAAACATAAATTTTACAAATCCGATCATAGTATATGTTCCGCGCCGTGGCGAACAGGTAACTTTTAATGCCGAAAAAGCTTTCAATAAAAACTATCTTTTTCCCTCAGGAATTTTTTCAGTTGAGAAAGAAACTGACTTAAAGTATATCTTGCTACCCATCTCATTTACAAAGGAGTTGCTCGATTACGAGAATGAAATATCAGCTATCGAACTGAAGTTAAAAAAAGGGGCATCCCTTAAAAAAGTTCAAGAAAAGATTCAAGAAATTTTAGGGAGTGATTTTAATGTTAAAAATAGATACGAACAGAAGGAGTTTTTCTATAAAGTTATGAAATCGGAGAAGTGGGCTATCTTCTTCATTCTAACTTTTATAGTGATAGTTGCTTCCTTCAATATTATGGGCTCATTAACCATGCTTATTATTGATAAAAAACAAGATATGTACACCTTACGATGTTTAGGCGCTGATTTGTCATTAGTTCGTAAAATATTTTTATTAGAGGGATGGATGATATCTATTGTAGGAGCGGTATTTGGACTTATTTTAGGGGGTGTGATTTGCTGGGTACAGCAAACGTTTGGGATTGTTAGACTTCAAGGTGGAAGTGCTTTTATTATTCAATCGTACCCGGTTGCAATGGAATTAACTGATTTTATTCACGTCTTTGTAGTGGTACTCATTATTGGTTTTATAGCTGCATGGTATCCAGTGCATTATATTACAAAAAAACATATCGAAGCGGAAGTCGGTAATTAATATCACCACCTTGTTTTTTAGGGTTGCAGCTTTTACAAGTGTTTTTATTGTATAAATTATCATATTTCATTAACTTACAAAAGATTTATTTCGTATTTTTGCGTGTTGAATCGGCATTTTTTTATTTTTTATTCTCTAGAATGCTTAATTTATAAGGGAAAAATTGAAACCTAAACCTATCAATTTTCGTAAAATAATATTAAATAAAATAGAATATGATAAAAAGAATTACATCTCTAATAGTGTTGGCTCTTCTAATATGCAGTTTCACTGAGCCTTGGCAAATATCATGCGAAACAAATAAAGCCGCTGATGGTATTGGAAATGATATCGTTATAAAAGTTATTGGAAGTCAAGGTGCATTAACTTTTTCGCTTTTTGATGGCCAGCCTGCTCAGGGTGGGAAAAAAATTCAAGAATTTATTGCTGTTTCTGAATTGCAGAAAACCTTTGTTGTGAATAAATCAGGAATATATTTTGCTGGAGTTACTGATGTGAATGGTAATTGCAAGTATTTGCAAGTGATTGTTAAATAAAAACTTTAAAACTAAATCCAATGACTAGTGCATTGAAGAAATCGTTGTTTGTTTTTGTGTTGAGCTTAGCCTCTAGCTATGCAGCTTTTGGTTTAGATTATACCAATACAAAAATACATGTAAAGTGTAACGGAGATAATACAGGATCAATAAAAATTCGATTGGTAGTGCCTGGTACAACTCCGTATACCTATCAGTTATGGAGTGATAAGCCGTTCTTTCAGGGTGGGGTAGGTGTTTTGCTTCAGCAAGTTACACAGAGTGAAGACACGGCAATGTTTTCAAATTTGGGTGCCAACTCAAAATATTTTATTTATGTTTTTGATGATGATGGAACGAGCAATGGCTACGCCAATCAGGGAATTACTGAACCTACTCTTTTAACGCTTTCAGGAGTCGTTAGCAATATAATTTGTACTGGTCAAAATAATGGGGCTGTTAATTTAACTGTAAGTGGTGGTACTACTGCTTATGCTTATAGCTGGAACACTGGAAGTATTGCAGAAGATTTAGCTGGCCGTAGCCAAGGAACCTACAATGTTACAGTTACGGATGGAAATGTATGTACTAAAACGGCGAGCTATAGTTTAACAGAACCTACAGTTATTGGTTTATCGGCTGTATTAACACATCTTAGTTGCGGTGGTGCCAATACGGGAGCTATTAATACAACACCAAGTGGGGGCTCTATTCCTTATAGCTTTGCTTGGAATGATGCTATAACTACCGAAGATAGGATCCTATTACCTGCTGCTACTTATAATCTCACACTTACAGATCAAAATGCTTGTTCTAAAACAGGGAGCTATATTATTACTTCACCTTCAGCATTAAATCCTGATTCAACTATTGTTCACGTTAACTGTTTTGGCGGTAATACCGGTTCTGTAAATCTTGCAATTTCTGGTGGTACAGGGCCATTCGCATTTTCGTGGAGTAATGGGAAAACGACACAAAATATATCAAGTCTTGTAATAAGCAATTATAGAGTTACTGTTACTGATGCTGCTGGATGCACTAAAACACTCTCAAATGTTGTTACCCAGCCAACAGTACTTTCTGTAAATCTACAAGTGGCAAAAGAATTGGCTTGTTATAGTGGCAGTGATGCAAAACTATTTGCGAATACTTCTGGTGGTACTTCGCCCTATGTTTACACTTGGACAGTGGATGGTTCACCAGTGGTCAATAATAATGATACTTTATCAGGTCAGCCGAAAGCTACATTTGGTGTTGTTGTTCGTGATTTTAATAATTGTGGCCCTGTAAATGATAATATGCTTTATATGGACGGTTGGCCAGATTATCATGGCCCTGTAAGTGATATTGTAGTTGATAATGCTGTTGCGGCTGCAACATGTGCAGGTACTAGCAATGGTACTGTTACTATTACATCTAGTGGTGGAACAGGTGCTCGCAAATATTCATTAGATGGCATAAGCTATCAGGTTTCAAATGTCTTTAATTTGTTAGCTGCAGGTCCTTATTCAGTGTACTCTCGTGATGATAGTATGTGTGTTGCACAAGGTGCCGATGTGATTATCACAAGTAATCCGACCCCTACGTTTACCCCAACTCTAACACATGTAACTTGTAATGGTGGTAGTGATGGTGCTATATCCATAGCTATGACGGTTGGTACTGCACCGTATGTTTTTAGTTGGAATAATTCAAAAACAACACAAAATGTAAACACGCTAACTCAAGGTACCTATACACTAAGCGTTACTGATGCAAATCTTTGTACGGGAACAGGTAGTTATTTAATTACAGAACCTGCAATTGCGATTTCAGTTAGTTCGGCTTCATCAACACCAACACTTTGTATTAACACAGCTTTAACACCAATTACACATACAACAACAATAGCAACAGGTATAGGTGCAGCTGTTGGATTGCCTGCAGGTGTTTCAGCAGCATGGGCGGCTAATGTTATTACCATCAGTGGGACACCAAGTGCTAATGGTGTATTCAATTATTCTATTCCATTAACTAGTGTTTGTGGAGCATTAAATGCGACAGGTACAATTACGGTAACGGCTAATAAAACGGTAACAACCGCTTCAAGCACTCCAAGCTTGTGTATCAACACGGCATTAACAGCCATCACCCATACAACAACTTTAGCTACAGGTATTGGTGCAGCCACTGGATTGCCTACAGGCCTAAGCGCCGCATGGGCAGCCAATACAATTACTATAAGCGGTACACCAAGTGCCGCAGGAACATTCAACTATAGCATACCATTAACAGGCGGATGCGGAACAGTAGATGCAACAGGCACTATTACGGTAACCGCAAATAACACAGTAGGAGCCGCTTCTAGCACTCCGACATTATGTATCAACACAGCTCTAACAGTTATTACACATACTACCACGGGAGCTACAGGTATTGGTGCAGCAACGGGATTCCCTGCAGGCGTAAGTGCCATATGGGCAGCCAATACAATTACTATAAGTGGTACACCAAGTGCCGCAGGAACATTCAACTATAGCATACCATTAACAGGCGGATGTGGTGTTGCAAATGCGACAGGTACAATTACGGTAACGGCTAATAAAACAGTAACAGCCGCTTCAAGCACTCCAACATTATGTATTAGCACGGCATTAACAGCCATCACTCATACGACAACATTAGCCACAGGTATTGGCGCAGCTGTTGGATTACCAGCAGGAGTAAGCGCCGCATGGGCAGCCAATACAATTACTATAAGTGGTACACCAAGTGCCGCAGGAACATTCAACTATAG